>JAOABA010000043.1 GCA_026418625.1 Candidatus Kapaibacterium sp.
GTTCGCAAGAGCAAATATGGGCAAAACAAAAAATGCAACCGGATAATGCAAAAAATGCTGAACCTTGTAAGAAGGTGATTTTTTTGAACCATCGCCAAATGGAATGGCAAATGCAAGAAGAACTCCCGCTATAGTCGCGTGAACACCGGAATAGTGCATAAAATACCACATTGCAATTCCACCGATGATATAAGGTAATATTATATGAACCTTCAATCTGTTCAAAATAACCAAAACACCAAAAATACCAAGTGAAATAGCCAGATTAATGAAAGATAAGTCTTTTGTGTAAAAAATGGCTATTGTTAAAATTGCTCCAAGGTCATCAATAATTGCCAAGGCAGTCAGAAAGATTTTTAGGGATAGTGGGACTCTATTTCCAAGAATCGAAAGAATACCAATTGCAAAGGCAATATCGGTTGCCATCGGAATGCCAAAACCGGCTTTTGTGGGGGTCCCAAAATTTAATGCAAGGTGAATTCCGGCAGGAACCAGCATACCCCCAATTGCAGCTATAACAGGGAGCATTGCATTTTTAATATTTGACAGCTCTCCACGATAAATTTCACGCTCAAGTTCCAAACCAATCAACAAGAAAAATATTGCCATCAGCCCGTCATTGATGATATGCTCAATGCTCCATCCGGCTAATTTTACCTGCCAGATTTCAGTATATCCCTGATGGAAAACAAAATTTGAGAGAATGAGTGATATCAAAGCACAAACTAAAAGAACAATTCCTCCAGCTTGTTCACTCTTGAAGAACTCCTTAAATAATTGAGATATATCTGTTGGTTTCCCAGAGTTTTTATTTTTGTTTTCCATAGCTTTTTAGATATATTGAAAAAATTTGTAACGTTGATTAACGATAAGTATTTTGAATATATAAACAAAAAGTAATATTGGCTAAAGTAAAAAACATAAAACTCCTAAAAAGAAAACAGGTTTGCCAAGTCGAACTTGATAGCGGCGAATTCCTTTTTCTGTCAATGGATTTGATTATTAAATTCAAAATTTCAAAGAATGAAACAATAAATGAACAAACACAAATCCAAATAAAAAAAGAACAAAGAATTTTTGATGCAAAGCGAGCCTCATTGAATTATGTCTCCTACAAACCAAGAACTGAAAAACAGGTCCGTGATAAACTGCGTTTGCTTGGTTTTTCATCGTCTGAAATTGAACTTTGTATAAAATTTTTAAAGGAGTTTAATTATTTAGATGATGAAAATTTTACAGAAAAATATATCAAAGATAATATTAAGAGAAAAGCACTGAGCAAAAAAAAGCTTACCTATGATTTGATGAGGAAAGGTATTTCAAAGGACATAATTGATAAATTTATAAATTTACTAATAAAAGATGAAGATGACTTTGAAAATGCCAAGAAAAAATTGGACAAAGTCAAATATAAATTAAAGACTTTGAATGAATCAGAACAAAAAAAATATATCTATCAATATCTGTTGAGACAGGGCTTCAAGTCAGATACAATAAAGGAAGTATTAAAGGATTATTTAATTACCTATCAATAAATTAACCCAATATATTTATAAAATCATAAATAAATAGTTGAATTACTTATATTTGGTAGTCATTCTGAACGAAGTGAAGAATCCATATTACTTGTAGTGGATATCTTGTCCGAAGCTCAGTATAATTTATGCGTTATAATACCCTCTGAAAAATCTTAGTTAAAAAACTCCGCGAACTTTGCGCTAGTCTTAGCGAACTCTGCGAGAAATAAAAAAAGTTCACGCAGAGGACGCAAAGGACAATTCCTTAAATATGAAAAATTATTTTAACCGCAGAGAACGCAGAGTCTTTTGAATTTGATTGACATTTATAAAAATTTCATATAAATTAGTTCGAAATTCTTGAAAAAACTCTGCGAACTTTGCGATAGTCTCAGCGAACTCTGCGAGAAATAAAAAGAGTTTCACGCAGAGGACGCAAAGGATAAATTCCTTGAATATGAAAAATTAACTAAACCGCAGAGAACGCAGAGTCTTTTGAATTAGATTTACATTTTAAAAATTTTTATATAAATTAGTTCGAAATTCTTGAAAATCCTCTGCGAACTTTGCGCTAGTCTTAGCGAACTCTGTGAGAAATAAAAAAAGCTTAACGCAGAGATGACATAGAATTTACATAGATCGCAAATTTTTAACTAAATGATTAAAAATATTGAAATTAATAGATGAAATAATCATATCTAAGTCAAACTGAACGAAGTGAAGAATCCATTATATTTTAATTTTATGCTTAACCTTCGCCTCAATATTAGATTTGAGGATATAAATATGTTTTTCATAATAATCTTGTTTTAATTTTTACTTTTCAAAAATTTCCAATTTGTTATTTTACCAAAAATCAATAGTTTGTAATCAAATAATTATTCAAAGAGGAAAAATGGTATATATCATTGTCAGTCTTATTTGCATTGCTATTGGAGTAGCTCTGATATTCCGAAGGACTAAATTGCTCACTCAGGTTACAGATATTTCCATCGCTGGGATGGATTCAATCGAAGACATCATCGAACAACTAAAATTTGTCAGCGAAGAAATTGAAAAGCCCAACGCTCTGAAAAGAATTGTCGAATTCAACGGAACTATTTCCGATGAGTCATTTATTACATCAGAGCTTTCTCAAAAAAGCTGTGTCTATTATAATGTCAAAGTAGAAGAAAGATACGAAGAAACTTATTATATTCAGAACAAAAACAGACGTGAACGACACACCCGCACAGGAACAAAAACTATCCGAAATGAAATTTACTGGAATAATTTCTATGTAATAAAAGACAATTTAAAGATTAAAGTGGACCCATCAAATTGCAGGGAAATTGATACAACATTAGCTTTCAGCCGTTATGAGCCATATAAAAAATCTTCAGGCAGAGATTACAGAATTTTGGGGCATCAATACACAGAAACGTTGCTTCCAATTGGTTCTAAAGTTTATATTGTTGGGGAAATAAGTTATGACGGCGAGGATTTCCTGATTAAAAAACCAGATGATACATCATCTCCATTTATCATTTCAATGAAATCTAAAGAAGAAATTTTGCAGAAAAAGAAAAGCAGTGCTGATTTAACTTTGATAGGTGCAATTTTACTTTTCATAGCATCTGTGATATTTTTCATTGTCGGAATAATTCATTTGGGGAAGATGCATTAAACTTAGATTATTTAGAAAAAACGATATAATTAAGACAGGTAAAATTTTCATTGTTAAATAAATGATAAGCAGGAGCTGTAGTATTTACAGTTCCTTTACTTACCAATATATTATTTTATTGATGGAGGATTTTTAATGCGCTTTTTAATGATAATAATTTTTATTTTTTCTTGTTTTGTTGAATCTAACGGGAATTTGAAAAATGAAAATAAGATACTTTGGATACAACCAATAAATAATAATTGGGAATCTTTAGATTCGATAGATGTAAAAAAGTATTATTATGGAACTGATTTTGGTCAAATTCGTGGTTTTGTAAACCCACCATTTTTTAAAATTTCCTGTCTTGATTCACTAAATTGGGTATATTTCGCACAGGATTATGAAAATTATTGCATATATAGAGCCACAACTGATGGCGGGCTTAATTGGGAAACCAGATATGTTGATACGAGCAAAATGTATCCTGATCATCGCCCAAGGAAAATATACAGCATTGCATATATTAAAAATGAACTTATTTTATGTGGAGCTGATTCAGGATATATTTTAAAATCAACTGACGGAGGATTTAATTGGAGTAAGAAAATGATGACAAAAGACACATCAGATTTTGCCGACTCAACAAATACAAATTTTTCTAAAGGTCGCATCATTAAGCTAAAAATGTATAATAATATTGGTTATGCTTTTACAAACAATGGGAAACTATACATTACCGAAGATTGGGGGGATAGTTGGAAGAAGATTATTTTAGATGTTTCTGAAGGAATTATTAATAGAATAGATAGCTTTTCTTGTGCAGATACTAATGCTATTTTTATAAGTTTCCTATCCGTTAATAATGATAAGGATTCATTAGTAAATTTCTATTCATCATTTGATAGAGGAAAAACCTTCGATAAGATTATAAGCGTTAAAGGCTGGTATGATACAAGTTACCCACGATCAATAGAATATATTACCAGAAATGTTGGCTGGGGAACTACTTCTGTTAATATTAGTAAAGATAACAATAATTATAAACCATTCCTTTTTAAAACAATTAATGGAGGTAAAAGCTGGAATTTAGTTCTTACTGATAGCGCATTTGGTTTAAGCACTTATAGTGTTCCATATTTTTCTGATTCTCTGAATTTAGCAGTTTTTCACGGCAATGTAATTTATATTACAAACGATGGTGGTTCAAATTGGTATATCAGTAAAATTGAATATGAAAACCATCCTGAATACAATAATTATGGACGCGGGAATATATCTTATTATTCAAAAGATAAATTTATTACCGGACATGGACCATTTATTGTCAAATACAAAGGTAACTTAACTGACGTTAAAGAAAAGGAAAGCATTGATGAAGATATCATCAATACTATGATTGTAAATGATATAATGAGAATAAACATTCAGGAAAAACCTTCAAAAACTTTACATATTTACTCAATTCTTGGTGAAAAGTTGTATGAATTAACTGAAATAGATATTAACAATTTAATTGGTAAAAATACTTTTGAAATCGATGTTTCTTTCCTTCGATCGGGTATTTATTTTCTAAGGTGTGGTGAGAGAATAATTAAATTTATCAAATTGTAAGCTCAGCGATAAGTTGACTCAAGATTAAAGCTCTTGGATAAATCAGGATCAATAATATCCTTTGCGAATGCGTTTTATCCGTAGAGACACAGCATGCTGTGTCTTTACAAAGGATTGATATTTCAAACTTGCCATCAGGAATTTACTATGTCCGTCTCGGTAACTGGACGAGGAAGTTTGTTAAAGTTGAATAGCCACTACTTTTAAGTAGTGAAAAAAAAATTATTTCTAATAGTGCCATCCGGTAGAACAGACAACCCTGTCAGTGCAAAGAAAGATGTCCTACACCTCAAAGGTGTAGGACATCTGAAAAAAATTTATTGTCACTCTGAGCGAAGCGAAGAGTCCATTATTTTTCAATGACTTATGTAATATGGATTCTTCGCCATCTGCTTAGAAAGATTGCTTTTTAAACAACCTCGCAAAGAGGAATCTCCTTCTTCCCTGTGATTCCTGTGCATACAGGAATCTCTTTAAGCCACAGAGACTCCTGCCGCCGCAGTAGTGACATATCATTGGGAAAAGAGCCTCCGCAGGACCAACGCTCTCGTCAATCACGTCATTCCTTTATTGTCGAGAAATCTAAAAAAAATTAATAAAAATTAATTTGGATATTAGAATTTTTTTTATTATGATTGCAATTGTTAGGTATAAAAGTTTTCGGAACACCGAACACCGAACACCGAACATCGAACACCGAACACCGAACACCGAACACCGATGTAGTTATTGTTATTTGACTTCAGGTTAAAAAAAAGAAAGGAGGGTTAGCCTATGATTGCATTAAAAAAGCCGAATTCGTAACAGCGAATTACGAATCCGGCAAGGAAAAGCGAGCAATTATTGCTGTTCGTTGGCTTTTGCCCTATTCCAATGGGCAAATTAATGAAAAATACAAAATTTTTAAAATTAATTTGTTTAAATTCTAAATTGGAGAAGAAAAATGAAAAAGATAGGAAATATAATTATAACTTTTATAGTTATTATGTTAATAGGGAACTCTTATTCGTTATCAAGGCCAGCTGAAAATTCAGGTGGAGGTAGTTGTAGCGCCTCATTTCTTTTTGGCATCTCATCTTGTTCATGTACTGGGCCTTGCAACGAAGGGCTGTCTTGTTGTTGTGAAACAGGCTTTTTTTCTACAAGTTGTGCTTGTGAGACTATTGGAAAATGTGGTGATAACACTGCACCAAGTAGAGATATACCTCAGTTGTCTTCCCAACAACGAAATGACGCTGGAGCATTTGCACAATGGGCTTCACAACATCAATCATTAAATATTCAAAACCTTGTACCTTTATTAAATAATACATTATATGCTATTGACAATGAGGATCAAGATGGCTATAGTGATTACGAAAATCAATTTGCAAATGTTTGGAGAAACTTAAGTTCTTCTGACAAAAATGATATTAATGATTGGTGCATAAACTATAATTATTAAAATAGCTTAACTCTTAAGCAGGGTAATTTATATAATTACCCTGCTATTAATAAGAAATCTATCAGTTTAAAATAATTTTTGGGGGTAAACATGAAAAAATATTTTTTTATTTTATTCATTAGTTTCTTTTGCTATCAGAATAGTTCAATGTCGCAATGGATAAAATATAACAATGGTTTATCAAATCTAAATGTCTTTCGATTAATTGAATACAATGAGAACTTGATTGCTGGTACATTAGGAGGGGGAGTTTACATATCAACTGATCGAGGCAATACTTGGGTTGCAAGGAATAATGGATTGACAGATTTAAACATATTATCTATTGCTTCTAATGGTCAAAATTTATTCGCTGGTACACAGTCTGCTGGATTATTCAAGTCAACTGATCTGGGCAATTCATGGGTATCAGATAAAAACAATTTAAATAACAAGATGGTTATGTGTATTTTGCCAATGAACAATGAATTATTAGCAGGAACATATGGTTATGGAATATTCATTTCTAATGATAATGGTATAAATTGGATGAGCTTTAAAGGAAATTTGCCTGACTTAAAAGTAATGTCACTAGCAAAAGATAATCAAAATATTTTTGCTGGTTTAAACAATGGCGGATTATTTAAGTATAATAAACAAGAAGAAGACTGGGAAAACATTAATAATAAAATAACAGATAAACCAATTACAAGCATTATAATTTCTGATAATAATATAATATATACATCTGAATTTAAAGGAGTTTTTATATCCTATGATTATGGCAATAATTGGTCATCAATTAATGAAGGCATACAGGATTTAAGGACTGAATGCCTTGCTATGTTCGGGCAGAACTTGTTCGTTGGAACATATAGTAAAGGCATTTATTTATCAACCAACCTTGGTAAAAATTGGGCTCAAGTTAACAGTGGTCTTCAAATTGCTCCTATCACTTCACTTTTGATTACTCAAGATGAGATCATCACAAGCGTGTTAGGCGCAGGAATATTCAAGACAAAATTAACCAATTTAGTATCTAATATTGAAGGTATTATTAATAATAAATTAAGTATTTATCCGAATCCAGTAACCAATTATTTAAACTTAGGATTTGTAGAAAATGATAATAGTATTAAAAAGATTTCAATTATCAACAATTTAGGTTTAATTCAATTTCCTATTATCGAATTTAAGCCAAATAGTTATAATAAATTATTAATCCTAAATGTTAGCCATTTAATCCCAGGTCTTTATTTGTTGAATATAAATTATGGAACTTATAATTATTCTCATAAGTTTATAAAATATTAGATTTATGAATTTTTTTTTTTGCCATTAATATTATATTCCCAAGCAAAATTTTCACTCACGTTTTCACAGTCATTAATTAATGATTGGCAACAAGGTGAGAAGTTAGCATTTGAGTTAAACAATTCCTTTGATTTTAAACATAAATTCAAAATAGATACTTTAATATTAAATGCATCATTGAAATATGCAATCGGGATTCAATATCTTAAAAACGAGAAATTACATTCAGCATTGATATTGCCAACTGATAATGACATTTTCGGGGAATTTCAGCTCTCTTACCCTTTGGGTTGGAGGCTTGATCCATTCTTCTCAGCTTCAATAAGAACCCAAATAACTGAGTCTTTTATAATCATCAAAGACTCAAAAAAAAGAACTGCGAATCTATGGGATCCGGTTATCTCCATGCAAAGTCTTGGATTTGCTTATAGTTCATCCAATCCTAATGTTAATTTATCATTTAGATGTGGCGTTTCTTTCAAACAAACAAGAAGTGACTTGCATTATCAATTGACAGACGATATAAAAACTAAGGATATTATTGAAAAATATCGGGCTGAGTCAGGCATTGAAATTAAGTCTGAACTGTTGATGAAATTTAATGAGTTATCATCTTATAATACATCAATTGAACTTTTCTCGTCATTTCAAAAGATCAGTTCATTTACGGGGAGATGGGTTAATTCTTTTCAATTCAAAATATGGTCTTATTTTGGCATAATTGTAAATCTTGACTTCACATATGATGAAAAGCAGATGAAGAGACTTCAGTATAAGCAAAATACTAGGATAGGACTTATAACTAACCTTTAAACTGTAATAATTTGTTGAATTTTATTTATAAACTGAATAGTCCTAAAATAAGTTAACAAAATTAATAAAACAAATAATCCCCAGTTGCCCCGAGTAATTGGGAATTTTTATGAACATCATTAGGTGTATAAAAATCCAAAGATAAATGAGGTCTGTAAGAGTTGTAACGTTCAATAGCATCCCTTGCAACCTCAAAAACCTGTGATTTTGTTTTAAATGTATTATACAAATAAAATTCCTCTTTAAAAGTTCGATTCATTCTTTCAGCTAAAGCATTATCATAAGGACTTGATGTTTCTGTCATGCTCATTGTTATGTTGGCTCTAAGAGCTGTTTCGACATATTCTCTGCTACAGTATTGTAATCCTCTATCAGAATGATGAATCAATCTTTGATTGGGATATTTACGCCCATTTACAGCCATTTCTAAAGCCTTAACAGCATTTTCTGCCATAAGGTTATCGCTTACATTATAACCCACTATTTTTCTCGAATATGCATCTGTTATCAAGGTTAAATAACAATTACCTTCATCAGAGTTTAAATAAGTGATATCACTAACCCAAACCATCTCCGGTCTGTCAATAAGCAAGCCTTTACTTTTATTTTTATATTTCCTCATCCAATGCTTTGAAAAAGTTGTCTTAACATAACGTTTCTTTGGTTTAATCAACAAATTCATTTCCCGAAGGTAGTTAAATAACTTATCTCTTCCACATTTAATACCGATTGAAAGTAATTCAGGTTTAATTAACTTTAACAGCTTTCTTGTTCCAACTCTTGGTAACTTTTTGCGAACATCACACACAATCTTGAATAGATCTTTCTTGATAGCTTCTTCTCTGTCTTCTGTTATCTTTCGCTTATAATAGTTCTGTCTGGTATATCCCAGCACTTCACATACCATACTAATGCTTATGCTTGTTTGTCTTCGCTCTGCCGCTTTTGTTCTTCTAACGACAGAGCTAAGTGTTTTTTTCTTAAATCCATTCCAAATTCTTCATCAGCTACTTCTATTACCATGTTCAATATCTCTTTCTCAGCTTCTAATCTCTTTATTCTTTTCTTTAATTCCTGTATCTGATGATATGGTGTTTCCTTCTTGTTCACAATTGCTCCTTTATTCCAATTTAACCTGCCATGCTTCCTTAACCACTTTAAGACAGTTGATTTACCCTGTATTCCGTATTTCTTCTGTGCTTGTCTATAGGTTAAGTAGCCTTTTTCTACTTCATTTATTACTCGCAATTTAAAGGCCAAACTGTAATCCTTTTGAGTCTTTTTTACATATTCGTTCCCTCGCTCCATTTCTACCTCTTTCCTGTTTTATGTAAACTTTTTTCAGGACGGGACAAACTAAAAAAATAATCAAGGTATTATATCCTGTGGTGTCATAGTGATTTTTTGTTCTCATCAAAATATTTTATATTACTCCCTCCGGAACCTACTTAATCAGGCTAAGCACTTGGGTTAGGATCTTTGTGAAAATTGAATAGCCACTACTTTTAAGTAGTGGAGAAAGAAAATTATTTCTAATAGTGCCATCCGGTAGAACAGACAACCCTGTCAGTGCAAAGAAAGATGTCCTACACCTCAAAGGTGTAGGACATCTAAAGAATAGTATTTTATTATCACTCTGAACGAAGTGAAGTGTCTATTACAATTCAATGAACGCTATTCCTAAATAATTTTAATCTCTTCCTCGCAGAGGTCGCATTGAAAGAGCAGAGAACGCAAAGTTTTAAGCTTAATTAAAAAAACACTGGAACTGATATCTGAAATAATAATATTTGTAGTTATCATTACAAAAAAATTTGGAAGTGACTGTTAAAAATAATTCTAAGATTGCCTTTGAACAAGCTATTAGTCAGTATTTTAAGTAATTTCTTTGGTAATTTAGTATTATAAAACTTCTAATCAATAAAAATGATCCTTTAAATTTAGATTAAAAGATTAAAAAATTAATGCTCTTCTTTAGATATTCGTTTCTCAAAATCAGAATCAAAATGTGTGTTATCGTCTAAATCATCATTATCAAAAGAATCACTGCTTTGGTCGGAATCCTTGGATTTTTTAGTTTCTAAAATTAACATATTGTCTGCGAGAACCTCGACAACATATTTTTTGTTACCATTTTTATCTTCAAAAGAGCGAGACTGCAAACGACCTTCAACATAAATTTTTGAACCCTTTTTCACCAGCTTAGTGATTATTTCAGCAAGCCCTCGCCAAGCTACAATTGTGTGCCAGTCAGTATGCTCTTGGAGTGAACCATCTTTTTCCCTCCAACTTTCAGTTGTGGCAAGTCTGAATGAAGTAACAGGAATTCCACTTGGTGTAAATTTTAATTCAGGATCTTTCCCCACATTTCCAATCAACATTACTTTGTTCAATGAGCGTGTCATATTTCCCCCGCTAAAATATCGTTAATTTGTTATTAATTAATTTATTAAATACCTTATGATTAGCAAAAAAAGGGGCTACAAAGAGTTTAATGCAATTTTGCTTTTTATTAAACGAACACTTTTTCATACATCATATTCCACAACCCAAATTTTTTATTAGAAACGAATAATTAGGTAAAAAAATTATATCTTATTAACATAAATTTTTTTTATTCTTAACACAATAAAAAATTGATTAATTATGTTTTTCTAATATATTTGTAATTATTGCTTTAAGGCAAATGCTTTTGCCATTCTTATTGAAAATTTAAAATTATGACTGAAAAAGAAATATTATGCGATAAAATTTACGAAGTAACGAACTGGAAGATTAATCCATTCAGAATGAAGATTGTTACTGATACTTCCGATTGGATGAGGATAAATCGAGGTGATGTAATCCGACTTAATAATTCTGACTTTGTCGTCCGGGGTAATATGCGTGAACCACGTTTCGGAATAGATGACCAGCCAAAATATTGGGTCTTTAGTGCTGTTGAGTTGGAGACAGGTAAAGAAAAAATCATCAAGACTGTCTTCCACGAAGAATTTTATGCTCATATTGGAATTTTGAAAATCAAATGCTATAGAAATCCTGAAAAAGAAGGTAAAGTTCTTGAGTTGGTCAAAAATGACGAAAGATTTATGCAGGGCTATACTGTCTATGATGAAAAAGGAAATAATGTTAGAGTAATAGATTATATTCAAGGGACATCGTTATTCAACTACATCCCTTCAATAAACTTATCTCACGAAGAATATTTTTTTACAGAGCTTCCCCGAATAATGCACAAATTATATGATTGTTTTGTTGCAATATTGTTTCTTCATCAAAATGGATTTTGCCACGGTGATATACGTAACGACCATATCTTCATTGAAACTAAAACCGGTCAATACCGATGGATAGATTTTGATTTGATGCAAGATGTTTCTGATTTTGATCTTTGGAGCTTTAGCAATATCATTGGTTATGCTGTTGCTAAAGGGATAAAGACTTTCGATTATGTCCTTAAAAGCAATGAATTCAGCGATGAAGTAAAAAATTCTCTTCGGAGAGAAGATGGCTCAGCTTTTTATAATTACCGTATTTTAAATCTGAAAAAAATTTATCCTTATATCCCAAATCATTTAGATAGTATTTTGAAGCATTTTACTATTAAACCAGACAGATATTACAAGGACTCTGATGAATTTTGCAAAGATTTCAAAGAAATGATTGATAAAGAGTTTCCAATTGAGAAAAACATTAAAATGAATTAAAATTTATGCGTCAATAAATAAAATGAAAACGATTATTATAGGTGGTGGCAAGGGTTGTAAGTCAATCCTCGATTTGACTAAAGGGGCTTTTTTAAAGGAACTTAAACTCGAAATACTTGCTGTTGTTGATATCAATGATAATGCTCCCGGAATGATTTATGCAAGAGAACTTGGAATTAAAACCATAGTCGATCTTAACGAAGCTTTGTCAATTCCAGATTTAGAACTAATCATTGAACTTACCGGCAATGATAAATTTCTTCAGGAACTTTATAGAAATCTGAAACCCGGAATAAAAATTATTGACCACACTTTTGCTCATATCTTTTGGGATCTTGTTAATGCCCAAGAGGAAATTATTAATCAAATAAACGAACTAAATAAACTTCAAAAAACCTTAAAAAAGGAACAACATTTTCTTCAAAACATTTTTGATAGTGATTATGACCTAAACGTTGTTATTGACCTTAATAAAAATATAATTCGGTCAAATAAACAATTTCTCGATTTTGTTGATAAAGATGAATCTGAAATTATTGGTACTAACTATATTGACCTTTTAAAAAATCTTGATTTTGATATTGATATCAGTGAAACTGAAAAAAACATTAATCTTGTTATTGAAAATAGAAAACCTATTACTACCATAAGATTTTTAAGAAAACCTGTTGAATCTCATTGGGAAATTGCTAGAATTCCAATAATTGATGAAAATGAGAATATTTATTCAATTTTGATTAAATGGCATAGAATTACCGAAAAAGTAATGCTGATGAGACAAATAGAGCAGCAAGAAATAAGATTTAAAAGCTTTATCAACACCGCTCAGGATTGGATATCAATCAAGGACAAAGAAGGAAAATATGTGATCGTTAATCCTGTTACTGCCTCAGCATTTGGACTTAAAACTGAGGACTTCATAGGTAAAAAGCCCGAGGAGATACTCCCCGAAAAAATTGCTTCTTTAGTTAAAAAACACGACGAAGAGGTTATAAAGTTAAGACAACACAAACAATATGACGAAAAAATGATTATTCAAGGGCAGGAAAGGCATTTCAAAATGACCCGTTTTCCATTAATTGACCAAAATAATGAAATTATAGGAACTTGCACCATAGGACGAGACATAACAAATGAAGTGCTTTTGCAAGAGCAACTTATACAGAATGAAAAGCTTGCTGCTCTTGGTAAATTAGCTGCTGGTGTTGCTCACGAAATTAATAATCCTTTAACTGGTATATTAGCCTATGCTGAGGATCTTCTCGATTCTGTTCCCGATTCAAAGGACTTGAAAGAGGATATTAAAGTTATTATCAGAGAAACCCTTCGTTGTCGTGATATTGTTCGTAATCTACTTGATTTTGCTCGTCAGGATAAGCCAGTGTTCCAAATAATAGATCCTAATCAAATTATTAATCAGACTCTTTCACTTATTACAAGATTACCGCAATTTAGGGATATAAAAATCACTACTTTACTCTATGATAAGATCCCAAAAATCGAATCTGATCCCAAGCAACTGCAACAAGTTCTCCTGAATTTAATGATTAATGCCGCCGATGCTATGAAAAACAAAGGAAATTTGACAATATCTACTGATTATTTTAAAAATAAAAAAATGTGCTGCATCTCGGTCGAAGATGATGGTCCCGGAGTTCCCGAAAATCTGATTGATAAAATTTTTGAACCCTTTTTCTCTACAAAAAATACTAATGGGCTTGGCTTGGCGGTCAGTTGGGGTATAATCGAACGCCATCACGGAACAATTGAAGTTGATACTGCCGATTCCGGTGGTGCTATTTTCCGAATTTTATTACCAGCAAGCAACAGATTAAATTAAAGGTATGCTATGAATGATATTTATAATATTTTAGTCATTGACGATGAAAAAATTGTTTTGGATAGTATTGCAAAAATTTTGAAAAATGAACCTAATTATCTCCTTACCCTCACTCAATCTCCTGAAGAATCCAAAAACTTAATAAAAAGCAATCACTATCACATTATTCTCACCGATTTGATGATGCCTGAAATTGATGGATTGGAAATTCTTAAAATGGCAAAGGAGAAAAATAATCTGACTCAGGTTATTATGATTACGGGCTATGCCACGATAAACACTGCTTTACAAGCTATGCAATTGGGAGCTTTCGACTACCTTTCAAAACCCTTTACAAAAGACGAACTAAAAAGGGTAATTCAAAGATCTGTCGAATCTATTTCAAAAATTTCGACCGAAAGCTCTTCAAAGTCACAAACAGAAATGAAAAGAGAAGGACAATTTGGAGGCTTGACTGGGATTGGTAAATACTGCTGGCTTATGAGAGAAGATGATGGCAACGTTCTAATTGGTATTGAGAGATCTTTATTATATTCAATCGGACGAATACAAACTGTTTATCTACCCTCCAAAGGTGATGAAATTAGGCAGGGAAGCGTCTTTTTTCAACTTTTTTCTAATGACTTAAGAGCTCAATCAGTAACTTCACCTCTTTCTGGCATTGTTAAGGAAGTTAATCAAAGTGTGTTGGACGATCCAAATAATGCCTTAACCGACCCCTATGATACGGGTTGGTTAATAAGACTAAAACCCGAAAATTTTGATGAAGAAGTTAAACTTCTGGGAAGGTAAGTCATTTTTTTTCATAATAATTTCAAAAGTTAAACTCCTTTTGTAATCTTGTGTTGCAAATCTGAAATTTTTTTCGGATATTTACTTTTTTTTAAATGTAAATTAACCAATTTGTTGTTTATGAAAGATCCAATATCAACTCATATAAATCAATATCAAGATGAAGAAATAAATCCATTGTGCGTTTATTGTAAAAGTTCGAAAGTCATAAAACACGGTCAAACATCAACCGGGAATAAAAGGTTTCGTTGCAGAAATTGCGGAAAAACTTGGGTCCTCGAACGAAAGGAAACAATTCGTCCTGATCTTTCAGATATTACAGAAGCTTATCTTAGCGGAAGAACTTGCAGAGATTTAGTCCCAATTTATCACAGCTCACCGTTGAGGATTAATCAAAAAATTCGAGAATTTCTTGAAGGTTGTCCTAATTGGGAAGAATATCTTGATGCTTGTGTTCATCATCATCATCCAAGATTAATTTATTTAATTGGCAGAAACTTCTCCTGCTCTACCAAAAACTCAAAGGGCAATACAATGTTCCTTGCAATGGCTATTGACTCGTTATCAACAGTTGTTCTTGGTTTCGAAATTGGTCAAAAAGACACTCGCGAAGTCTGGTTATCTCTAATGGATAGGATGAATTGCAGAAACATAATTTGCCCAACCTTTATGACTAATGGTTCAAAAAATATAGAGGAGGCTGTCAATACTGTTTTTCCTTATTCCACTACAAGGATTTTTTATCATAAAGCATATCGGGATAAAGAGCTTAATTGCTGCATTTCGCGATTGCCGATTAATAATAAACTCCTTAATGATGCTCTTAAAGCCTATGATACTTTGAAAAATCATAATCTTAGCGAATATTTAAAAGAAAATAACAACAAGAGATTAAGAGATTATCTATTAACAAATCCGGAATTATTTACAAAAAGATTAAAAGAACGACTCGAAAGCAGACCTAAAATTAGAATTGAAGGTCTGACATCGGCTTTTCAGATGCGTTTTGAAAAATTTCATATGTTGAAAGACGATCCCTACCCGCTAATCAATGGTTGGATTGCAAAATGGATGACAAACAGGCTGGATTTTGGCTTTAGCAGGTTAGCTGTTTATACTCAAATACCAAGCATAACAAACTTCAAAATGTTTTCTTGTGGAAATTTACCATACAAATTAAATTTAAAAGACGACAGTCCTCAATTAAAAGCATTTGTTATTGAGATTGCGGCAAGAGCACTACAAGTGCCCGTTTTTTATTCCAAATGCGAAATGAAACTCGATAAATGTAGTCTGTTTTAGTTAGTCCTCCAAAATTCGAATATAATTTTGGGTTCTTTTGTCTTGTGGATAATTAAATATCTTGTCGGGCTTACCCATTTCAACTATATTACCATCATCCATAAAAATAACTAGATCTGAGGCATTTTTTGCGAAATTCATTGCGTGAGTAACTACTATCTGAGTCATACCCTCTCTATGAAGATTCTTCATTACTTCAATTACTTCAACAACAAGTTCAGGATCGAGAGCCGAAGTTGGTTCATCGTATAACATAACCTGTGGGTTCATAGCTAAAGCCCTTGCAATTGCTACTCTCTGTGCTTGACCGCCAGATAATTGATGAGGATACCTATCAATAAATTTTTCGAGTCCTACTTTTTCAAGCAACTGAACAGCTCTTAATTTCGCTTGAGTTGCTGATTCTTTTTTAACAATTTTGGGTGCTATAATTATGTTATCAAGAACAGTCAGATGAGGGAATAGATTGAGATCCTGAAAAAGCATCCCGACTCGCTTTCTGATTGTATTTGCTTTTATTTGAAAATCTTCATCAAGGTTTGCTTCGCTGTCATCTGTTTGGAAAGGTAATCTCAATCGCTTTTTCTTATTTTTGTTTAAACTCTGGAATGATTTATCATGATTCATTCTTGATAGTGTTATACCCGCAATTCTGATAGTGCCTTCGTCGAGAATTTCAAGACAGTTCAGGCATCTAAGAAATGTTGTTTTTCCGCAACCCGAACGTCCAATGATTGAAACCAATTCACCTCTGCGAACATCAAGATTTATTCCTTTTAAAATATGATGTCCCTGATAGTATTTATGTAAATTTCTTACGCTTATTATATTCTCAGATTCTTCCAAGTTTCTATAACCATTTTTTTGTTAAATTTCGATTAAATTACAAATATAAATTATATTTCTGTTATTTAATAAAATATTCAACAAAATCATTAGCATTTCTTGCCTTGATTTTAACTTGGAAGATTTTTATGAATAAAGAGCAAAAATCTATTTTATTCTTTTATAATTTCGTTGAAAACAGAAAATTAAGCATAACTTTCCAAGTTTCTACATTATGATCCCATTCAGGACCCCAAATGTCAAGAAAATTTGGAATGTTTTTGGAGTTTAATATATCAGACAAATGTCTGGAATTTTCTGGGAATTCGCCTTGGCCAGAACCACTCATTATATAAACGTGATTTTTACTTTGTAAGAAAGAAAGCCAATAGCTGTCATTTAGATTTGGCAAATAGTGAATTGGAGAGTTAAAATAACAATTGCTATCAAAATAATTCTTTGAATAGTGTTCAATGTTAAATGTTCCGCTTAATGCTATAGTTCCATGAAATAAATCTGGTCGTCGGAAATAAGTGTTTGCAGCCTGAAAAGCACCGTTGGCAGCTCCACAAGTCATAATTGGGACAGGACCACCGCAAAAACTAAAAATGCTTGGAACCACCTCTTCTAATAAAAAGTTATTGTAATCATAGTGCTTTTTTGATCTTTCTTCGTAAGTTTTTGATTCATCAAACCAGCTTTTGTAAGTAATTCCGGGGACAGTTACAACTCTAAATTTGCCTTTTTCTAAAAAGGGTTGAAGTGATTCAATTATTTGCAAGGTTTCTGGTTCGTCGGGATTATCGCTAATGGTTGGAAAAAAAAGAAGAATATATCCAAAATGACCATAAAGTTTTATTTCAACTTCTTCCCCTAAATTGCTGCTTGTGTAGTTCTTTTTCTCCTTTAAGAAAGTAGTCAGGCTCATCTCTCATCCAACTTTTTAATAAATAAAAATGCTTAAACGTTATTTATTTTTAAATATTTTAATTAATTTTATGATAAATATTTAAGTATTTTTGATGTAGTAAATAATTATATAAAAACCTTGAAAGCAAAAATACTTAATGGAGGAATTAATCATCAAATTTCAGTAGTTTAGTCTAAACTAAATAAATTTAGGAGAAAAAAATAACACTCCAAAATTTTATTTTATTAGCAAAATTTTCAGAACTTTGACTGACAATTTTTCAGTATCATATTTAGAAAATTTTGTATCTATATTAATTGAATTTAGTTGATTTTTTTCAATTTCATTAGGCAAATCTAATACCATTTTAATAATATCGAAGCCGGCTTTAGTGAATAAATCAATATAGTCACTTGATCTTAGCCTGTTCTGGAATTGGATGGGGTGATTATATTTTTTCCACTCCTTGTCAGAAAATTGCAAAAAGTTATATACTGATATGTTATTATCAAAATAGGAGTAATGGTCTTGAAGGTCAATTACGCAGCTCATTATACCACCGTCCTTCAGAATCCTTCTGCATTCTTTCATTATAGGTAAAATTGATTCTTCAGGTATATGCTCAAAAGTTGATGTATTTGAAATAAAGTCAAAAGTGTTGTCTGCGAAATTTGTTTTTGAGGCATCCATTGGAGCAATATATTCAATCCCTATACTTTCTTTTAATTTTTTCAAATCATTTATCTCTTCAAAATTGATTTGATTAACAAATTCACCAGTTATATTTTCGATTTTTGATTTGTTAGCAATAAATCGCCGAAGAGTGTCATTAATCAGCTCAAACTTTAATTTTCTGTTTATATCAATAATCACTTGATTTTTAATACCTTTAGCATAATATGTCATAGGAATGATTAAGTCCCAACCTGCCCCAAATTCAAAAAATACAATAGAGTCAGTTATATTATTTTTTGTATAATTAACAAAATTATCAAAATGATATTCAGCTAAAGTTATTTTTTCGTAAAATATTTTTTCACTCACCGGAAGATTTTTTGTAACTTTCCTTTGAAAAAAATAATTAATACTGTTGCCAAAAGGTAGCCAACCTAAAATTTTTTGTAAGTAAGCTTTTGCTTTCCAATCCATATTGTTTATAAAATATTGAAAAGTTTAAATTGAAATTAGAAGCATTAATCGTTAAATTCTTGTTTATTTTTTTATTTTTGATGTTTATTTTTTTCGAATGTTGATATTTTCATAAATGTATTTATCTAAGTTAGAAATTATAGGTTTTAAATCCTTTGCTCAAAAGACAGTTTTCAGATTTAATGAGGGTTTAACGGCAATAGTTGGACCAAATGGTTGTGGTAAAACAAATGTTGTTGATGCTATAAGGTGGGTTCTGGGCGAGCAGAAGACTTCAGTGCTTCGTTCGGATGTAATGGAAAATGTGATTTTTAATGGCACTTCAACTCGCAAACCACTTGGTATGGCTGAGGTTTCACTAACTATCGAAAATACTAATAATATTTTACCATCTGAATTCTCTGAGGTAACAGTTACAAGGAGGCTATTCAGGGATGGAGAAAGCAATTACCTTATTAACAACACAATCTGCCGGCTTAAAGATATTCAAGACCTATTTATGGATACAGGAATGGGTTCAGACTCCTATTCCGTGATTGAGTTAAAGATGATTGAGGCTATTCTTAGCGGTAAATACGAAGACAGACGCCACCTCATTGAGGAAGCCGCAGGAGTAACAAAGTATAAATTAAGAAGAAAGGAAGCAGCCAAAAAGCTTCTTTTCATTCAAAATGACCTTCAAAGAGTGAATGATATTGTTTCCGAAATTGAAAAACAAGTGAATTCATTAGCTCGTCAGGCTGCAAAAACCAAACGTTATAATAAACTTCAAAGTGAATTGAAAGAACTCGAATTAAAACTATTCTTTTACGAATTTATCAAGGAAAAGAAAGAATTAGCGAGCCTTCAGGAAAAAATGGCTGATTTCCAAAAAGTCAAACAGCAAAAAGATGAAATCATCACGGAAAGCGAAAATAACCTAAAAGAACTCGAAGCAAAATTTTTCAAATTAGACGAAAATTTTCAAAACTCAATTAATGCCGAAAATCTAATCAATAATAAAATTAATTCAATTTCAAAAGAATTAGCGGTTAATGAGCAAAAAATTAAAAATCTAATCGAAACACAGGAAAAAATTAGACTTGAAATAAAAAATTCTGAAAAACTAATTGAGACAAACACTGCTTTAATTTCAGATAATAATAAAAAAATTGAGTCTTTAAAAAAAGAATTTTTTGCCTTACAGGAAACAGTCAGTTCCAGCAAAATTGAGCTTGATGATTCTTTAAAAAATCTTAAAAACCAAAGAGATGATAATAATATTTTGTATGAAAAAATTATCAAACTTGAAAGTGAAATTCAGATTAACAATCAATCTATTTTAAAAAACAAGAAAAGAATTTCTGAAATACAAAAGCTAATTGAACAGCTCGAAAAAGAGCAACTTGAAATATCGAACTCTATCTCGGAGTCGGAAAAATCCTTAGAAAAATTCAACAAAAACCGCACAGAGCTAAGCAATAGAGTTGATGAAGTAAAACAGACTCTTGAAAAATCACTCCGTGAACAAAGTGAAATAGATAGTAAAATCAGCAAAATTCAAGAGGAAATTTCAGAAACCAGAGTGAACTTGAATTCAAATATTACAAACCTTGAATTTCTTGAAGGCATTGAGGAATCTGACGAAAGCACCAAATTCCTTCTCAAGTCTGATGATTGGAAGGTTAAAGGCGGGAAATTTACACTCGCAGAAATTATTTCGACAGATGATAAGTTCAGAATAGCATTAGAATCGGCTCTTGGTTCCTATTCTAATTGCTTGATTGTGGAAAATAAATCAGAACTCGACAAAGCAATTCAAATTCTAAAATCCAAAAATTTGAGCAAAGTTCCCTTTATTTGCAAGGAGTTAATACCCGAAACAGATGGCTTTAAAAATTTGAAAAAGACATCAAAAATTTTTGGATGGGTCTCAGATTTAATTAAAAATGATGGTAAAATTAAAAATCTCATTAGACTTTTAGTTGGCAAAACGGCTATCGTAGAAGATTATGAAACTGCCCATGAACTTATCCATTCAGGCACTATTGATACTGGAGTAACGCTTGAAGGCGAATTAATAAGTAAATTTGGCTACTTTAAGGTTGGAACACCTGCAAAAACCGAAGGTTTGAAGTTAGGAAAACTCGAGCGTATTCAAGCTTTAAATAAGGAAATCAAAGAAAATCAAAACAAAATTGAAAAACTCTCTCAACAATTATCGGAATTAAAGCAAAAAAGGGAAGAAATTGATATTCAGGAAATTAACAATAAATTAAGAACGGCAGACAACGAGTTAAGCGAATGCGACAGACAAATATCTCTTACTCAATATAAAAAGGACTCTCTTGCCAAAACATTGACTGCCAATCAGGAAAGAATTTTAAAGTTAAAAGATGAACTTGGACTTATTACGGAAGAAACATCTAATTTCGAACAATTAAGCGAAGAATATCAAAATGAACTGCAAAATTCTCTAGAAGAATTTGAGAATAAAAAACAAGATTTAGATATAATCGAAACTCAATTCACTGAACAGCAAACTCGATTCAAAGAAATGGAAATGAACCTTATCAGACTTGAATCTGAGATAAAATCCATCGAAGGCAAACGAGAAAACTTAAAAAAACAGATAGAGACAGAAGAAGAAAAAATCATCAGGCTAAAAAATGATTTGATTTCAAATGATAAATTAATCGAGGAACTTAAAAAAGAATCTGAAGATTTGGAATTAAAAAAATCCCAGCTAAGCACTGAGCTTGAAGATGCAGAGTTAAAGAAAAAGCTAATCCTCGAAGAAAAAAATTCGATTGAAGAACAAATTGAAAGATATTCCTCTGATTTAAGTAAACTAAGAAAAGAACACGAAAAATCTCTTGAAGCATATCATCGGCTCGATTTAGAGATTAACGAAAAAAGTAACTTGATTAAAAGTATTCTTAGTATGGCTCAGGATAAATATGACACTGACTTGAATTCGGTTCAGATTGATTTAGATGAAAATTTTTCTATAGCAAATGTAAAAGAAAATGTCAATGATATTAGATATAAATTGAAAGAACTTGGTAGTGTTAATTTTGTCGCTCTCGAAGAATACGAAGCTCAAAGCAAACGCCTTGAATTCTACGAAAAACAAGTGAAAGACCTTGTAGAGTCAGAAAAGACATTACAGGAAACAATAGAGGAAATAAATACAACGGCTGAAGCCAAATTTCTTGATACTTTTAATAAAGTAAATATTCATTTTAAGGATTTGTTCAAGACCTTATTCAGTCAGGATGCCGAAGCTGAACTACGATTGTTAGAGCCAGAAAATCCACTTGAGTCAGAAATTGAAATTTTTGCCCGTCCTGCTGGGAAAAAACCTCATTCAATAGAAATGCTTTCGGGTGGTGAAAAAACCTTGACTGCTATTGCTCTTCTTTTCTCTATTTATCTTGTCAAGCCGAGTCCATTTTGTATTTTAGATGAAATTGATGCACCTTTGGACGACACTAATATTGATAAGTTTTTAAACCTAATAAAGCAGTTTAGCAAAAACACCCAATTCTTCATCGTTACTCACAATAAAAAAACTATGGAAGCCTGCGATACACTTTATGGTATAACAATGCAGGAAGAAGGTGTTTCGAAAGTTGTATCAGTCCGATTTGTTGAAGCTTAAACTTCGAAAAATTAATCTCTATTAGTCGGCATTCGAACTGCAAGAACAGGACAAGGTGCCTTTCGAAGAACCTTTTCTGTTGTGCTTCCAAAAAGGAACCTTTCGAATCCATTCCTTCCGTGCGTGGCTATGCAAATCAAATCTATTTTATTATCGTTTGCATAATCAACTATTTCATCAGATGGTCTTCCGTGGTAAACAAATTTTACAGTTTTTATGCCTTTTGCTGTTAATTCTTCCTCAATTTTTGCAAGTTCCTGATTGGAGCTTTCAACAAGCTCTTTATCCAAATCAACCAAGCCAACTTGAGGAAAACCAAGATCAGTAGGATAGACAGAAGGCTCTATTACGTGTATAATATGCAATGTTCCACCAGTTGATTTTGCTAATTCAATGGCATAATCCAAAGCCATTCTGCTTTGCTCCGAAAAGTCTGTTGGAACCAAAATTTCCCTAAATCTAAACATATTTTCTCCCTGATGATTAATAATTTTTATTACCAAATTTATAAAAAAAAATGATTGATAATAATATTATTTTGGAAATAAAACTATCAAATGTAATTGATTATTTTCTGTGAATTAATTTTTTTCTTTTTTTACAAACCACACAATCTAATAACTATGACTGACACAATAAACTTTTTAGGGAACATTTGAAATATTATCTCTAATATTCCCTTCTTTATTTTTGTCACAAGAGACCGAATGGATTAAACAAACTTATATACTCAAAAAGATAGCTACTACTATTCTTAATTTACAATATTCTTACTTATTTATTAGAAAAACGCCCCCAATAATCAAAACAAGACCTATCCAACGATAAATTGATATTGCTTCGTGGAATACTGCTATGCCATAAACTGCTGCAATTATATAACTCAATGCTAACATTGGGAACACTTGACTAAACTCATATTTCTCCAATAGATAAAGCCATAAAATCCCGGAAGCAGCGTATAATAAAGCTCCAAAAATAAAAAATGGAGTAACAACAAATTGTAGCAGGTTTTTCACCCAATTCTCTCCGGGTTTCAATATTCCACCCATTTTTTGAATTTCAATTTTCCATAAAACCTGTGAGCTTACCCCTAAAAATGCACTAAAAAAAGCTAATATAATTGGAATCATTCTTTCTTCTCCTTCATTTGCTCTATCTCTTGCTTCAATAGTCCAATTTCCTGAACTAAAATCTTATTTCTTTCTGTAAGCTTCGAAATTACAAGCGAATAGTGAATTAAAATAGCAAAAATACCCATTATCAGAATTAGAAAGATTGTTGCAGGAGGGTAACCGATTCCAACTAAACGGGAAACTACTTCTAAGCCGTCACGCCAAATCGAAAAAACAAGGAAAATCATACCGAAAAGAAGCCAGATGATTGTATATTCTTCCATCAGCTTCTTTTTTCGTATTAGTTCTATTATCATTATTAATATCAATATACTTCCAATTATAGAAATATACTGAATTCTATTGATGTCAACATCATAAAGCATATTTACCTCCTTTGAATAATTTATTTCTTTTTATTCTTTTTCACAGGTTTTGTCTTTTTATCTTCTTTTTTGGGTGGAATGTATGGCTTATAATCAATGAGGGTGAAATTTGTATTGATATAATGATAGCCGGGTTGTTTGTCTTCCTCTGATAAATGAATAGTCAATTTCTGTTCAATTGTCGAAAATAGGTGAATAGGAATCCCCCTGTTTGAGCTTAGGTCGAACACACCAAATCCATTTATAACATTTGTAACCCTCATTTGATTATTGTCAATAATAGTTCTGACACTTCCTTGACCTGTTTTTATGAATTCAAACCTTATGCAATTTTCGCCAAGTGTATCAATTGTTCCTTTAAGCCTGAAAAGCGAAGATTGCCGGACCAAAGGAACCGGAACACCATTTTCGGCTAAATCATCGAGCGAACGGACAGACCAGGTTTCATTTATTTCCTTACAATGTGTTCCTAATGCGATAATAAGATTTGGTTGGAACGCTCCACCGGGAGCCAAATCGAACTTTAGACTATCATCCGAACCATAATTCAGCCGATAGCCAAGCGAGTCAATCAAAATCCAACTGCTTCGCCCAACCCAATTGTGAGTTTCAACCTTATTATCTCTCGTTTCCTTGTAGGATTCAACAGCTTTATAAGAAAGAAGCTTCATCGAAAGAAAGAAATTATAATCAAAAGATAATGAGTCGCATACAATTTGCCAGATTTCTTCTCTGACTCTCATCAGCGGAGAATCATAATCAATAGAAATGCTGTCGAATGAAAATGCTTTATAGATTAGGGTATCTTTTAATTTAAAGTTGTATTTGAAGCAAAGTGTGTCTTTGGATAAATAATCATCATCCACATTTGTATGCTGACCAAATGTGGATGAAATTGTAATAAAAAAAAGACTAATGATAAAAAGGGCAAATCTTTTCATAAATTTCTAAGCAAACCAAATAAATATAAACTTACAAATTTATCAATTCTTTTGATTTGCTTCAGAAAAAAATTATAAAGAAACCTCGAACCTGATAGCGATATCAAATCTTGCCCAGATATATGGAAATGATTCCTTCGGTCCCTGCTGCCCTTTCACTTTGCTATACTCTGAGATGATATAAAATCTTGGATTTACTTTAACTGCTTCTTCAATGACTTTGGCAACATCTTCAGGAACAACGAGAATATGCTCAGGATTTCTGTAATAATTTGAGACATTTACATTATTAAATGTGCCGAGCAAAAATCTTTTTCCCGGATCGGATGGCATACCGCCACCTTCCTGAAATACAAGATAAAATTTAATAAATTCAAATTCTACATTATCTGTTTTAGGATTGAACGGTCTATTGTTCGCCAGATGGAGCGAGTCAATCCAGTAGTTAAACTGAAGGAACTGAGCTTTCTTTATACGGTCTTTGTTGTCCCTGTATTGCTTATAATCATCAAGATTAATAAAGTCAATTGTTGTGTCGGGAGCAAATTTATTTCTGTATTCAGAGTCAAACAAAATTGCAAGTTGAAATTTGAAAGAACTTAAAGCATCAATTGTATTTTGATAGCAGGAACTAAGAAATACAACAATGAGTAAAGAAATAGTTAAAATAATGTATTTGTTTTTATTTTTCATAAATTATCCCTTCCTATATTAATCATTCTTTTTAATTCGTTCGTAGCGTTCAATTTTTTCATAACGCTCAATTGATTCTGTCTTTTCTTCTTTCTTACCCCATTCGGCAAACCAGAATGTTAAACCAATGTTTAAAATGGGTTGGGAGGCATAAGCAGCATCGGCGTGCAATTCCACTATACCTGTCCTATAAGATAGTCCTCCAAGGAGCCTGAAGCTATTGAATGATTCAAGTGCGAATGAAATTGGACCACCTTTACGAACTTCGGGATAAGGATTATTCATAACATCAAAATCTAAAACGCTTGTTTTTCCTCTTTCTCTTTCAGCCTTGAATTCACCAGACAAACCTTCATACTGAATTCCTCCATAAGCAGTTAACCCAAAGTCCCAAGCTTTTGATGCGTGAACACCAACTGCAAAAGTTGAAAGGCTCAAACCCGGATCCCTATTCATACTATGATAAGCAAAATGAACAGCTAAACCTATATGGTCATCTGGATCAAAAAGATTGAAGAAATGGTCGAATTGTTGTTTTAAAATTACAGCCCAATAAATCATCATCTCATTCTGAACAGGTAAAGGTAAAAATCTTAATCTTAGTTCAGTTCTTGACGGGAAAGCACCAATAAGCTGAATTGACGGAAGTCCTGCCATAAAGCTGATGTCGTTGCCTTCTGCAAAATATGCTGATTTATAGGAGCTGTCAGGCACAAGTTCGCCATTATAGGATGTTGTTTTAGTAAATTTGTTCTGCGGAGCGGCAAATATAGTTGTTGAAGGTCCGCCATAAACTGTAGGTTGTTTGTAAGTCCCTCCAACATCTTTGATAATTGCTCCTTCAGATAATAAAGCATTTTTAACAACACTTGTGTTACCATAAGCCAAGGGAAGTTCAGCATCATAATATTTTTGATCGTCAGGAATGAACATTCCCATAATAGAAATATCCAGTCCGATTGACCAATAATCAGGATATAAAGCTCTTGTAAACAAGTTGGAATTCATACTTTCTCCGACAGAGGTTATCAATGGTTTAAAATAACCCTGCATATTCTTTTCGGTGAAGAAAGTGAAGTTTTTCGTGAGCTTAATCGGTTCTGTGGATGTCAGATTAGATGAAATCAAAAAGAAAATCATCAGGCTAAGCAAAGCATTAGTCAGTTTTCTCATCAGCTTTCCTTGTTTGTTGAAAAATAAGTTAAATAGTAGTCTAAAATACAAAAGAAAAGCTAATATAAAAAATAAAAGTTTTGACTAAATATTTTTTTATTGATAATTAACTTTTAATTAAGCCTGTTTCTAATGGTTCTGATTTTGTTCCTTGCTTCTTCAAGATAGATGGATCGTGGATATTTTGCGAGTAAATCGGTGTATTTCTCGACAGCTGTATCATAGTTGTTTTCTGCATAGTAGGAGTTAGCTATTGTAAGGAGTGCTAAATCACCATATATAGTTTCTTTGTATTTTTCAAGCAATAATTCCATAGTTTTTATTGCATCAGCAAATTTTGATTGAGAGAATTGAATCTGAGCAATTCTCACAAGGCTCAGTTCTGCTAAATTTGAGAGCGGTGCAGATTCATAAGCAGATTGATAATTTTCTATTGCTGATTGATAATTTTTTTGAAACTCATATAATTCTGCTTTGGTAAAAATAGCAAAAGCTTTATTGAAATTTCGGTTCTGATCAATAAATAGGATCCTTTCAATTGCATCATTAGCAACGTCAGTATTCGATAAATTGGAAATTTCGATATATCTGTCATAAGCAGAGTCAATATTACCAGTGTAATATTCTATTTCGGCAAGTTTAAATAGAGCATAAGAAGATTCTTCGGGTGACATCTTTTCGAATTTTTTAGATACATTTGAGAATAGCTTTTTTGCATCTTCTAACTTATTCTGAATCATATAAATTGTTCCAAGCAGATTTGAAGCAGTTGCTGTAATTCTGCGATTCCCTGCAACTTTTAAGAGGTTGTTCAATTCATTAGCTGCTTTTTCTGGTTCATTTAGTTGATATAGATATAGATTAGCGATTCTGATATATGCTTCATCTGAATTTTGGCTATTTGGAAATTCGCTTATTATCCTTCGATATCTGTCAATGATATCAAGAACTTTGCTTTTGCTCAATTTTTCTTCTTTCATTATCGAAAGTTCAAGTGTTTTAGCGTAGCCAAACAAAGCATTCTGAAAAAATGTATTGGATTTTCCTTGATCAATCAGATAAGCATAAGCCTCGAGAGCTATTGAATACTCACCATCTCTTAGGGAATTATTAGCAAAGTTCAATATCTCATATCCTTTGGCATTAACGAGCTTATCAATCTGTTTGTATTGTTCGAAAGCTCCACTGTAGTCATTTATCAATCTCAGATACCAAGCAAAAAGACGTCTATACTCGGGATCATCTGAATTTCTGTATCTTTTTCTTAATACTTCGAGAATGTAAGATTTTGATTCGGTTGAACCAATCAGGGCATTTATTCTTCCTTGTGTTATTGGTTGATTTCTTGTTTCCTCGAAGTATTTAAGAATTTCTTCTGTTCCCTCTTTGTAATTATTAAGTATGGTATATAACTGACTGAGTTCATCTGAAAAAATGGAGCTATTTTTTAACTTCTCTCGCCCAATTTTATAAGTATTTATGGCTCTTTCGAAAAGTCTGAGTGATATTTGTATAGCCGCAACATCAATATAGGTTTGATTATTATTAGGGTAGAGTTCAATAGCCTGATTCCATTTTTTTGTAGCTTCATCAAATGAACCAGTCAACCAAAGAATCTCCCCATATAAAGCATAAAGAGAAGCCGATTTCTTAATCTTTAAGTGATTTTCAATGAATGGTATCAAATCCTTGAACTGATTTAATGCTTTATTTGTTCTGATAACCCCGTAGAAAAATTCATCCCTATCAGGGCGAATATCATACATTTCCTTCCATAATCGGGCAGCATTCTGATAATCCCCGTTTTTCTCGTAAGTTTCAGCTAATTTTATTTTTTCAGTCAAATTATATTGACCAAAAATTATGTTAAAAAAGAGCAGAAAAAGAGCTAATGTTATGGAAATTTTTCGAAACATATTATTACTATTTGTTAAACTTAAGGGATAATATCAGGTTTTCAAACTTTTTATCAAATTCATTAAATTGCTCAAGGAAGCACCAAAATCTGAAAATATATTGATAACCGTTTTGATAAGTAACTATTAGTTTATTTCTTATTGGTTTATCATAATTCAAATCATATACTAATCTATATATAACAAGACCATTTCGGTTTTCTTCCTCGTTTTCTTCTTGATAAATAACGTTGTTTTGTAGAATGATGTCAAAGAGTTTGTAATAATTATTTTTAAAATCCTGATAGTTCACTGGATTTTTTTTATGAATTGATATATCAAAATATGGGAGGTTTTCACCTCTAATAAGCAATGTGTTCCACTTATTTTCATCATTTGTTTGAACCGCTGAACCTAAAGTAGCAAGTCCAGCCATAAATTCTTTAACATCTGGCAGAATATCATACATTTCAGCCTTTACTATATTCCAGCTTGAAGGATAGGAAAACGAAAATTTAAATTTATCGGATTCAAATGTTTTAGTTTCTTCCAAACCAAACATTTGGTAACAGATAAAAATCAATAAAAATAAAGCTGTTCTCATATTCTTCATTTCAACTCGATTACCCAAAAAGACTAATATTATTACGAATTAAAAGGATTTTATTTTTTTTCATCCGATAATCAGAGAAAAACTTATTGTAACTTTATTATGATTATTACATTAATATTAAGATGAATTTATTATATTTGAATAAGGTTTTCATTTAACAATTTTCGGAGAATCTATGAAACGTAGGGACTTCCTTGATAGCTTTGTTATCGAGCAACCGGATAACGCTCTTATTGATAAAACTGTTCCAATGCGTGATATTCAAGCTGGTTTAGAAAAATTTACAGGCGTTTTAGGTAGAAAAGAAGCTTATCATTTATTACGCAGAACAACTTTTAATCCAACCCCCGAAGCAGTTAAAACAATTGAAGGAAAAACAGCCGATGAAGCTGTTGCCATAATATTAGGAACCGGCAATGAAACTTTGCCAAAACCACCACAAGAAAAATGGACAAATACACCTGAAGAAAATCCATTAGAGCAGATTCCCGAAATAAAATCTCAGATTGAGGGAGTCCTTTGGACAAACTACTATAATTTTGTAAACTGGTGGGTCTATTTAATGCAAAGGGATGAGTTTCCTTCGATTGAAAAATTTACTTTGTTTCTTTCTACGATATGGACAATTGAATTTACTTATGATACTTTGGCTCTTATACCTTCTCCACTGCTATTAAAAAATAATCAGACCTTGAGACGACTTAGACTTGGAAATTACAAAGAAATTGCCGAAGAAATGACACTTGATGGAGCTATGCTCCTTTACCAAAGCCTTTATTATTCATCTGGGCAGAACCCCAATGAAAATTATATGAGAGAATTGATGGAGCTTTTCACGATGGGTATCGGTAATTATACAGAAGGAGATATTAAACAAGGTTCAAAAGTCCTAACAGGCTGGAGAACAGCTCCATACTTTGGTCAGCCCGGTTTCAAAGGCTATTTTAACACTTATTTTTCTCCTGCTGACCATGATATTGGAGCAAAAACATTTATGGGCGAAACCATTCCCGCAAGAGATGCTGCTTCTAATACCGAAGATCAGGTGTTAAATGAAGAAGTCAGAGTTCTGCTGAATATAATGTTCACTCAAAGAGCTATGCCTATTGCAAGATTTGTTTGCGATAAGATTTATAGATATTTTGTTTATAGCAATCCAGCGGGAAATGATAATGGAGTGATTGAGGAACTTGCAAAAATTTTCAAGGATAATAATTTTAATTTGAAGCCAGTCTATGAAGCTCTATTTACAAGTAAGCATTTTTATGATGAAGGAAATATCGGCGTTCAAATCAAAACGCCACCTGAATTTATAATCAGTCTGCAAAGGCAATTAGGCATTTCTTGGCAAAATTCTCTTATGGCTATTCACAGCCTCGAACAGGAACTTTATGATCCGCCGAACGTTGGAAGCTGGAAGGGCTATAGAAGTTGGATTAGCACAAAAACTTTGCCTTTGAGATATGACTTTGCTAAATCAATGATTAACTCAATGACAAACAAACAATTCATTTCTTTAGGCAAAAGAATCAGTGATTATCAGACCCTTGATAAATTCATAAAAAATCTTGAGGAACTGTTCTTGCCGAAAGAGATTTCTCAAACAAGACACCTCAAGTATAAACAACGACTTTTGCAATATGCCGAAACTACCGAAGAGAACTGGGGCAACCTCATTGAGTCCGAAAATGATAAAGCTGCCACGGGTATAAAGCAACTACTTCTATCTTTTATCAAAGCTCCTGATTTTCAATTATCTTAGAGAGGAAAAAATGAAAAGAAGAACATTCGTTAAAAATACAGCTGCAGTTACCGCTGCATCATTAATTGCACCCAATATACTTACTTCGAAAACCTTGTTTGAATTCAAACCCGTTGATAAAATTATGGGGCTTGATGATGACAATATTGTAATTATAATTGAACTTTTCGGTGGAAATGACGGCTTGAATTCAGTAATTCCTGCTTATGATGACACTTATTACAACCTTAGACCAAATCTTGGAATTCCTCCAAATATCGCTAAGAGATTCGAGACAACGGATATTTATTTCCACCCTCTTCTCGTTCAAGGAATTCATAATGACGGCTTTATGCGGTTAATGGCTGATGGCAGACTTGCTATTGTTCAGGGAATTGGCTACGAAAATCCAAATCTTTCCCATTTCAGATCCGAAGATATAATATTAAGCGGAATTAATTCATCTGACCCCAAAGTAAAACTTCTTGAAGGTTGGCTGGGTAGATATATTGCAATGAAGCTAACAAATTTTCCATTTGAAATTCCCGAACATCCGATTGCAATTGAAATAGATGGAACACTTTCTATGCTACTCAAGAGTAATAAAGGGGATATGGGTATTGCCTTCACCGACCCACAAAAGTTTTATGAACTTGGAGCAGGTTTAACTCCAGAGGAAGACCTATCTCAGGGCAATACTGTCTTCGATACCGAATTCAACTTCGTGAATATCATAGCTCGCCAATCCGAGAAATACTCAACCGAAGTTTTAAAAGCATATAATCAGGGCAAATCGAAGTTGAAAGTCCAATATAGTAACGGACTTGCAAAGAAATTCGAAATGATATCGAGTTTGATTGCTGGTGGGCTCAAGACAAAGTTTTTCTTCGTCAAACTGAGCAATTTTGATTCTCACGCACAGCAACAAAATGCTGATTATTTCACCGGACAACATCCTACCTTGCTTTGGAACGTTGCTTCTGCAATTTCAGAATTTCTCGATGATGCCGTTCAACAAGGATGGGCTGATAGAGTTGTAGGTATGACTATATCGGAATTCGGTCGCAGACCAGCCGAAAATGGCAGTCGTGGAACAGACCACGGAGCAGCATCTGTTCAATTTGTCTTCGGCAATTATGCTAAAGGCGGTTATTTTGGAAATAAACCAAACTTAAACGACCTTGATGAAGCTGGTAATCAAAAAATGCAGTATGATTATCGTAGGGTTTATACTGACTTTCTCCAAACTTGGCTCGGTGCGACCTCTGAAGAAGTAAAAGATGTGTTTGGTATAGAATTCTTGCCGCTGGGTGTTCTCAAGAAAAGGCAGCTCTCAGTTCAAAATTCAATAGATATCAAAGAAGATATTTTCATTTATCCTAATCCTTCATTTGGGGAAGTAACATTAACATTCGAGCTTAAAACACTCTCAGAAGTTGATATTTCTGTTTTCAATTTATTAGGAAGGCTAGAAAAGAAAATATCTAAAGGTTGGATGGATGCCGGATATCATAAAACCAAATTCACAGTAGAAAGAAGCGGACACTATTTTATTTCAATTTCTACAGCTGACCAAAGAATAACAAGAGAATTGACTGTGCTTAGGTAAGAATATCCTAATACATCTCGGTGCTTGGGTGGGGAGCTTTGTCAAAATTGAATAGCCACTACTTTCAAGTTGTGGAAAAAAATTATTTCAAATAGTGTCTTCAGGTGGAACAGACATCCCTGTTTGTGTAGCAAAAGATGTCCCACACCTCTCAGGTGTAGGACATCTGAAAAAATATTTATTGTCACTCTGAACGAAGTGAAGAGTGATTAAAAATCTTTTTTTGTTTTTACAGAGCCACGAACGCAGAAGAGACATATCTGTGGGAGTCACCTGCATTTGCAGAAGTGATGCGATAGACACTTAAATCTTTCCTTACTTTTTAAGCAATCTGAAAAAATAAATTAGGAAATTATAATTTTTTTAGTATAATAACATTTGTTGGGCTTGAATGTTTCTGGGAGACCTAACTCCGACTGATTATTGTTATTTGCCTTTGTTAAAAAAACTAAAAGAGGGGTAGCCATAGCCATTTGATTGCATTAAAAGGTGAATATTATTTCAAATTACAAACCCCCAAAAAAAAACTTGCATAAATTAGAATTTTTTTCTTAAATTTACATTATAAATTAATGTAAGTCATTGATTTATAATAATATACTGATGTGCATATATTTTAATAATTAATAGACTGATGAGTATATTTATGAATTTTGGTGATAGATTAAAGAAGTTTATTAATCTTTTTTATGAAAATCAAATTACCTTTGCCGAGATAATTGATATGAATAAGGATGTTTTGAATAGATATATTCAGAACAAAACATTTCCAGGACAAGATGCTTTAATCAAATTTCAAAAAACAGGTGTCTCGCTTGATTGGCTCATAACTGGAAAAGGATCAATGTTCGCCAAAAACAGAGTTGGTATTGAGTTATTAATGAAATACCATAATACAAAAGATATATCTGAGACCCCAATAGGAAGAATTATTAAATGGATTGAAAACAATTATGGCTCAATTTATAAATACTCTGCAGCTACAAAAATTGATAATGACGAACTTCTGACTTTATATGAACCTGATTATATTATTGATCCCAAAATATTAAATATTATTGAAAAGTCAGGTTGTAGCATTGAATGGGTTGTTACAGGTGATGGTAAACCATATTCAAACAACCTTATGGGGGCTATCCTTGAAAATAGAGATCTTAAAAAAGATTGTCTCCCTGACATTAAACATATCTCGAAAGATGAGTTAATATTTGCCTATAACTTTATTATTAACTTTATGAACGTTAAATCTGATAGAAATGAAAACGACATTTAATATTATTATATTATTGATTATTGCAACATTGTTCATTAATGCTTGCCAAAGCAATAAACAGAATGTTAATTTAAGTAATCACCTTGATAGCTTAATTACTTTGACTGATTCTTTGATAGAAATAGAACCATTAAAAGCATATGAGTTAGCATTGAATATCCACACATTATCAATTGAAAATAAAAAATATGATTACGAGATCAGAGCTCTAATTTATCTTGGAATTTCAAGTGGAAACCTCAATCGTTTTGATGAATCATTAAAGTTTTTATTGAGAGCATTAGAAAAAGCTGAAAAAGAAGGAATGCAGGAACTTATACCCTATTGTCTGAATAATCTTGGTAAAGCTTACTTCCATCAGGGGTATTATAAAGATGGATTATTATATCTACTCAAAAGCGTTGATATAGTTTCAGGATTTAGTTCAAATCACTTGAAAACCGAAACTTATCAAATAATAAGTAACTTTTATGGGGCATTTGGAGATTTAGCCACTTCTTTAGATTATCAACTACTGGCAGCCAATAATTTCTTAAAAGAAAAAGATAGTTTAAATTTAGCTAAATGTTACAATAATATCGGCAATATATTCTTAAAAAATAAAAATTATCAAAAAGCTTTGAATTATTATAACCTAGCGATAGATTTAAAAAGAAATGACGGACATAATATTGCTTATACCTATTTAAACATAGGTGTTTTATATTATGAGCAAAAAGAATTTATTAAATCAAAGCAATACTTCACTGAAGCATATGAAACAATAAAAGGTAGAGATAGCGAATTGGAGGCTATTATTATCTACAATATTGCAAATATTGAGCTTGCATTAAAAAACATCAATGTTGCGGATTCGCTTTACCATAATGCATTACTTTTATTTCAACAGTCAGGTAATAAGTTGGGTGAAATAGATATCTATGTAGCCTTCGCAGATATGAATAAATTAAAAGGGAATTACAGGAAGTCCATTGATTATTATACAAAAGTTCTTGATTTCTTTAAGATACAAGGAATGAATGAGGAGGAGATAAATGTTATCCAGTCAATTGCTGAAATATATACATTACAGGGTAAAAACGATTTAGCTAATTTATACCAGCAGAGATATATATCAATAATTGATTCATTAAGACTAAACGAACAAACGAAAGCATTAAAAATGACTGAAGCTAAATATCAAGCAGAGCTTCAATTTCAGTATATGAAAAAAGAAAAAGAAATTTTAGATATAAAGTATAAAAACACTTTTACTCTCTTGATAGTGATTATATTAAGTATAATATTTGTAGCTGTATTGGTCATAATCTTGATAAAACAGAGGAGAATAAAGATTAATCTAAAACGAGAAGTTTTAAGCCTTACTGATACAAAGGAAGAAGTCTGTGAGATATTGAACAATGATTTTAAGAATTTATTTCTTCCTCTAACAGCTCATATTATAAAGACCACCAAAAAAGATGATACTCATGAAGTATTCGATACTTATTCAAAAATGGTAGTCAGACTCAACAGTCTGATTCGAAGTATAAATAATTAATTTTTTTTAAAAACAAATGAAAGGATCAAATTATGTTACCACCACCAGAAAATTTTGAATATAACCCTGTCACCGATACTCTCTCATGGGAGTCGATACCTGATGCTGAAGAATATCAAATTGAATACGCAGTAGGGGAGAGTGAAAACTGGCTTTTTCAGTATCAGGGACCATTAACTTCATGTCCTTTTGGTCATCCATCTGGAACATATCGAGTAAGAGGAAGAGTATATTGGGAGAGTTCTTGGAGTAAACCAGGTAAACCTAAAAGAATTGTTGTTCCATAAATTAAACAGGTGGAAGCTCTACTGGGAACACCTCCTGTTTGGGAGATGACTAAATGTTAGAATTTACTGTCAAGGTTATTAATAATGATAATCTACCTGTTGAGTCTGCAAAAGTAGAATTGAGATTTATTGAATCGCCATTGTTGAATAGTATTATTTTATTTACAGATAAATTTGGTGAAGCAATATTTTGGGGATATGATAGAGGTGGTGACGAATTATTTATCAATGATAAATTCTATGGATTATATTATTACAATCTTGGCGAGGGAATTACTGTGAAGATATAAAATCTTCTAAAACTTATTATCAATAAAATAGAAAGGAGTGTTGCTTTATGCCTGTATTAAAATAGCCGGACTGTAAGTTTGATTTACTGCCCGGCCCAGATAAGCGAGCGATTAATGATGTGTTTTCAAGAGTTTTGCCCACTAATCAGTGGCAAATTAATAAAAATGAAATATAAATCAAATTAATTTGTTTATTTAAATAATTGGAGAAATAAATGAGAATATTAATAAAATATTTTCAAAAGAAAACTAATATAATTTATATTATTATTGTTTTTGTATCTTTTTTTTATAATATATTTGAAGTAAAATCTTGTAATCCGCCTTATAGTGAACATATTGCATTTAGATTTTATCCATATAATGGATTAAATTGTCCATATTGGATTGTATATTGCTGTTGGTGGGATTCTCAAAACAATAAGTTAAATGTATATTTTAAAGAAGTTTGGAATTGGAATAGTTGTAAGATTTCATCTAATGATTGGAGTAATTTTAGGAATTGGATGATGACTGAAATGTATAATGATGCAATTTCAAAATGTACACCTCCATTGCCATCGTGTGATCCACCCCCACCCCCAACGATTACTATAACTATGTCTAGATGTTTGAAATATGAAAACTTTTTGTGGAATAAATATCCTAACGAAGCAGAATGGATGTTAAAACTAAAAGCTTGTAGCTTGCTTAACGGAAAATGTGAAAATAGAAAAATAGTATGTATTGATTATTCGCAAAATCCAGCTCGCGTGGTAACATTACTTGATGAATGTGAAATAATACAAGAACCAGATTGTTCATACGATGAACCTATAACGCCACCACAAGGAAAAACATGGGAGGAAGCTTGGGAAACTAATTGTTTTGCAAGACCATGTTGCCCATAATTGTTTTAGGTAGAGAGTATCATCCTCTATACCTTTTGATTTCTTTAACAAATAAGGAATCTTATGATTAAGTGTTTAATTATCACAATATCAATAACAGTTAATACTTTTTTCCTTTTCGCTCATTCAGACTTTTATACTGATTATGTATTAACACGAGCATCATCTAATTTTAATGGAGTTGATTTTAATGACAAGGTTATTGTCGTTTATGGTGATGTGGGTGTTCTTCTCTTATCAACTGACAGAGGAAATAATTGGGAGCAGATAAATCTCAATGATTCTTTAAATATTATTGATATGACAAATATTGGAAATGATTTCTATGGTATATCTGATAAAAAATATCTCATCCGGTCAAAGGATAATGGTAGGAGTTGGTCGTTGATTGAGTTAGGAAAGGAGCTTAAATTCCACAAAATTTTTCATTATAACAATAGGATATATGTTATTTCAAACGAAAAAATTTTATCTTATAGCAGGGATTTAATTAAAATTAAAGAGTATAATTATTCAATAGATATAAATTATTATGATGCTCAATTAGTAAGGAACAAAATAGTATATGTCTCGAGTTATGGGAAATTAAGATATCTAAATCTTGACAATGAACAAACAGGGGTTATCGATTTAACAACTTATGATCTTTGCAGTACTTGTCCAATACCTTATAATTTAACTTCAAACCAGAAAGATATCATTTTTTTCACATTAGGTTATGATTTGTTTCAGTTTGATTTGTTAATAAATAGTGGTGAATACCTTTGCCAATTATCAAAGGTTAGGGATGTTCCTTTTGCAACCGATGGCAATGATATTTACCAAATATATACAAAAATAGATTCTGTATTACAAATTGACAGCTTATTTTTTGGTAAAGTTGATAAAGTTACAAATGAATTTAAACATATAAAGCTGCCAGGTAATGACAGGTATATTGATAACCTAATAATTAATGATTTAAAATTTATTTCAAAAGATACAATAATAGCAGTTGGGAATGATAAACTAATCTATATGTCTTATAACGGTGGAAAACATTGGGAGCTGAATTCATTATTATCGGGTCTAACAAGTTCTTTTTTTTATTTATTTTTAAAGAACGATCTAAATCTCAAAATAATAGGAGCTAAAGGAAAATTCTTATCAACAAAAAATGGTGGTATAACTTGGTTACCACAAAAGAATTATCATCCTGTTTTTGTTGAAAATTCTTCTTTTTCGACGGGAAATTTAAAGATTCCATACTATATCGATCCTGATAATGGTTTTATTTATGGCGAAAGCCTCTGGTCACAAATCGACACCAATATTTTGTTTACCAAAGATGGTGGTGAAACTTTAGAAATGAAGAAAATAAAGAATCTTCAGCATTTCAATAATGAAACTGCACCGATATTAATCGTATATCAAGAAACTCCGATTATTGTAACACAAAGGTCTTTTCCAAATTCTCCTCTCTATACTGTGTATGATGTATTTAATAAAAATGTCGAAATAATTAATCGTAAATACATTCAGGATACTATGATATATTGTATTTTTAATATTAAAGATAAATTTTATGCAGTGGGTAGAGATTATAAACAAAATGAACCTTACACTTATAAACTTTACTATTCAGTTGATACTGTTTTTAATTGGATTTCAGATTTTTCTTTCAAAGCTGATTCATCTTCTTGGAACTCTACGTTTTTCTCAGCAAGTAATATTGATGATTTTGTACTGATAAGTTTTATTTATTCCAAACGCATAAACAATAATTTTTTTCAATTTTGCAAAATTTATAGTATAGATATTAGTAGAAAAACTATCAATGAAGTTTATAAAGCTGATTCCACATTTTTTCTAAAAGCATTAAAATTAAATAATATTTATTATGTTATTTTGCAGAAAGATGTATCTTTTCAAATGTTATATTCAGAAAGTATCACAAAACCAATAAGAGATTGGAATATAATGCATTTTAAAAGGATATCACCCCCTCTTATATTGTCCACTGAATCGAGACTTTACCAACTAAATGGTTTTTTATCTGATACATTGTTTTATTTTATTGCATACGATTCTCTTTTTAATAAAAGCTATTTATTTAAGGCTAGTACAAATAAAATACTTGATGTTGAAGAGTCATATCAAACTGAGATAATACCAAATATAATAATACAATCTATTCATCCGATTCCTTCGAATGATCTAATCAAAATTAGTATAATTTGGAATCAAAAATATGATATTGATGAGGCAGATTTTAAAGTTTTCAATATGCTGGGGGAGGTAATGACAAAAAAAGAGGATTTCATATTTTCGAAGATAAATTCTTATTCCGGTGAATTAACATTGAACACTAATAATTTATCATCTGGAGCCTATTTAATATCTGTTACATTGGAGGGTAGTAATTATACAAGGGTTTTAATAGTCTTGAAATGAAATTATAAATAATTAAAAACAAATTAGTAATTATATTGAGATCACCCTTTAATAACGGACATCATTTGATGATAAATATGTATAAACTTGTTGAGTCACTTTTATCCCTCGCATTTTTTTTGCCAACCTTCAAAATGGGGATTATAAGATTAATATTTTATATTTTCTGTTGGAAGTTAATTATGTCAAACTTAGTAATAGGGTGAGTTAAAATGAAATTTAAAGTCAGTATATTCATTTTAATAATGACAAGCTCATTGTGGGCATACGATGCCAATGAATTTTTTGGTAACATAAAACCAGAGAGAATTACATCAAATTATAATGGGAGCTATGCTACTAATGATGTCATTTTAGTTTATGGGGATGGAGGTATTATCATTAAAAGTATTGATAATGGAAATTCTTGGTCAAAAATGCAAATAAACGATTCTTTAACAATCATTGGTATGATACAAAATGGTTCATCCTTGTTTGCTTTAAGTTCAAAACGCTGGGGTGTTCTGTCGAGCGATAATTTTAATAATTGTAGTTACGTTGATTTGGGTAATTACAATTTTTATCAGTTATTACCTTATGGAGATAATATAATTGCATTAACAGATAAAAAGATATTAATATTTAACAAATCGTTAAATAAAACCAAGGAATATGATTATTCTAATGATGGTAATTATTATAGAGCTACCATTTTAGGAAGTAAATTATTTTGTTCTTCTGGTTATGGAGCTATTACAGTAATAAATTTAGAAAATGGCTCTAAAAATATTTTACGTCTTTCTGAAATGGGAATTTGTAACAATTGTCCTGAAGTAAAAAACATACTCGCAGCCCCAAATGACTATGTGTTTTTCTCGTTAGGAAATTATCTTTATAGGCTGAATGATAATACTTCAAAAATTGACACACTGGCATTTATTCAAAATATTAATACATCAAGTTTTAGAGTCTACAATGATAATTTATATTATATCTACTCAAGAAAAATTTTTAGTCAAAAAGATTCATTGTTTTTCTTCAGAATTGATTACAAAAATAAGAAGCAATATAGGGTAAATAACAGTCCAACAGACAGGTATATTTCAGATTTATCATTTAATCACATTAATTTTATAAATGATAATTTATTAATAGCTGTTGGGAAAAACAATCTCATTTATGTGTCAAATGATGGTGGGTTAAATTGGAATTTGAAATCATTTCTTGGTGAATATTTCTATGTAAATCTGTTTGAAGGACAATATGCACGTGCTATAGGACCTTATGCTATTTTTTATTTTTCATCAGACAGGGGAACAACGTGGCTTCCAACTAAAAGCTATCATTCAGAATTGTATCAAAATTTCAAATTCGAATACCCTTATAATTATAATGGATGTTTTCAGTATAAGGATAAAGATAATGGATATGTATTTTTTCCATCTAACACTGAAAATGTTATAAATACCATTTATACTAACGATGGAGGTCAAACAACAATAAAAACAAGTAGCACTCAATATCTTAATGAAGGGTTATCAACATTTTCTTTAGAGAATAAAGGAAAGTATTTATTTTTTCAGTGGGGATGTTTAGGATGGGGCCTTGGTTGCTGGTCTGCTTATAGATTATTTGATAATAATTTCCAACTTGAGCGGCAAAATGCGCAACGTGGTTCTCAAATGTTTTATGCAACAAAATATGATAACAAAATCTATACTATATCAAAAGATACATCAGAGCCAAAAAACGTTTACTCGGTTTATTATAGTCAAGATGATGGTAATAACTGGGTTAAGGATTTTTCTTTTACAATTGAAGAACCAATGCAAATTAATTGCCGAACGGCCATTTTAATCGACCATTCTATTTATGCGACTTGGGATAAAATTGTAATTTCAAGTAAGGATACAATTCAATTACAAAGTTGTTATGAAATTGATTTAATTAATAAAACGACAAGAAAGATTATAGAAACGAGAGGTGAAAGCGAACCAGTATTTGTGAAAATAAAAGACAGATATTTTTTTGGTACTTCTTATTTGGTTATCAATAATAATCAAATCTCAGTTATTAATAATATGTTTTTCACAAATGATATACAGAGTCAAAATGTTCAATGGGATACAGTAAAATTCTCAAGATATTCGATAACGAGACTTTATCAATTTATTGAAGACTCTTTATTAATCTTTAATGCTTATGATAAATATACCTCAAGCTCAATACTTATGTTTGCTAATATAAATACAAGTCAGACAGGTGTCGAACTTGAAACAGATAAGCAAAATACATCAAAAGTATTTTTATCTGTTCCTATGCCAAATCCTTCAAAAGACCAAGTTGTTTTTAATCTTTACTGGGATCAAAGAATAAATATTGACGAGTGTAAAATTTTATTATCAGATATTCTTGGCAGGACGCTGTCAAATAATTATGCAATTTCTTTGAATAAAAAGAATCCATATTCTGGTGAAATAAATGTAAACACGTCAGGGTTACCATCTGGAATATATATGTTATCCCTAACTTTAGGGGAAGAATATTATTCACAAATTTTTATAGTGGTTAATTAAGACGGGATCAATAAATTATTAAAACCAACCTGCAAGTGTTTTTAGTTAAAAAGTTAATTCAGCTAAGCAAGAAATCGGAAATATAAATTTTCAACTTCTTCGTGAATGCATTTTATCCACCCCGTCAGCTGACGCTGCCACCCCTCAAGAGGGGAATTTAAGGATTGATATATCTAATTTGCCATCAGGAATTTTCTATGTCCGTCTTGGCACTTGGGTGGGGAAGTTTGTTAAGATTGAATAGCCACTACTTTAAAGTAGTGGATAAAAAAATCATTTTTAATAGTGCCTTTAGGTGGAACAAACACCCCTGTCAGTGCAAAGAAAGATGTCCTACACCTCTAAGGTGTAGGACATATGAGAAAAAAACATTGTCACTCTGAACGAAGTGAAGAGTCTATAAGCATTCAATAACTTAAATGATATGGATTCTTCGCCTTCGGCTTAGAAAGACTGGTTTTTACACAGCTTCATCCTTGGGTAATGCATTTTATCCACCCCGTCAGGTAACGCTGCCACCCCTCAAGTGGGGAATTTAAGGAATGAATAGGTGAATTATGAGTATTGAAAAAAAATGTTATATGAATTTATAGATGTAAAAAAAGAACTTATTTCAGTCTTGTTGTTGATTAGAAGTTTTTTTGTTATCAATCAGATGCATAATAGCCAAATACGGATGATGCAAAAGCATTTTAGGACCTGAAAATCTCATAATTTCACGAATTTTTTCTTTCTCGTATTTACGGTAACAATGAATTGTGCAATTTTTGCACGTTGGTTTATCATTATCGTCATAAGGGCAGTTATCAAGTCGTTTCATAGCATAATCAGAAAGGGATTGGCAGTCACTGCATAAACTTCCGTTGTGGGTATGATTGAGTTTGCAATAAAGCTCAATCATTTTTTTGACGGTCAAACGCTCCCTTTCAATTCTATTCAAAAATAAAGACATATTACCAATTTCTTAATAATAATATCGGATAAAAACGTCCGATAAATAGAATTATTTCTTAATAACAATAAATTCTGTTCTGCGGTTTAATGCTCTACCTTCTTCGGTTTTATTATCAGCAACGGGTTGTTTTTCGCCATAGCCAATGGTTTGTATTCTATCGGGCGAAATACCTTTTTTAACTAAAGCTTGCTTGACAGCATCGGCTCGACGTTGAGAAAGCTTAAGGTTATAATTAGGGTCTCCAGTAGAATTTAGAGAATCTGTATGTCCTCTTATTTCTATTACCATATTGGGATAGGCTTTCATAAGAGCAAAAACAGCATCAATGGCTTCTTCGGATTGCTTTTGAATTGTAGCTTTATCAAAGTCAAAAAATACATTGATTAAGGCAATAGTTCCAATGTCAGGGGTGTTATCGAAAGTTGCATAAGATGTTAGGGTATCATTAGGAAGACAAAGTTTTATTTTTAGATTATGAATTCCATATTCTTGAGTTTTGAACTCTATGGAATAGAAATTTTGTAGTCTTTTGTATAAATCTTTGAAAACCAAGTCAAATTCTTCGGTTTTATAAATTCTGTGATAAAAACCGCCTGTTTCTTCGGCAAATCTTCTGAGATAATTTGGATTAAGGTATTCCCCGAAATCTACAGTATTGATAGAGATATTGTTTAATTTTGCTTGGTTAATGACATAATCCGCTGAAACAGTTGAGCTATTGTCAAAACCATCGGTAAAAATAATAATAGATTTAGTTTTTGAACCCCGAGATTTTTTTAATTCTTCGATACCAGCAAGGATGCCATTAGATATTGCAGTCATTCCACCGAACCCTTCCAATCCATTTCTTTGAAATTGAGATTGGAGGATTTCCTTTATCTGAGTTAGTGGCACTTCAGTAACAACTTTGGAATCGTATTTAATAATAGCATAATCATCGAAATCTCTTTTTTCATTTATTAATTTTTTTATAGCATCCTGCATCGCAAAAGCTCGCCAATCACCCATTGAGCCGCTATGGTCAAGAACTATAGCTAATGAATATGGAAAAAAATCTTTTTCAGTAATTTCTTTCATTGTGAAATTTTTTATCTGTCTGATTTTTCCATTAACCGAGTCCTCAACGAAACACCAGTATTTTTTCATTAATTCGGAAAAAGCACCCGTGAGATAAGTATCATTATCAGAGATTAAATGAAAAAAAACTTTAATATTATTAGGATTAGTTTTATCTATATTTTTTATTATTAGCTTTGGTTTTGTAGGTTCGTAAGGGCTGAATTCTCTAACTTTTTGAACGAAGATAGGATTATAACCTTTCGGGGGTTCGGCATCAAATGCTATTTCTTCTTCACCTTTGGGAATATTAGAACAGGAATTTATGATTAACAGGAACAATAATGTCATAAAAAAATTTATGGTAATTTTGCCTTTCATAATACTCCTGAATATTAAAATTTTAATTAACGATTTTGTTTTTATTTTTAGTGAATGGGATGAATAAAGAATTCGTATATCCAAGAACACCTGAAAGAATGGAAAAGTTAAGAAAAGTTCTTGAGAAAAGGCAACCTGATTTGACATTAGTGATAGAAAATGTAGATGACCCTCATAATGTTTCGGCAGTAGTCAGAAGTTGTGATGCTGTTGGTGTATATGATGTTTGTCTTGTATATACGGAAGGTCGTGAATTTCCTGAGCTTGGAGCAAAAAGCTCAGCAAGTGCAAAAAAATGGCTTAATTTCCGAAAATTTAGGTCTATTAAAGAATGTTACGAGGAATTGAGAAAAGAAAATAAAAAAATTTATACAACACATTTAAATCGAGAATCTAAGTCACTATATGATTTAGACCTAACACAGCCAGTAGCTTTGGTCTTTGGGAACGAGCATAGTGGCGTTTCAGACGAAGCAGTAGAATTAGCCGATGGTAACTTCTTAATACCACAGGTCGGGGTAATTCAAAGCCTAAATATCTCTGTTGCTTGTGCTGTAAGCCTATATGAAGCCTTCAGACAAAGACAAATCGCTGGAAAATACCTGACTTCTCAGTTTTCCGAAGAGGAATTTATAAAAATTTACAATGATTGGTTATCAAAATAATTATTTTAAAATGCTTCTTGCGATTACCAACCTTTGAATTTCGCTTGTTCCCTCGTAAAGTTCAGTTATTTTGGCATCACGGTAATACCTTTCGACATTGAAATCTTCTGTATATCCATAACCACCGTGAATCTGCACAGCTTTATTAGCGCAGAACATACAGACTTCGGATGCTTTAAGTTTAGCCATAGCTGATTCTGTGGAATATGGCAAACCTCTGTCTTTTAATAAAGTAGCTCTATAGGTTAGTAACCAAGCAGCATCATATTCAACTTGCATATCAGCGAGCATCCACTGAATAGCCTGAAAATTAGCAATAGGTTGGTCGAATTGAACTCTTTCCTTAGCGTAATCTCTTGCATCTTCGATAGAAGCACGAGCAATACCTAAAGCTTGAGAAGCAATACCTAATCTGCCACCGTCAAGAGTAATCATAGCAACCTTGAAACCTTTGTTAAGCTCACCAAGCATATTTTCTTTTGGTATTTCGCAATTTTCGAATACTAATTCAGCAGTAGAGGAGCTTCTAATGCCTAATTTTTTCTCTAATTTTCCAATTCTGAATCCGGGAGTTCCCTTTTCAATAATGAAGGCTGTAACACCTCTTGTTTTTTGTGGTGGGTCAGTTGAGGCTAAAACAACATAGACTTCGGCTTCAGCACCATTAGTAGCAAATAATTTCGAACCATTTAAAATCCATTTATCACCTTCGAGCTTTGCTGTAGTTTTAGTATTTCCTGAGTCGGAACCAGCTTGAGCTTCGGTTAAAGAAAAGCTACCTATTTTTTTTCCAGAAAGTAGGTCTGGCAGATATTTTCTTTTTTGTTCTTCGGTTCCAAATCTATAGATAGGGTCGCAAACAAGAGAGGAATGAGCAGAAATAATAACACCAGTTGAAGCACACCATCTTGAAATTTCCTCAACTGCCAAAAAATAGGACATAAAATCCATACCGGCACCACCGTATTCAGTTGGGTAAGCAATGCCCATAAGACCAAGTTCTCCGGCTTCTTGAATAATATCGGCAGGGAAGCGGTGATTTTTTTCGTTTTCAGCGGCAACAGGAGCAATTCTTTCTTTAGCAAATTTTGAAACCATTTCTTTGAGCATTTTTTGCTCGTCTGTTAATAGGTATTCCATTTTATCCTCAAAATTATTAACAAATGTTTTACAGGTAATAAAAAAAATTTTTTTGATAAATTTTTTTTCATTATAATTAAATTTTAATATAATAAATTTATTAGAAACATTTAAACCAAATCAAAATTTATTTAAAATAAATTGTATATAATTTGTTGCACAATCAAAATCAGCTTTATTATTTTGCACAATTACCGATTTTTATTTATTAAATTGAAAATAACTAATAATAAAGGATACAAAGATGGGATTAAATAGTGGCTTAACTGAAGAACAAATTACATTGAGGGAAACAGTCAGAAGATTTGCTGAAGAAGTTATTAGACCGAAGGTAAAGGAATTAGATGAAAAGGAAGAATTTAGTTATGACATCACCCGACAAATGGCAGAAATGGGTTTTTTAGGTGCTTTTCTGCCAGAAGAATATGGTGGAAGCTCACTTGATTATGTTTCCTATATAATTGTGGTTGAAGAATTAGCCAGAATTGACGGCTCTCAAGCTGCAACGGTAGCAGCCCATAATTCTTTAGGGATTGGTCCTTTGTATTATTTCGGCAATTCTGAGCAGAAAAAGAAATACTTACCGGAGCTTGCTTCTGGAAAACTTTGGGGTTTTGGTTTAACTGAACCAGAGGCCGGTAGCGATGCTGGTAATACAAAAACCAAAGCTGTTCGTGACGGTAATGATTGGATTCTGAATGGAAGTAAAATTTTTATAACAAATGCATCTACTGATATTACTCTTGGCTCGACAATATTAGCGGTAACAGGTGAAAAGGAAGGTGGGAAGAAAGAGTTCACTTGTTTTTTAGTTGAAAATGGGACAAAGGGTTATACAGCCAAAAAGATGACAGGTAAGATGATGTGGAGGTCATCGAATACGAGTGAATTAGTTTTAGAAGACTGCCGTGTGCCTTCTGAAAATATTCTTGGAAAAGTTGGTGATGGATTCAAGCAAATGTTGGCAACACTTGATAACGGGAGATTATCTATTGCTGCTATGGGACTTGGTTTAGCTCAAGGTGCTTTCGATTATGCTTTGAAATATTCAAAAGAGAGAAAAACATTTGGACATCCAATTTCCACTTATCAAATTAATGCCTTTAAATTGGCTGACGTTGATATGGGCATAGAATTAGCCAGAAACTATTTATATGAGATTTGTAGGCGGCTCGATAGGGGAGAAAAAATTACTAAAGAATCAGCAATTTGCAAACTTTATTGTTCAGAGCTGGCACATATGGCTGCAAATCACTGCGTTCAGCTACTGGGTGGTTATGGGTTAATGAAAGAATATGATGCCGAAAGATATTACAGAGACCAAAAATTGCTCGAAATAGGTGAGGGAACTTCCGAAATTCAAAGACTTGTTATATCCAGAGCAATTGGCTGTTATGATGTTTAATGTTATTTATAATTATTTTTATATTTTAGTGAGGATTAGTAAACACTTTCTTTTTTATCAATCTCATTAGGACGGAGATTTTCAATGATAATAGATGATTCGTTTATCAATAGTTTGCCAAGCAACAAATTACTTGCCGAAGCCGAAATCATAAATGCTTTTATGAATTTAATGAATAATTCAAGCATAGCACAAAACAAACAGCAATATTACGAAGATTTCATAGAAATTTTTGGTTTTTATCAAGTGTTTGCAGAGCAGAACCAACTTGAAGTAGCATTCCCAAAGTTAACCCTTGATAAAAAAATCAACATTGGATTAATAATCAGATTTTTTGAAACAAGAAACAAAGAAATAGAAAGAGATGTTCTGGAATTCAATCAGGAGAGAATTTTATACGAAAAAAAGTCTCAGTTCAGAACAATTTTGGAAGATGTAACAATTTTCGATTTGACAGACAGAGAATTAAGAGTATTAAACAGGTTGATAGACGAGCTACTGGATATTCTTGGAGAAACAAAGGATATCAGTGGTTACCATACTAACAAATTAATAAAAAGATTGAATTCTTTGATAAATATATTGAATACAAAAGTGAGAAGTTTCGATCAGTTTTGGGCTTTGATTGGTGATGGGGCGATTTTATTAGGTAAGTTCAAAGGTAAGGCAAAACCAATCGTTGAGAAAATAAAAGAAATAATTAATGTGGTTTGGAAAATACAAGCAAGATGCGAAGATCTCACCAGTGATATACCTATGATGGTGTTAAGCTTCAAAGATGTTGACAGTAAATAATCTTAATTAAAATTCAATTAATTCACTTTTTTAATACATTCAGGAGATTTATATGGTTGGTATAGTTGGTTATGGGGCTTATGTTCCCGCCCACAGGATAAAATCCTCAACTATAGCAGAGCAATGGGGTTCAGATCCAGCGGCAATTGAAAGAGGTCTACTTTTATCTGAAAAGACTGTTCCGGGGCAGGATGAAGATACAATAACAATTTCAGTTGCAGCTGCTAAAAATGCTTTAAAAAGAGCAAGAATTGATCCAAAAAAGATTGGAGCTGTTTATATTGGTTCGGAATCACATCCTTATGCAGTAAAGCCCTCTGGGACTATACTGATAGACGCACTTGGAATAGGACCCCACGTTCACGTTGCTGACTATGAGTTTGCCTGTAAGGCTGGCTCTGAAGCAATGTATGTTGCATATAGTCACGTGAAGTCTGGCGAGATGGAATATGCTTTGGGCATTGGAGCAGATACTTCACAGGGAGCTCCGGGTGATGCACTTGAATATTCAGCCTCGGCTGGAGGTGCAGCATTCATTTTTGGTAAGACAAATGTAGTTGCTGAAGTTCTATTCACTCATTCATACACTTCTGATACCCCAGATTTTTGGAGGCGAGAATATCAAAGATATCCAAGGCACGGTGGAAGATTTACAGGTGAACCGGCTTATTTCAGGCATATTCTTGGTGCTTCAAGAGCAATATTAGAAAAATCTGGAATGAAGGCTTCTGACTTTGCATTTGCAGTTTTTCATATGCCAAATGGTAAATTTCCTTTAAAAGTCGGTAAAACACTTGGATTTACAAATCAGCAAATGGAACAGGGTTGGGTAGTGAATATTATGGGAAATACATATTCAGGATCTTCGCCAACAGGTTTAACTGCCATTCTTGATATTGCTAAACCGGGGGATAAAATATTTATGTGCTCGTTTGGTTCGGGAGCTGGAAGCGATGCGTTTATTTTTCAGGTAACTGACAAGATTTTGGAGGTTCAGGATTTAGCCCCCAAAACGAGGGATATTCTTAATGGCAAAAAGATATATTTGTCCTATGGAAAATATGCTGCTTATCGCAAAAAAATATTATTTAATGACTAAAAAGATTGAAAAATAAATTTAGGAGTAATTATGCGTGAAGTTGCAATAATCGGTGTCGGTATGACCAAATTTGGAGAGCTATGGGAGCAAAGCATAAGGGATATGTTTGCCGAAGCAGCTCTCAAAGCAATGGACGACGCTGGAGTAAAAAAGATAGATTCTTTTTATGTTGGAGCTATGTCAAGCGGTTTATATACCTATCAAGAGCATTTAAGCTCGCTGATGGCAGATTATATGGGTCAAATTGGGGTCCCGGGACTACACGTAGAATCTGCTTGTGCATCCGGAGGCTCGGCAGTTAGAGCGGCTTTTATTGAGGTAGCTTCAGGGATGAGTGATATTGTTCTTGCAGGGGGTGTGGAAAAAATGTGGGACGTAGAAGATGGGACAATTGTTCTTGCTACTGCGTCTGATCAGGAATATGAAGCTTATAACGGTGTTACTTTTCCCGGCTTATATGCAATGATGGCAAGGGTCTATATGGAAAAATATGGCTTAACAAGGGAAGAACTGGCTCAGGTTCCAATAAAAAACCACAAGCACTCAGTTAATAATCCAAACGCCCAATATCCATTCGAAATAAGTTTAAACGATGTTCTTAAATCATCAATGGTTGCGGATCCATTGAGACTGATGGACTGCTCACCAATAACTGATGGTGCAGCCGCACTAATTCTTTGCCCATTAGAAAGAGCAAAAGAATTCACTAACAAACCAGTTAAAATTAGAGGTGTCGGAGCTGCAACCGGTCCAATCGCTTTGCACGACCATAGAGATTTAACAAGATTAGATGCAGTGAAACTTGCTGGAGAAAGAGCTTACAGGATGGCAGGGCTTTCACCATCTGATATTTCCTTTGTAGAGGTCCACGATTGTTTTTCAATTGCCGAAATAATAGTAGCCGAAGAACTTGGTTTCTTTGAATATGGAACAGCTGGGAAAGCAATAGCTGAAGGACAGGGAACTTACGGCGGGAAAGTTGTAATTAATCCAAGTGGAGGATTGAAAGCTAAAGGTCATCCTGTCGGAGCAACAGGAGCTGCGCAGGTAATAGAAGCTTATTATCAATTAACAGGTAAGGCTGGAGCCCGTCAGGTTCCTAATGCAAAATTTGGAATGACCCAGAATATGGGTGGTTCCGGTGGAAGTTGTATTGTTCACATTTTGGAGGCACTCTAATGGCAGATAGCGCAAGATATCATAGAGAAAAATTTCATCGTTATATTCTCGAAGCTCAAAAATTTGATAGTGGGTTTGTTTCCTTGCCTAATCGCTATGTTGATCCATACAGCGGTTCGAGAAGTTACGAAAAAATAAATCTAAAAGGCACTGGAACTATTTTATCATATACTATCATACATATAGCTTCAGATCAGTTTGCTCATACAACTCCTTTCCCGGTTGCCATTATTGAAACTGACGAAGGAGCAAGATTAACAGTTATGGTAACTGATTGTGATATTAACGATGTAAAAATTGGGGCTCGTGTTGAACTTGTTTTCCGTAAAATTATGGAAGAAGGTGAATCGGGCATTATTAACTATGGCTATAAAGCTATTTTAATTTAATTCTTCATTGACCAAGAATGTTTAGACTGCCAAATCATTGGGAGAATAAACATTCTTGTTTTTTTTTAAGCAGATTTCTATCAGCCCAAATCACTCATAAAATTAGTTTAGTTGATAAATTGATAAAAAGGTCCTTCTGAACGAAGTCAAATAATTCTTTTTGGTTTTTTTAAATTAAATTTCGAACTGATTTACTTTCAATTGTTTCACGCAGAGTTCGCAGAGAAAAATTCTCTATAAAAAATAAAAAAGATTAAACGCAGAGAGCGCAAAGCATTTAAAATGTATGAAAATGGGCTATGAATTTTGGTAACAATAAATTCACATTTTTTGAAAAGCCTCTGCGAACTGAGTGTAATACTTTGTGTCCTCTGCAAGAAAATCAATAATGTTTTAAAGGATACTTAACTTCGGTTCTATATAATATTTGGATATTTACAAATTTTTTTGAATGATGCGAAATACTAATTTCACTCAGTTCTGAAAAATATAGCTCTTTGCGGTTCAACATAGATTTCTGATTGAACTCTTATGTTTATCAAATATGCTCCAACAGGAATTTTATTATTATAATCATCAAATAAATCCCAAATGAATAGATTTGTCCCTATTTTTACAGGAAATGTTATTGTTTTTAACTTTTGTCCGTTAATATTAAAAATATCAAGAGTTGCAGTTCCTTCGTTAACCGGGGATTTAAAGTAAAATCCAACATTGACAAAATCTTTGGATGGATTTGGGAAAATTTTTATCTTATCAATTATTCCGTTTTGAGAAACAAAGACACGGTAAAAAGCAGTATCTTTGTTGCCTGCGGCATCCTCGAAATAAATATGAATATTGTTTTGTTTGTATTCGAAACTTTCAGAGAGAAACGAGAGTTCAGCTTTCAAACCTTTTTGATTTCCGAAAGACTGAAATTTATAATCTTGAGTATTAGTTTCGCTTTGAGCAATTCCATTAATACGAACCCACAATTTTGTAGGGTTTGATATTTGAAGAGAGGAATTATCAAAGAGTTGAACTTTGAATCGGGGTTTTAAGCTTGTATAGTCTCCGTCTTTAATCTCAACACCATCAAGAAACAATCGAACGGTTGGTTTTTCTTTGTCTTCAATTATTTTTAGTGTTGCTTCAGTTGAATTATTGAAAACATAGAATTCATTAATTGATTGAGGATTATTAATTTTTAGTGAAATTAAATTTGAGCTACTCAATGATGTAGTAGGGATATAAAAATGATAAGTCCTTTCTTCGTCAGGGTTCAAATCTTGAACTAATGCTGTGTCAGCAATGATAATTTGAGAAATTGAATAAATTGTAGCTCTTGTTTGTTTTGATTTGCTTCTTAGCGAAATATTTTTAAGTGTTAGTGTAACCTTAGCCGTATCACCTCTTAACAAATTATTATTTTCAATTCCTGATTTTGTTTTCGAGAGAAAAAGTTCAGGAGCCGGTTCTAATGTGGCTGATAAGCTCGAAATAGCAGGGAAATAATTTTTATCAATATTGCTCAAAGAAAGAATTGGCTGAATATTCATAAATGAGTTGGGCTGAAAATTGATTAAATCAATTTCTGCCTTATTATTGACTTGAGATAAAATCGTATCTTTATTAAAAATGGTTCTGGCATTCAAGATTAAGTCTGTCTTTACGAAAGAAGAGTCTAAATTGCCATCTATTTTAATTTTACTGAGTGACTTAAAGCCATTTATTGTTGGAAAAATAATTTTTGCTGTTTGAGATTTATAATTTATAAAAGTTGACACTCTTGCAGTATCGCCGGTGTAATCAATATCTTCAATTGCTTCGCCCGGCTTTAAACCTTTTTTGCCAAGCATAGCAAAGGAAATACCCCAATCGAGGGAGTCAGCAAGTTTACTTCCAAATTCTTTCAATGTAGAAATTAATGTATCAATACTGCCAATGCTGCCGGGTTTCCATCGTTTATGCTCAATTGGGACCTGCATAGCCTCATCGCAAGTTGCAATTGCAACATACTCATTTTCTTGGACTGTATCACGAAGGAAGCGAACAAGCTTTTCGCTGTTTTCATTTGTGATTGTATTGATATCGTCCCAAGTTTCAAACCATCTGATTTTTCTTTGAGTCGGGTCTGTATCATTGAATGTAACTATATTAAAACCACGTTGGACAGGTGGTGTGGTAATGACATATTCATTATCGAAAAGTATTTCTGAAGCACGAAAGACACCTTCCTTGCCTCTAATGCCAATGATATCAATAGGAATATCCCTTTGCTTGATTTTTAATGAATTGGATTTAGAATCATAATCAAGATTTTCGAAAGATAAGTTTCTAAGTTCTTTATCCCAGATTTTATATTCAACTAAGTCATTGTTGAAATTACCGTTAGCATAGAATGGTATTAACAGCGGTGAAGAACGGTTTGTATCACCTTCTTTGATATTTAAGGCATATAAATAGTATAACTTGTCTGATTCAAGACTGGTATTTGTGTTCCATTCGATAAAGCCTTCGTTTTCTGTTATTTCATCGGTTGAAGAACTTTTGACTACTTTGTTTTGATTATCAGAGCGGTCGAAAATTTTGAAATCATAAGAAAATTTAAACTTGTCAGCCAGAGGATTAATAAATCTAAACCGTGGGTTAGTTTTTTTAACATTCCAGTAAGCCTGTGGTTCAAGTGGATAAAGCCCTGTCGAGAAAACTTCCTGATTAATTGTAATTGTGTTATTATTGAAGTTTTTGTCATCAGTTATGCGGTCAGGATCAGCTGATATAGTAATATTATGCTTCCCGGGCTTTCCTGCAATATTTAACTCAAATTTAAATGCTACAGGATAGCAAAGTCCATAATAAAAAATTGATATGCTTGTATCAGGATTATTATTAAACAAGTTTGTGAGAAGCAAACGGAAAGGTTTATTTTGTTTATAACCGATGTTGTCAATAGTGCCAGAGATAACCAAGATTGAATCATTCTCTGTCGCTTGAAAATTCCCAGATTTTGTTGCAATTGAAATGTTTTTTGGATTAATGTAAATGTCGGGCTTTCCAATCATCCTAAGTTTTATCATTGGATCGCCAAGATAAGTATATTGCAAAATAAGAAAGCGTTCCAGTTCACCGGAAATCATACGATTTCTTGAATTATTCAAAATTTCAGGATATGTCAGCAAATTATTATCTGGATTAGCAATTGTTTGGAGCATTTTCAGATGAAGGCTGATAGAAACAAATTGATCAGCTAAGTTTGAAGAGCCACCGGCACCAACGAAGCCTCTATCGGGAACTAAGACATAATCTTCGTTTCTTGCAGTAATGTCCGGCTCGGCAAAAGCTGAAGTATTGCAGGAAAGGGTAGAAAAGAAACCATATCTACCTTTATTGTTAAGCTTTTCTGCCTGCCATCCGTCCATATCAAGGACAACAGGGGAACCGTGCCCAAGAAATGCCACCCAATCAGCTCCTTTGTTAATTTCTGATATTATTCTAACAGCTTCTCCTTCACCACCAACCTTTGGATCTTTTTTATTGATTATCATAGTATCAGCACATAAAGCAGGAGATTTCATAATCAAATCTTCGGCAAATGTGTATTTCATAATTGAATACCACGAAGCTCTCTCATTATCGTTTGTTCCTCCGGACATTAATAGAAATCTTTTCATCCATCTATCGTTAGGAACGGTCTCGTATTCAATTACTTTTTCAACATATTTCAATCCTTGTTGATTAGTTTTTATAGGAATTCTCCCAAGGACAATTTCAGAAAGTAGGTCATCGCCTTCGAGAAGACCATACCAATAATCACTTGCGGGCCAGCCATAAGTTGGAATGAAATCTTTGTTAATTGTGGAACTCTGTAACATTCTGGCATCCCAACTTGCATCTCCAACTAATGTAACATATTTAATTTTTGGGGGATTCCAATTGTAATAAGCGTGCTTCAAGAACTCTTTGATTGCGTGAGGAGATTTTTTACCGAAATAGAATTCCTTGTATATATCGTTTACATCTATTACCAAAGCTCTAAGCGTTGAATCAGCTTGTTGTCTGTATTCCTTTAATTTATTGGCAGTTTCAAGAAAATCGGGATGAGTGATAATCAATAAATCTGCTTGATTTGAAGAATTAAACAAATCAGTTTGATTAACCTTTGTGGCTGTGGCTTTCGTTAGTTTTTTATCATCGCATAAAAAGATATTACGCTCAATACCAGCTTTTAAAATCAATTTTGCTTTATAAGATTTTCCGCTCTGATGCTCTATAAAGGAAAGAAGAGATAACTTGCCATCTTTACTAATTTGTTCCTTTAAAGTTTCCGGTTTACCTTTTTGTATTATTAATCCAAAGATATCGGTTTTACTAATATTATCAGCAAGTTTGCTTCCCAAGGACTTAATCGAATTTTTGAGAGAAAGAGGAAAATCAGCATTATTTTTAAACCCATTGAAAAGAATAAATATAATACTTTGGTTAGGGATTGAATTAATAAAATTTTCGATTGAGGTTGAATATTCTAAAAATTGTCTGAACTGTAAAATACTAAATTCAGGTTGCTCTAAATAGCCAATAGAAAAACCAATTTCATTTTGAGTAAATAAAGAATCGTTAATTCTGAAGGATGTAAAAGCTTGAGTGTCTTTTGCTGTGCTTAAGCTTATGAAAGAGCCTGCTTTGGTCTCAGGTTGGAATAATAATCCGTTTGTAGTATCGAGTGCCAAAACATTATTTAAAGAAAAACCTAAAACTTCCAAAGATGAATTTTCAGAAAGGTTTGGAATTCCGAAAGGTGTGTCAGTATTAGTAAAAACAGGTTCTGATTTGCCTTTAACTTTAATAAAATCAAAACCAACCTGATCAACCAAAAAATCATTATCATTCTTCTTAAAACCTATAGATTCAAGTTGAATCTGATTTATACCTTGGATTAAATCATTTGAAGATTTAATTACTTCCTTGTTTCTAACATCTTTTCGTTTGAGTGAATCTAAAGCAACAAAATTGTTGTTCAGGTCAATTTTAATTAAATGACTAAATTGAAATTTATTAGTATCAACGGTAATGTCGTAAAGAGAGCTTTTGTAATTCAATTCGATTGAAATTGAGTCACTTGCTGATGGATAAGGATAAAATTCGAAATTTGCAATGAAATTTTTTGAAGTCAAAGGTCCGGGTTTAGGTTCGAGAATTTCCCAAAACCAACCTTCACCGGGAACAATTTCTACATTATCTTGAGGGAAACCTCTATGGTATTTTCTTTCAATTTCAATATGTCTGCTTATTTCAACATAATTAAGAGTTTTAGAAGCATTTATTTCAATTACTTTTTGATATCTTAGCCCTTCCTTTTTATCATCATAAGTAAGGAAGAAAGAGGCTTCGTCAGTATAATTTTCGAACCAAGTAGTATCTCCCTTTGCTCTGCTGCCAAGGAAATAGAGGACATCATCAGCATCAAGAACTTCGTTACCATTATCGGAAATGAAAATTCGCTCTTCTTTTACTTCAGACCAAAGAATGAAATTTTTGATAGGGAGTGAGTTAAATGAAGTTTCGACAGCTAAAATTTCTGAAGCTTTTATTGAAGCAATTCCATCTGATTTGGTGATTAATCTAACATATCTTTTTTCAGGGTTATACCATTGAGTTTTAAGAAGTAAATCGTTGGATTTTTTTAAATCAAAATTAGAAGGTGGGCTATAAAATCTGCTTATCTGATTTTTATTTTTAATGAATGAATAAAAGGAAAAATCATTTTGAGGAATTGTATTAATGCTTTCAGAAAAGCCAGAAAATTCTATATTAATAATTACACTGTCAATGATGCCAAATTCTTGAGTAATTGAATTATAATAGAATGGTTGAATAGTAACAATTGCTACGGGTAATCCTCTTAGGATTCCAATTCTCTCTACTTTCAATTCAGGTTCTAATATTTTAACTTCTTTCAATTTTTCTTGGTAATTTTGGACAAGTTCTGATACTTTAAGAATATCAAAAGAACCAATCTTTTTTAACTTAAAGTTTTCAAAGTTATGTTTAATAAAACCATCTTGAGGAATAGCAATCTGGAATCTAATATCGGGTAATGAAAAATTATGATATGAAGGAAAATTTGAATCATCACTGTTAAGGGTAACAAGATATTGAGAATGTCTTGTTTCATTCAATTGAAATTCAAGGGAGTTTAAATAAATCTTTAGACCGTCTTCTCTTTCAATAAATACTGTTGATGAAAATAGGTTAAGTTTAACAAAGAAAAGGAATATTGTTATGAATTTTATTATTTTCATTAAAATTTAATCTTAGCCAATAATGAACCATTGTATCAAACAATCAATAACAATTTTAAGTCAAAAAGTTTCAAATGATAACAGTAATTATGACAAATTTAATAAGGATTTATTGATTTTTTTATGTTTTGTATTTATCAAAATAATACCCTAAAAAAAAGAAACCCTATGATTTCTCATAGGGTTTAGGAGCGACTCAATTAATTTAACTAACTATGTGAGGTTCTTATGAAAACTATTTTCTTCTAAATGTATCTTTGCTCGAAGCTGATTCGCTGAAAGATTCCCTTAGACCAATCAGGATCTTCTGACTGATTTCTTCTGCGACTACCTTCTTGATATTATCATCACTAGTCATATAATCAGCGATGGCTCTTTCGACTCTTGATTTAATGATTTCAGCAGATTGACCAACCAAGACGTTTGCAAGCTGATGGATATCATATTGCTGACCACGAAGAGTTTCAAGCTGGCTTCGGTTTGCATCTTCCATTTTCTTAAGCATCTTGTCCATTCTTTCTTCTTCTTCAGTATAGATAAGAGTGATAGCAAGGAGCGAAAGCATCGTAAATTCAAGGAATATAGCCAGAAGAATGAACGATGGTTTGGTAGGTGGAATGAACTTCAAACCTCTGATACCAACAGCAACGATAAGGAACGCAGCACCACCATAAGCCAAGCCGGTAACGTTGTTTGCATATTTTTCGGTGAAGTGGTGAGCCATATAAAGTCTGAGTCCTTTGAAAATTTTAAAGTGATTTCTACGCCAGAGCAAACCGTCTTTTGTATCTTCGATTTCTTTCAAAACGAAATCAGAGAAATACTCTTTAATTCTTCCGTAAAGGGCATCGTTACGAAACATAACAACATCGGTATTATCATCGAAGATTTCATCGAATTGAAAGCCTTGTTTTGGTGAGGCAAGTTCTTCGGAAATAGTCCTATCCCAAATGATTCTGAAGGCTCTTTCGATGTCATTTCTGTCCTTTTCAAGGAGCTTATCATCAGGCATAGTCAAAATTTCAACAATTTCGTCTGAAAAGCCAGTTTGGAGTCTTATCTTAGCCATAGTATTATCAATTTGTCTATCGAATAGGACAGCCATAAATCCAAAGCTCGTCGGCATAACCATAGTAATAAGTGTAGTAATAAATACAGCGAGAACAAGAGCTAAAATCCAGAATCCAACCCACGGTTCGAGAATAATTGGATGCTCACCCAAGACTTCAGATTTTGCATAGAATTCCTGAGCACCCTTGACATATCCGTGAATTTTTTCGGTTCGTTTCTCAAAACTAAAATCGAAAATATATTCTTTATCAATCCATTCTTTGGAAATATCTATTCTGCCTCTTTTGAGTAATTCTTCGGCTTTTTCTTTTGGAGTTGAAGCCCAAACAAGACCTTTGAACTGAACAAAACCAATTTTCTCTAATTTATCACCGCTTGGTTGGAACAGAGGAACAACAAATTGGGCGGTTCCCCAAGGAATTACGTAATATTGAAAGAAGAAAAAGAAGGAAATCACAAGAACTAACAGAACAACAATATGTTGAGCAGAAAGCTTTTTAACTGATTTTCCTCTTTGCTGGGAATAAAATGTTTTTGCCATTAATATTATCTCCTAATGATAATCTAATCTAATTGTTTAATTGTCAAACTTAAAACTCAAATTATAAATTTTATAAAACTAAATAAAATTTAAATTTATGATATTAATACAAAACGAATATATAATTTTGATTAATTGTAAAATATAACAATTTAATTGAATTTTATGTAGTATTTTAGATTGAAATTTTGTAGTGTATTTAACTACAAATTATTAACAATCTTTAATTCATTCTTTCGGCAAATTTTTGTAATTTGCAGGTGTGAGAAGCAAAACTTTAATACCGTCAGCAATTCTTAAATCGGGTGGCACAATCCGAGGTTCTGCTTTTATTACCTGTTTGAATATTCGACAAGCTCTTTTGATGTTTTTATTCTTTAGTGCTTTCCCAGTCTCCCTCTAATTCAAACAAGATAAATTCTTTCATTTGAATTAAATATTTCAATTTTTTTATATTTTACAGGGAGACTTAAAATGAAAAATGACACAATAGCAGAAAAATCAGCATATAAACCAAAATATTATGTTAATGAACGAGAAGTATTTTGGGAATTAAAAAAACATATGCTCATTGATGGGTTTGATTTTGTTCCAGACTATGAGCGTTCGCAAGGGTTTTATTATTACGATAAAATTTCAGGTAGAAAATTTTTAGATTTCTTCACTTGCTTTGCTTCTGTTCCTTTGGGACTGAATCATCCTAAATTGCTCGATCCTTCATTTATAGAATATATCGGCAAAATATCACTTAATAAACCATCAAATTCGGATTTATACTCCGTTGAAATGGCCACCTTTGTTAAGACTTTATTTAAGACAGCTGTTCCTGAGCATTTTAAATATTTATTTATGATTGAAGGTGGAGCGTTAGCAGTTGAGAATGCACTCAAAGTTGCTTTCGATTGGAAGGTTAGAAAAAATTTCGAAAATGGCTATTCTAGCGAAAAAGGTCATAAAATAATTCATTTCAAAGAAGCATTTCACGGACGTTCGGGTTACACAATGTCACTTACAAATACAGACCCAAACAAAGTCAAATATTTTCCAAAATTTGATTGGATACGTGTTATTAATCCCAAATTGACGTTCCCATTGACAGAAAAAAATATCGAAGAAACTATAAAAATAGAAAATCAGGCTATTGAAGAAATAAAGAAAGCTTTTACTGAGTTTAAAGATGATATCGCCGCAATCATTATCGAACCAATTCAATGCGAGGGCGGAGACAATCATTTCAGGGATGAATTTTTGCAAAAGTTAAGAATACTTGCAGATGAAAATGAAGCTCTTTTAATCTTTGATGAAATACAAACAGGTGGCGGTCTAACAGGAACGATGTGGGTTCACGAACAAATGAATGTAAAATCTGACATTTTAACATTTGGGAAGAAACTTCAGGTTTGCGGTATCCTTGTTGGAGAAAGAATTGATGAAGTTGAGAACAATGTTTTCAGGGAATCATCGAGAATTAATTCAACTTGGGGCGGAAATCTTACTGATATGGTCAGAGCTACAAAATATCTCGAAATAATTGAGGAAGATAATCTTTTAAATAATGTCAAGATGCAAGGAAAATATCTGATGTCAAGATTGAAAGAATTTGAAAATAAATATTCTCATCTAATTTCAAATTCGAGAGGAAGAGGATTGTTATGTGCATTTGATATGCCCGATTCAAAAATCAGAAATAATTTCAGGGAAATGTGTTATAATGAGGGTTTACTCATTCTTCCTTGTGGGACAAAATCAATAAGATTCCGTCCGGCTTTGAATATTACTGAAAGCCAGCTCGAAGAAGGGTTATCTGTTATTGAAAAGGTATTGCAAAAAATCAACATTTGATTACACTTAATTAACTTAACACTTAATTAATTTTTCTTTAATCAGATATATTGTTGATTTTTGCTAAATTGCTACTTGATTGAAAATAAAGGTAGTTAATTTATGGCTGATTCGAAGTCGGTCAAAAACACCATATACTTTTGGTTGTTATGGATAATTATCACAATAGCAGGGTTTTATCTGTTGTATGATTATGTGATAAAAAATACCGGATTTATGCCAGCTCAGCCAATTCAATTTTCTCATAAAGTTCATTCGGGCGATTTCGGAATGAAATGCCTTTCCTGTCATACAAGTGCAGAAAATTCAGCTTATTCTGAAATCCCAACTACTTACTCTTGTATGGTTTGCCATATTGCTCTGAAAAATACATCTGATTTGATTAAACCATTGAATGAGAGCTTTGATTCTTTGAAACCAATAATCTGGAACAGAGTTTATAGAGTTCCTGATTTTGCAAAATTCAATCACAAGGTGCATATAAACTCACTTATTGATTGTTCCACTTGTCACGGTGAGGTCGAGAAAATGGAGAAAGTGTATCAATTTCGACCGATAACTATGTCTTGGTGCATTGATTGCCATAGATATCCTGAAAAATATGCTATTCCTGCAAGGGATATTTCAGGAATATTTTCTGCTGATATTAATCTGGATTCATTGAATTTATATAAGAAAAAATATTACTCAATCATAAACCCTCCTTATGGAATGTGGCTCTCTGATGTGTATGAAAGTGAATATTTAAAGAATATAGTTTATCCAAGAGTTTATTCGAGGGGTAACGAAAATTGTTCGGTGTGTCATCATTAAATTTATGAAAAGACGGGATTTCATATCATACATCAGTTCTTCGCTTGCTTTACTATCAGTTAGTTGTCAAAGACCCGAACATAAAGTTGTTCCAGCAGTTAATCCATCAGAATTTTCGAAGCCGGGAAATCCAGTTTATTTCAATTCAGCATTTCAATTGAAGAATTGTGCTTATGGTATTACTGTTAAGACATTTGATGGAAAACCAATTAAAATAGATGGAAATTTTGAACATCCATCTACATTTGGTGTCATTAACCCTTTGATTCAAGCTTCATTATATTCCTTATATGATCCAAGTAGGTTTTTTCAACCGGAAATCAATGGAGTTAAAAAAAATAAGGATGAATTAATCCAATTAATTCACGAAAAAATACAGAATGATTCGATTTCAGGCAAAAAAATTATTGTTTTTTATAATGAAAATGCTTCGCCTTCTTATCATAGCCTAATTCAAAAAATTAAAGAAAAAAATAACAATATTATATTTGTCAGATATTCAGCTTTCAAGTCTCACCTTGCAGAAGTAAACAAGACATTATTTGGAATAGATGCTGAGTTTGTTCCAGATTTTAATAAAGCTGATTTAATAATTGATATTGAAGCTGATATTTTAGGAACTCATAAATTATCCCCTTTTTTTGCAAAAAAACTGTCTCAAAGAAAGAGCTCCGGAACAAAACTAATATCCATAGAATCTAATTATACATTGACCGGAATTCATTCAGATAAAAGATATACAGCTTCACCTGATGAATTATTTGAATTAATATTAAAGATATATTATAACTTAACAAACAATAATGAACTAAATACAAATAATAAAAGTAAAGAAACTTCATCAAAATATGATAAACCAGCAAAGGAAATAAGCGAGGAATTACTTAAATATGGAGAAAGATCAGCTCTCATTCCGGGAGATAACCTGCCGCAAGAGTTGTTAGAGTTAATAATGCTAATTAACTATGAATTAAAAAACATTGCGTCAGATAAAATTTTTAATCCTGAAAAATTAATTCCATTTAGCAATTCTTTTTCTGACGAGGAGAGGGAAATCTTATCGGGCAGATTTGCACCAGAAAATGGGTGCTCTATAATTTTTCTTGAAACTAATCCTTTTTATTCTGGAAGTCAAAATTTAAAAAATTGGTTATCAAAAACTAAAGCTGAAGATTTAATTTCTATATCTCTTTATCCCGATGAGACTCATCAAAGAGCAGGTATTAAGATCGCAGCGACACATTATTTAGAAAAATGGGGTGATGCTCAATTTTTTGATGGTAGTAGTTCAATAATCCAACCTGTTATAAAACCTCTAAATCGGGATTCGATATCTTCAGAAGAATTTCTTTTGAATTTATATCAGAGTTTGGATAACAATGTTTCATTCGAATCTTATTATGATTACTTAAGGGAGTTCTACAAGGATTCGATTAAAAGCTGGAGTGATTGGGCCAGTGCATTAAGGAAAGGATACTTTAAGAATGAAGATAAATCAAAACCTCAAAATAAAATTGAGTTTAACAAGCTAAATGCCCAAAAATTTTCTGATAATTCTATCATCCCCAATTCTGAAGTTTATTTAAACATAATTCCATCATTGAATTTCTTTGATGATTTTGAGCCTAACAATCCATACTTGCTTGAACTGCCGGATCCAATCAGCAAAATTACTTGGGAAAATGTAGGATTAGTTTCAAAATCATTAGCTCAAAAGTATGGATTAAATGAGGGTGATATTTTTAAACTGTCTTCCGGTAACTTATCCTTGGAAATTCATATTTATATTCTTACAGGAATTGCTGACAAAACGATTGTGATATCTTCAGGTTTTGGTCGGAAAATTAAAAATTCTGATAAATTTTTTGGTGTTAATCCTTTTGAATTGATTAAGATTGAAGACGAAGAACACTCTACCAAGTTTATTCCCATAAAATTGGAAAAAACTAATAAAAAGCTAAAATTAGTAAAATCACAGACTAATTTTACACCAAATGATGATTTGGTTGATAGGCACTCGATGAAAAAAAACTCAATCTATCCGGGATATGAGCATAAAGGACAAAAATGGGGTATGTTGATAGATTTATCAAAGTGTATTGGGTGCAATTCTTGCGTTATTTCCTGTCAATTCGAAAACAATATACCAATTGTTGGGAAAGAAGAAGTTCAAAAGGGTAGGATAATGCATTGGATTAAAATTGACAGGTTTGATGCAAAAGAAAATAGTGAAATATATTTCGAACCAATGCTATGCCAACACTGTGAAAACGCTCCTTGCGAGAGTGTTTGTCCGGTTGGTGCCACAAGTCACAGTCCTGAAGGAATCAATGAAATGACTTATAACCGTTGTATCGGAGCAAGGTTCTGTATGGTGAATTGTCCGTATAATGTTCGAAAATTTAATTACGAGAATTATTATGAAAAGGTCAGTTCGCCTTTGGAAAATATGCTTAATCCCGAGATTACTATTAGAATGAGAGGTATAGCGGAAAAGTGCACTTTCTGTGTTCATAGGATAAATGAAATGAGGATTGAATCAAAGAATAAGGGGATGAAATTTATACCAGATGGGAGAATAAAGACGGCTTGTCAGGAAGCCTGTCCCACTGAGGCAATTATTTTTGGAGATTTAAATAATAAAAATTCAGAAATTGCAAGGATAATGAAAGAGAAAGAGGTTTTTCACAAGCTTGAATTTCTGAATACAAAGCCATCGGTGGCTTATATCAAAAACAAGAGGAATGAATTAAAAAATGCCTGAAGAAAAACAAAATAAAGAAAATAACGATAAATTTGTCTTTTTGACAAAATTAGCTGCGAATTCATTAAATAATGGTTCTTCGGGATATTATAGGGTATTATTGACTGTTTCAATTGTAATTACGCTTTTTGCAATTGTTGGAGTCTATTTGACCACAAGCAAAGGTTTGAAGCTTTGGGGAATAAATAACTCTATTCCTTGGGCATTAGATATAACAAATTTTGTTTTCTGGATTGGTATTAGCCACGCGGGATCGCTGATTTCTGCTATTTTATTTTTATTAAGGCAGCATTGGAGGGCAGGAATTCACAGAATAGCAGAAGCTATGACTATCTTTGCTCTCTTTACTGCAATTATTTATCCGATTTTTCACACAGGCAGACCTTGGTTAACGATTTTCTGGGTTTTTCCAGTCCCGATTCAGTCAGGGGTTTGGGTAAATTTTAAATCTCCTTTGATGTGGGATGTTTTTGCAATTTTGATTTACCTCATTTCTTCAATTATTTTCTTATATATTGGCTTATTACCAGATTTAGCGATACTCTCAAAAAAAGTAAAATCTGTTTTCCTTCAAAAAATATATAGCTTTCTTAGCTCATTCTGGATTGGAAGCTCTAAGCAGTGGAAAAATTATAAAGCGACTTATTTAGTTATTGCCGGTTTAATTACACCTCTTGTTCTTTCAGTTCATTCCATAGTTTCGTTTGATTTTGCAGTTAGTCTGGTTCCGGGATGGCATACAACAATAATGCCGCCATATTTTGTTGCAGGGGCAATTTTTTCTGGATGTGCCTCATTAGTTGTGCTACTGATTATTTTTCGGAAACTTTTTAATTTGGAAGAAATAATTTCAGTAGATGTAATGGAAAAGGTGAACAAGTTGATGCTTGTTTCTGGATTGATGTTGGCTTATTCTTATCTGACAGAATATTTCTTTCTTTTTTATGGAGCAAATCCATTTGAAAACCAATCTTTCAGTAATAGATTCATAGGTGATTATAAATACGTATTCTGGTCAATGTTTGCAATGAATATTATTTTTCCTCAATTATTATGGGTTAAAAAAATACGAAGGAGCATACCTTTTTCTTTATTTGTCTCGGTCTTTGTATTATTGGGAATGTGGCTCGAAAGGTATTCTATTATTGTTCCAAGTTTAGCCAAAGATTACATAAGCTCGAGTTGGGATGTTTATTTTCCAACTTTGACTGAAATTTCAATATTGATAGGAAGTTTTGGTTTATTTATGACTCTTTTCCTGCTTTTTTTGAGGTTTTTTCCAATTTTTTCAATTTATGATTTATCGAAGTTAAACTCAAATAAGAAGAATTATGACTAAAATTTTATACATAGTTTTCCACGATTTCGAGGACTTTGAATTCTTTTATGATAAGATTTTTTCTAAAAGAAATTTTAATCATAATTATTATTCAGCAAGAGATGTTAGTAGTGATTATAAAATTGAAAAGGATAGCAAAATTTTGCCGATGATTGCCTTGATTGCTGGAATTATAGGGATATTAGCAGCAGTTTTCTTTCAATTTTGGACATCTGCTTCAGATTATCCATTGAATTTATCTGGAAAACCTTTTTTCAGTTTTTTAATTTCAATACCAATTACATTTGAATTTATGGTTTTTATATCAGTGCTTGCTATTCTTGTTTCTTTTTTATTTTTATCAAAATCAAAAATAAAAGAACCTGATGTTGAGAAAGAAATTAAAAAATTGATATCCGAAGGGAAATCAGTTCTTAAAGTTGAAGCAGAGATAGTCAATGATGATTTTTTCAGAATGCATCTTATAGAATTTATGCAAAAGGATAAAATTGTAGTTAATCAAAATTATGATTAGAACGATTTTCAAATGGTTTTTGATGGTTTTATCATCTCTATTGCTAATTGTGGCAATTTTGTTGCACTTTGGTGTAATAAAATTTTACAGAGAGTTTCAACCATTTGAAATCATAGCTGATATGGATAATCAAATTAAAAGCTTACCTCAAAAGGAAAGCAACTTCTTTGTCGATAGTGCTTCATTCAGAAATCCAGTCGAAAATACAATTCCAAAAATTGGCTCAAAATATCACTTGATTGACCTTGAATACGAAGAAGCTGAAAATGAAAATAAGAACCCACTTGAACCAACTGAAAAAGTTCTTGCAAGAGGAAAGAATCGTTTCGAAACATTTTGTGTGCCTTGCCACAATCACGATGGGAAAGGAAATGGAGTTATCATTACAAAAGTAAAACTGAAAGAAGGCGAGGAAGGCTTTCCAGCACCAGCTAACCTGACAAGAGAATTCACCCGCACAATTTCTGATGCAAGGATATTTCATATTCTTAGTGCTGGACAGAATTTAATGTTCCCGGTAAATTACAAATTAAACGAAACCGACCGATGGGCTTTAGTTCATTATATAAGAAAACTACAAAAGGATAGTAACATAAAAAAATAAATATATTGGATTTTTTTTGTTTAATTTCTGTAATCAAACAATGATAGTTGTTTATTTCGTCTTTTTTATTTATTTGAAAATTTACAACAAATAATATTTCGGTATAATATTTGTTTATGAAATTTAGATTGACTATTAATTTTTAATTTTTAAGGAGTTACTCGATGAAATTAGTTAGAAAACCACTTTGGTATTTAGTAATTTCACTTATGCTCATTATTTATAGTGAAAGTTTATTTTCACAAATGCCCGAATGGATTAACCTTACAGATGGAAGATCTATCAAATCATTGGTGGATGACGGAAACAATGTTTGGATAGGCACTGAATTTGGCGGGATATCAAGGCTTCAAAAATCCAACAATACTTGGTTTTATTACAACAAAGCCAATTCCAATTTACCAGACAATTTCATCAATGATTTAGCAATTGATGCAAATGGGTATAAGTGGATTGGAACCAGACAGAGAGGTTTAGTAAGATTTGACGGTAGTAATTGGGTTAATTATAACACAAGCAATTCCAGTATCCCATCAAACAATGTTTCATCAATAGCCGTTGATTCCAGAAATCATATTTGGGCTGGAACAAATAATGGTTTAGCCAAATTCGACGGAACCAATTGGACAATTTATAATTCGGGAAATTCACCTTTTTTGACTAATATTATTAATGATGTAGCTGCCCAAGATACAATTATATGGGTAGCCACCCAACACGGAGTATATAGATTCAACGGTTCAACTTGGCAAAATTACAATACATTAAACTCGGGTTTACCAGATATGTTAGTCCTTTGTATAGCAATTGAACCAAATGGCAATAAATGGTTTGGAACAAATATTGGAGGTGTTGCTAAGTTTGATAATCTGAATTGGACTGTTTATAATACTGGTAATTCTGCCTTACCATCAAATCAAGTTACAAGTATAGCATTTGAGGACACCACTAAATGGTTTGGAACAGTAAATGGATTGGCACATTTTGATGGCACTAACTGGACAATTTATAACACAACAAATTCAAGAATTTCCAATAATGTTATTAATGCTATTCTTGTTGATGCAAATAGAACAAAATGGATAGGAACAGCAGACAGCCTCAACAAGTTTGATGGAACTACCTGGAATAAATATGATCCATCACATTCAGGTATATATTCCAATACTGTAAGATGTATTACTCAGGATAGATTTGGTGCCAAATGGATTGCAACAAGCAAAGGCTTAACTAAATATACTGGTAATCAATGGACTTTGTTTAATGTTGCAAATTCAGCTATACCTTCTGATGATGTTTATGTTACTGCAATTGATAGTAAGAATATAAAATGGGTTGGAACAGCTCTCGGATTAGGTAAATACAATGATACAGTTTTTACGGTTTATAATAAGAACAATTCCGGGCTTCCCGAAAATAAAATCAATGACATAACAATTGATAATAATGACGTTCTATGGATTGCAACTGAAAACGGAGGACTTGCAAAACTTGATAAAACAACTTGGACTGTGTATAATACATTAAACTCAAACATTCCGAGCGATATTGTTAATTTTGTTAAGATTGACAGACAAGGCAATAAATGGGTTGGAACAAACGCAGGATTGGCAAAATTTGATGGAACTGATTGGACTGTTTATCATACTGGGAATTCTGGATTGCCAAATAACAATGTAACCTCAATTGCCTTTTCAACTGGGAGGATTAAATGGATTGGGACAAACGGGGGAGGATTAGCTAGGTTTAATGACTCATCTTTTACAGTTTATAATATTGGAAATTCAAATCTCCCTGAGAATAACATAACAGCTTTATATCTTCAAGGAAGTGTCCTATGGTTTGGAACTGCATCAATGGGTTTTGGTTCTTTTGTTGATACTACTTGGACAATCTTCAAAATTGATAATTCAAAATTACCGCATAATTCTATAAGATGCATTTACGTTGATTTAAGCGGAAACAAGTGGATATCTACAAATGGAGGTGGCTTAACTGTTTATCGCCAGAATAATATTCTGCCATCTTTATTTACTCACTCTGTTGCAAAAGAATATTGTGCTGATGACATAGTTCAGGTTTATTTCACAGCATTTTGGAATTTCAATACAGGGAATATCTTCACTGCTCAATTATCCGATTCTCTTGGCTCATTTACAAATCCAGTTAATATTGGGACACTTTCGGCAACTACATCAAGTTATATAAATGCAAGGATACCAAGAAATACAACTTATAGCAACAAATATAGAATTCGTGTTATCGGCTCAAATCCATCAATAATTAATTTAGATAACGGCGAAGATATAACGATTTATTCACTTCCAAAACCACAAATTCTGGGTGCCAATGTTGTCTGTGCAACTTGGGAAGCAACTTATTATGTTGACAACCCACAAGGTATGATGAATAAATGGTCTGTTACAAATGGAACAATTATAGGAGATAATGACCGAGATACCCTCATAGTAAAATGGGGAACCGCTAAAGTTGGCACCATTAAGCTTGTCCAAACTGCCAGTGCTGGTTGTAAGGATTCTGTTACCTTGAGCATTACAATCAACCCAATGCCCGGAAAGACAATTTTAGGTTCAAAAAGAGTTTGCGTTGATCGCTTTGAAGTTTATTCCACAATTGATGACCCAAGATATTTCAATGAATGGAGAGCAGTAGGTGGAACTGTTATAAATAAACCAAATTATGACAAAGTAAAAGTTCTTTGGGAAAAAGTTGGCAAAGGAAAATTGAAATTAATCCAAACTTCACCCGAAGGCTGCACAGATTCTATTGAAATAGATATTGATATTTTCCCATCCCCAACTGCTAGTTTCACTGGTGAAACAAAAGCTTATGCAGGAAAAACTTTAACTTACACCGCTCCTGCTCAAGGTTCGGGAATAACGATTCAGTGGAAAGCTTTCGGAGGAACAATAACAGGTCCAGCAAACACAAGATTTTGTAATGTCCAATGGGGTATTGATGGCAAAGGAGGAACAGGGATAATTCGATTAATTGTTACAAATACCTCAGGCTGCAAAGATTCTGTTGAACTTTCAGTAAAAGTCTTTGACGCAATTTCTTTCATTGGAGATAGAGAAGTCTGCGAAGATATGGAATATGTTTATGAAACCACTTCTAATCAGGATGCAGTAAGCACTTGGCAGGTTTCGGGTGGGACTATGCTTAGCTCTGGAAGTGACAGAATAATTAGAGTGAAATGGGGAGCACCAGATGCCGGATCAATTAAATTGAAGCAATTTTTAGCTGGTTATAACTTAACAGACTCAATTGTCGTCCCGATAAAAATTAATCCAAAGCCACCTAAACCAACTATTACAGAGAGTAAAGGAACTCTTTATTCAAGCGTAATTAAAGGTAATCAGTGGTATTACAATGGTAACAAAATACCCGGTGCTGTTGGAAATACTTATTTCCATCAAGAAAGATCTGGCTTTTATTCAGTGCAGGTAACCGATGATAATGGATGTGTTTCCGAAATGTCCGATCCATTTAACTTTGTCAGTAGTGTTCAGGAATTTGGAGAATCGGGTATTTTCCAGATTTATCCTAACCCGAGTAATGGCATAACAAAATTGAACATAAATAATCAGGCTGGAAATCAATTGAGATTCAGAATCCTCAATAACCTTGGTCAGGTCATCAATTATGGTAACTTGACTCCTGATTCTGATTTTTATTCGACTGAGTTAAATTTAGAAGGAATTTCTTCAGGAAATTATGTCATTCAGATAGAGCTGAATAATAAACTTTATATTGATAGATTGATAATTATCAAATAGGATATAAGATTTAAATTCTTATTTTAGTCATTTCGGTTAGTTTGTGTTTAAAAAAAAGCACTAACAAAACCGAGATGACTTTTTATTTTATTATTGTGAGAGTTTTATATGCATTTTATTGATGGAAAGTATATTTCTTCGGGTAATAAAAATTTATATGTTAGAATTTCTGGTAAAGGCGAACCAGCTGTTGTGATCGAACCGGGCTGGGGTGTTCTTTCAGTTGAATGGAGTTTGATACAGGAAAAATTAGCTGAAATTACAACTGTTATATCCTACGATAGGGCTGGTTATGGTGAAAGTCCTGAAAATATTAAACCAAGAACTGGTCAGCAAATTTCTTCGGAGATATTTACAATGTTAAGAAATAGTGGAGTGCCCGAGCCATATATTTTTATGGGACATTCTTCAGGTGGGCTTTATGTTATTAATCTGCTAAAAATGTTTCCCAGAATGGCGTCCGGTGTTATTTTTGTTGACTCTTTTACACCTAATTTAAATGAACTCGAGGATTTTGATTTTGAACTTTATCAGAAGTATTTTACTATGAAATCTCGTGTTGAAGGGATAAAAAATATTCTTGAGTTAGACGATGAAAGTTTTTCGAAGTATATGGATAACTTTCTTAATAACCTTTATTCATTTTTTCCAAACGAAATTCAAAGTCAACTACTGGTATATCAGAAAGACAAGAAATTCTATAGAACTATATGCGATGAATATGAAGGATTGAAAGAAACAGTAGAAAACATAAAAAAAATTGATTTTTTCCCAAATATTCCAATAAAAATTCTTTCAAGAGATAACGAAGTTATGATTGAAACATTTAAGCAACTGGGTCTTCCGAAAGAAAAAGCAGAGCAACTCGAAAATCTTTGGCAACATCATCAAAAATCACTTTTGGATTTATCAAATTTATCTGAAATAAAAATTATAAAGGGTAGCAATCATATGATGCATATTACAAATCCTGATGAAATAATCGAAGAAGCCAGAAATTTAATCGAAGAAGAAAGAAAAAACGAAGTTACTTTTATTTATTAATTCAAGAATTATGTGTGGTAGATTTGCCCTTTCAGCCAAAACAAGCCAGATAGAGAAGCTGTTACCCGGATTAAAAATTGATGGTGAAATTAAGCCAAGATATAATATTGCACCCACTCAGAAAGTTAAAGTTATTTTGAATACAATACCGGATAAAATTGTTGAAGCTCAGTGGGGTTTATTACCATCTTGGGCTAAAGATAAAACACTTTCCTCGAAAATGATAAACGCAAGAGTGGAAACCCTTCTGGAAAAACCATCATTCAAGAATGCATTCAAAAAGAAAAGGTGCCTAATAATTGCAGATGCATTCTATGAATGGAAAGAAGATAAGCAATCCAAGACAAAAACTCCTTACTTGATTAAGTTAAAATCGGGTGAACCTTTTACTTTCGCTGGTCTTTGGGATATATGGGTGGATAAAGAATCTTCAGACAAAGAAGAAATTTTATCTACTACTATCATAACTACTGAACCAAACGAGCTTATGGCAACAATCCATAACAGGATGCCAGTGATAATTCCTGAAAATTTACGAGAAATTTGGCTGGATAGTAATTCTGATCCTCTTGAGCTTCAAAAATTAATCTCTGTCCCATATAAAAGCGAGGAAATGATTGCTTATGAAATATCGAAAATTGTAAATAATCCAGCTAATGATGATATATCTTGCCAGCTTACTCGTGAGACTATTATAGGATCAAATAAACAATGTTGACATAATATAATAGTATTGATAGAAAAATCCATTATCTCGAATTCCTTTTTTCCTAAAATTAATAAAAAACATAGACAATTCCTTCTGGATAGTTTAGTTGAAATCAAAGGATACTATGAGATACCATTATATGTTTCTTTGAACTGTGTCTCAGAAGAATTGAAACGAGAGGTAATTCTATCCAAAATACCTCATTTTTAATAAATGATACAAACCTGACTGTTACATCTTGTGTTTTTGGAATTATCGAAGAAAATCAAGTTTAATACCTGAAGCTTGATAGAATTTAATTAAAAAAAACAATTTGGAAGTGATGAATTAACTTTTCAAAAAGTGCCCATAAAGATGTAGATTTGAAATCTGATTTAAGAGAAATGATTTTCATTACACAAAACACTGCAAGGGATAATTTTCTATTTCCAATTCATCAGGAATTTATTTTTTGCATTATGGTGATTGTATTGAACAATTTATTAAAATGATAGAAAACTAAATCCTGATGTAGGTTAATTAGAATTACTATATTTATGTTATTTTCTAATGTAATTTAGATAAATCAAATTAATTAATTTTTTATTACAAATAATTATTTTAATTTTACCTTTATGTTTAATTATTTTTTAAAAATTGAATTATGTATAAGTTAAAATATATATATGCAGCAATATCAGTTGCTATCTTACTTCTTTCATCATGCAGTGAATCAACAACTCCAACAAAGGAGGGCACCTACTATGGTCCAAAAGTTGCAATTGGAAATGGTATTGCTCAATCTTGGGTTATGCTTGATAAAGATGGGAATGCTCTTTCAATCGGACTTAACATAGACGAGGCGGCTTTAGAAAATCTTCCTACTGATATGAAGGAATTTTTACTCGCTTTACCAAGCGAAGCTAGTTCAACTCCTTTCAATCATATTTCTGTTGATTGGAATCCGCTCGGTCATGAGCCTCCAGGGATTTACGATGTTCCCCATTTTGATTTTCATTTTTATATGATTTCAATGGATGACAGAATGAAAATTACAGTTCAAGGTGATGATACTTTGAAAGTGTATAAACAACCTCCTGCTGGTTATATGCCTGATGGTTATGTTTTACCTCCAGGAACTGGTGTTCCAATGATGGGTGCTCATGCATTTGATGTTACTTCTCCTGAATTGAATGGAGGAAAATTCACTGAGACATTCATTTACGGATTTTATGATGGAATGATGGTTTTTGCTGAACCTATGGTTACTGTTGAATATTTGAAAACTAAGCCAAATATAAATAAAGACTTGAAATTGCCTCAAAAATATCCCACTTCCAAAAATTATCCAAAAAAATACTCAATCAAATACTATGAATCAACAAAAACATATTCAATTTCTCTTGACGCTATGTATTATGTTTTGTAACTTTTCTTGAATTTTAAAGAGTTGCCCATAATCATAGGCAACTCTTTTTTTTTACCACATAATATTCCTCGTCAATCATTTAGTTTTTCTTACGTCAATAATTTTTTTGAGGAAATTATGAAATTATACATAAAATTAATTATTGGGCTTGTTTTGGGAGCTATTGCCGGATATGCTTATTATTTCTTCATAGGTTGCCACTCTGGCACTTGCCCGATATCGTCAAATCCTCTTATTTCAACTGGATATGGAGCATTAGTAGGTTTAATATTATCAATTCCGTCGAAGAAGAAAAATGAAAAGCAGAATTGAAAGAACAACAACAATAGAAGAGCTGACAGAAATTTTACCTTCTTCAGTCTCATATATGATGGAAAAGGGCATTAGATGTCTCATTTGTGGTGAGCCTATCTGGGGAACGATAGAAGAAGTTGTCTTCGGTAAGGGTTTCTCAGAAAATGAACTTCAGCAAATACTCAAAGATTTGAATTCGCTCTTCGAAAAATCATCAACACTGACAAATAATTAAATTAGCTATTTTTGTAATCTGATTGCTGATTAATTATTTATTTGATGAAGAGCAGAATATTAAGTCTTGCATCAGATACGCTCGTTTATGGTGCATTTACAGTTTTTGGAAGATTCCTCACTTTTTTCCTGACCCCTATTTACAGCAATTACCTCACCGTTTCCGAAAATGGAGAAATCACATACATTTATAGCTTATTAGCTTTTATGAATATCATCCTTTCAATTGGGATGGATTCTGCTTTCTTTCGATTTTACAAAAAAGATGATATTGAACATAACAGACTGGTTTTCAGTCATTCGTATATTTCAATTCTGATTTTCAGCCTTAGCATAACTCTTTTAATTATCATAAATTCGGGGAATGTCTCATTATTAATTCCTGAATTGAAAAATTCCGGGCAAGTAATTCTCCTTGCTGCTCTTATCCCCTTTCTTGATTCCTTGATAATTATTCCTTTCTCTTTATTAAGGATGGAAAGAAAAGCTTTGAAGTTCTCATTGACTAGACTTGCAAATATAATAGTAGCAATAATTCTTAATATCATATTTGTTATAATACTTAGAAAAGGAATATATGGGGTTTTTCTTGCACAGGTTCTTGCGAGTTTGACTTCGATATTGATAGTCAGTCCTGAGTTAAAACAATATTTAAGGATAAAAATTGATAAAAATTTACTTAAAGATATGTTTAAGTTCGGGCTACCAACCATACCAGCGGCATTGTCCAGTATAATTCTTCAAGTGGTTGACCGCCCGATTCTTATGCTGCTGACTGATTCTTATCAGGTGGGGATTTATTCAGTGAACTATAAATTGGGAATCCCAATGATGATTCTTGTTGCTGTGTTTGAGTATGCTTGGAAACCTTTTTACCTTTCGAGATTCGAGGATAAAGATGCCAAAGAACTATTTTCAAGGATATTAACATTTTTTATAATAGTTAGTTCATTTGTTTTTCTGGGAACTGTCTTTCTTATGGATTTTATAGTTAGGCTTCCATTCATAGGCGGGAAGTTTATTAATCCGGCTTTTTGGGTAGGAATGGACTTAATTCCAATGGTTTTGACTGCTTATTTCTTTAATGGAATGTTCATTAACTATGCCTGCGGACCATATATAACAAAAAAGACAAACTATTTGCCAATAGCAATCGGAACCGGCGCAATTCTAAAAATAACTTTTAACTTTATATTAATACCATACATCGGATATTATGGAGCGGGTATCTCCTCTATTATAGGTTATTTCGCAAGTGCGGCAGTTCTTTTAATCATCAATAAGAAAATATATCCAATTCAATATAATTGGAGTAAGATTACTTTAATTCTTGTATTTACGCTAATTTTCTATCTTTTAGGAATTTATCTTACAAAAGATATGGAATTAATTATTTCGTTAATTACAAGGCTGGGGTTGATTCTTGCTTTTGGAGCAACAATCATACTCTCTAGGATTATAACGAAAGATGAAATAGGTAAAATTAAGACATTGTTTTTCAAGAGAAAAAGTTAAATTAATTTTGAAAAGATTATCATAAGTTTTAATTTTGAAATATGCGCCCGTAGCTTAATGGATAGAGCATTTGACTTCGGATCAAAGGGTTGGGGGTTCGACTCCCTCCGGGCGTGCAAAATTATAATACATTATCAAAAAAAATAATAAGTCCCGCCCCAAAGGGGAGGGTTAAAAAAAGTCTGAAATACGAATTATTTGGATTTTTTCTGGTGTAAAAAATTTATCTCATTAAAAGATTCTAAATCAAAAAGAGCCTCAATTTCTCAAATATTTAAATTTCCCAAAGAGATTATGTATTTTGTTTTTCTTCTTAAAAAGAAAATATGGCATTGATAAATATCATATATAATAATTTGGTTCCAGGATAAAAGAAGAAATTAATTGTTGAGAAAAAAATAAAATAAAAGAAAGAAGGTAGCGTTAAAAGTAAATCTGATGTGAATTATTAAGAAAAAAAGAATTTTTTGAAAAAAATTAAAAAATAATTTGCACAGAATAAAAAATAGTCATATTTTTGTAGTCCATTTTAGATGGCGTTCTTTGAAAACAGGGAGCAAATAAAAAAGGAAAGCAGAAGAACTAAGCCTTGAGATCTACTCTTAAGAAAATAAAAATCAAACTTTTATACAACGGAGAGTTTGATCCTGGCTCAGGACGAACGCTGGCGGCGTGCCTAACACATGCAAGTCAAGGGGTAGCAATACCACTGGCGCACGGGTGAGTAACGCGTAGGTAATCTGCCCTCATCCCTGACATAACATCGAGAAATCGGTGCTAATATCAGATGAGGTGGAAACATCAAAGGCTACGGCTGGATGAGGATGAGCCTGCGTCTGATTAGCTAGTTGGCGGGGTAAAAGCCCACCAAGGCGACGATCAGTAGCTGGTCTGAGAGGATGATCAGCCTCACGGGGACTGAGACACGGCCCAGACTCCTACGGGAGGCAGCAGTGGGGTATTTTGCACAATGGGCGAAAGCCTGATCCAGCAATGCCGCGTGTGTGAAGAAGGCCTTCGGGTTGTAAAGCACTTTTGTCCGGAAAGAAATGGCTCTGGTTAATAC
>JAOABA010000009.1 GCA_026418625.1 Candidatus Kapaibacterium sp.
CTATTGCATATCAATCAGAAGGAATCAAAATAGAGCTATTTAACTATGATCGAGAGGGAAATATTAATATTATCTACACATATTATTATAACAAATATGGTAATATTTATAAGGAATTCCAATCTACAAAGGATGGAAAAATAATCGGAAAATATGAATTTGAATACTCTTATTGGAATTAAGGAGGATGAAGAAATTCTTTGCGTCTATATTACTTTCAATACTTTTATCAATATCCGAGGCAGATAATTCAAGGGTAAAAAGTCCTATTCCTATTGTTTTCTCTTTAGAAAAACTACCTGATTATAGACTTAGACTTTTTTATGAATACACTAAATTTATTCGGTTTAGTCTAAACTAATTCTTAATTTTTTAAATTAGATTTTTTTCAATATATTTGGAAAGTAGTTTCTTTATTAAAATAAGATTAAAAGCACGAGCGGTAATATTAATTAACTAAATAGGAGGTGATTTATGAAGAAAATATTAATGTATTTGTCAGTAATTTTACTGTCAAGCTCTTTGATGGTTGGCTGTGCAGCTTATGCTGTTTCTCCTGTTCTTGGTGGGCTTTATACTGATGTGAAAGCTCCAATTACCGCAACTTCGAACACTTCATATTCAAAAATGGGTTCAGCTTCTGCTTCTTCAATTCTTGGATTGATTGCAGTTGGTGATGCAAGCATTAATACTGCCGCAAAAAATGGAGGCATAACAAGAATTCATCACGTTGATTACAAATCAACTTCAATTCTTGGAATTTATGCCACTTACACTGTTTATGTTTATGGGGAATAATTAAAACTGGGGCTGTTAAAGTTAAAAAGATTCTACCGCTCCTGCTTTTAAGCTTTACAGCCCCGTTTTTTATTTCTTTAATTTTTGGATAATATTTGTAGTAGATTTTCCCTGAATAAAAGGAATAATAACAACTTTACCGCCATTTTCTCTGACAATATCAGCACCGACAACTTCATCTTCTTTATAATCTCCACCCTTAACTAAAAAATCTGGTTTTAGCAGGTTGATTAAATCATAGGGTGTGTCTTCATCGAAAATAGTAACATAATCGACAAATTTCAGAGAGTCAAGAACTAAAGCTCTATCTGTCTCAGTGTTTATTGGTCTTTCGCTTCCTTTCAGTCGTTTGACGGAATCATCGCTATTCAATCCAATTATTAAAATATCTCCTAATTTCTTTGCTTCGCTTAAGTAATAAATATGTCCAGAATGGATGATATCAAAGCAGCCATTAGTAAAAACAATCTTTTTTCCTTCAGCTTTTAATTTTGAACACTCTTTTTTTAATTCATTTCTTTCGATTACCATATTTTAACCATTGTTAATGCTGTTACGCTTGATAGATTTGAAAAGAGAGTCAATCGTAATAGGAACAATGCCCGGCTCTTCGCATACGACTCCAGCGGCGAAATTAGCCATAGCAGCAGCTTCCCTGATAGTTGCCTCACCCACATAGGCAGTTGCAAGAGTAGCGATAGTAGTATCACCTGCTCCTGAAACATCGGCGATATTTCTTGCTCTTGTAGGAACCGAAGATATATTACCATTAGATTCAAATAATATCATTCCATCGGCACCCAATGTAATCAATACATTTTTTGCATTGAGACGCTCAAGAAGTGTCTTCCCTGCCAATTGGAGATTATCTTTTTCTTTAAGGTTCATATTCAAGGCTTGAGAAGCTTCTTTTCGATTAGGTTTGAAAACTGTAACCTCTTTATAATTAAAAAAATTATCTGCTTTTGGGTCAACAAAAACAGGAATATTATTTGTCTTAGCAAAAGATATAACTTCAAAAATTAAAAATTCAGATATGGTTCCTTTGTTATAATCTTGAAAGATTATACCACTCAGATTGGCAGTATTGTTAAGAATTCTTAGAATGAATTTTTCTCCTTCGCTTGAAATTAATTTTCTGGTTTCACGGTCGAGACGAACTAATTGTTGGTTGTTACCTATAACTCTGGTTTTTACGGTTGTGGTTCTGTCTTTATCGGTAAAAAAGCCAATGGTTGATATACCCTGTTTTTCGGCAATTTCAATAAACATTTTGCCTGAATTGTCATCACCCAGTAAACCACAAAGAATTGGTTCAATGCCTAAAGACTTTAAATTATTTGCAACATTAGCAGCACCACCAAGATGGTAGGACTCTCGTTCGATATCAACAACAGGGACAGGAGCTTCTGGTGATATTCTGGAGACATTACCCCAGAAATATCTATCAAGCATTATATCTCCGATAACAGCTATTGCTTTGCCTTTGCTTTTCTCTAAAATCTCTTTTGCTCTTTGTAAATCAAAATTTTCCATAAAAATAACATTTAATAAATTAATTTGAAATTATTGACTGATGAAGGAATTCAAGAAATGGAGCGATTACATAAGCTTTTCGTTCCAAAATATCAGGTAAATTTTTTGTATAACTTTCATTATGATTTATATCTACCCAAACTGTGAACTCTTTTAATTTAAGTAATTCAACAGCTGGATGGTTTTCGTCAAAACCACGGGGAACTCGCTTCAGCTTTTCCCCAAAAAATTCATTAGGGAATTCTCTTTTAAAATTTTTATCGTTGATTATATCTAAAAGCTCCTCCCAATCGGAGGCTATTTTTATTCTCAAAGATCTTAATGTTTGAGAAGTTGGCATATGAATACCACCTCCTATGAATGATTCATCTGGGTCAAAGTGGTAGTATAATCCGGGAGATTCAGGGAGACGTTCACCCATTTTTGATATATAAGGGAAGTAAATTCCAAGATTTGTTTTATAAGGATCTTTATTTAGACTAAACCTAATATCACGGTTAATTCTAAATAAGCTAACCTTCGGGTCAGCTATAAAAGGAAGTCCTATTGAAGCAAATCTCTGGCTCATTTCTTGAACAAGCTGTTTAGAAACCTCTTTTATTTCTTTTTCGTAAAAGCTTTTATTTTCATAGAACCATTCTTTATTGTTGTTCTTCTTTAATTCAGAAAAGAACCAGTAAATATCTTTTGAAAATCCTTTAAAAACCATAATATTTAAAGATTAATTATTTGTCAAAATATCTAAATTTACAAGCAGTTAAGCCATTTTCCAAAGTTGTAAACTTCAAACTTAAATTTGTTTCGGTTTTTAATGTTATTAAACCATTTTTTAATGGCATTCTTACTCCTTCGAAAGGATTTTTGATTTTGTGAATAAGTTTTTTGTTAAAACCGAAAATCTCAGAAACCTTTATGGCAAAGTCATAATGGCTAATCCACTCAGCACCACCAGTATTAAAAACCCCGTAAAGCTCCCTTTCAATCAACTTCATAATTGTGATTACTAAATCATCAATAAAACAAGGATTGGTGAAGAAAAAATCGCTTGCATTAACATTATAATTTCTGAAAAGTTTATAGATATAATCATCCAAAAATGTATTGTTATCAGAAAAAGGAATTCCATAATAAGGAGTTGTTCTGACAACTGTAATTTTTTTTAGGCTCGAAAGGCAAATATTTTCAGCGGTATGTTTTGTTTTACCGTAGTAATTTAGTGGATTTGGTTTAGCATCTTCATAGTATGGACCCTTCAGACCGTCGAAAATTAAATCAGAGGAAATTAGGACAAAGTGTGAGTCAAGAATTTTTGAAATATTGACAAGATTCTCGACAACACGAACATTAAGATCCCAGGCTAATTTTCTATCCTCTTCAGATTGGACAATATCAGAAAAACCAGAACAATTGATTATCACATCAGGAAGTATGTTAAAACAAACGTTTTTTACATTTTTTAGCTCCAACGGGTGATACTTGAATACTCTGTTTTTATCAACATCATTTTTTAAATCTTTTGAAGTCAAATAATAAATAGAATGATTTGTTTCTGCTAATAACAATCTGCTCAAAGCATTTGCCAAAGCTCCGGACGCACCAATTATTAATATTTTTTTTTCCATTATTTCAAAATTACAATCAAATAATTATTTTAAAAAGACAGATAAAATAGCAATATCAGAAGCAGAAACACCTGATATTCGAGAAGCCTGACCAAGAGAAGCAGGTCTGATTTTTTTGAGTTTTTCTCTTGCTTCGTTTGAAATCGAGGAAACCCTGTCGTAATCGAAATTTTGAGGAATTTTTCTATTTTCATTTTCTTTGAACTGCTCCACTTCTCTTAATTGACGGGCAATATAGCCTTCATACTTTATTTCAGCTTGAAGATGTTCAACGATATCCGGTTCTAATAAGATTGATTTTATCTCGAGCGGGTATGAATTTGTCATTTTCAATAAATCCATTAACTGAACATTACTTCTTTTAGTTAATTGGAATAAATCCATACTATCTAAAACAGGTGATTCGTTAACTTGTTCAAGATAATTATTGATATCCTCAGCTTTTAATTTTATACTTTTAACATAAGAATCAAGCTTATTTATTTTTTCTTTTTTCTCTATTAATTTATCAAATTCTTCGTTACTTATTAAGCCAAGTTTATGTCCATAGTGCATAAGTCTTAAATCGGCATTATCTTGCCTAAGTAATAATCTATACTCAGCTAATGAAGTAAAGATTCTGTAAGGTTCTTCGGTGTTTTTATTAACTAAGTCATCAATCAAAACTCCGATATATGCTTCTGAGCGGTTCAAGAAAAATTCCTCCTCGTTTTTAACTTTCAGTGCTGCATTAACTCCGGCAATAAAACCTTGAACTGCAGCTTCTTCGTATCCGGAAGTTCCATTTATCTGACCGGCAAAAAAAAGACCTGAAACTAATTTTGTTTCAAGTGTATATTTCAGCTGGTAAGGAAAAAAGAAGTCATATTCTATTGCATAGCCATATCTAAGAAATTCAGCTCTTTCCAAACCTTTTATTGATCTGATGCCTTTTTCTTGTATGTCTTCAGGCAAACTGGTGGAAAATCCATTAACGTAGATTGAGTTTGTGTTTAAACCTTCTGGTTCCAATAAAATTTTATGAGAAGGTTTATCAGAAAATCTGGCAACTTTATCCTCAACAGATGGACAATAGCGAGGACCAACACCTTTGATTATACCAGTAAACATAGGGGAGCGGTCAAAACCTTCTCGTAAAATATTATGAGTTTCTTCACTTGTCTGAGTTAACCAGCAAATAATTCTATTTTTAACTTGCTTAGTCTTTCTTGAGAAAGGCTCTGGTTCATCGTCTCCATAAGCAGGTGTAATAGATGAGAAATTAATTGATTCTCTTGCAAGTCTTGGCGGAGTTCCTGTTTTTAGCCTGCCCATATCAAAGCCATAACGGTTCAAAAGGTCCGAAATATATTTTGAAGCTGCTTCGCCATATCTTCCACCTGAAATAGCTTTTTCCCCAACGTGCATTAAGCCATTAAGGAAGGTTCCGGCGCAAAAAACGATTGCCTTAGAATATATAATTTCGTTGTCAAGGGTTCTAATACCTTTGACATTATCCTTTTCTATTAAAATTTCAGCAACTGTTGCTTCGATTAAGGTCAGATTATTAGCTTTTGAGAGTAAATCATAAGCATATAAAGGATATAAATCCTTATCTATTTGGCATCTTGGAGACCAAACAGCCGGACCTTTGGAACGATTAAGCATTTTAAATTGAATACCTGCTTTATCAGCTAAGATACCCATAACACCACCAAGTGCGTCAAGCTCTTTGACTAAATGACCCTTAGCTGTCCCACCAATAGAAGGATTGCATGACGGACGCCCTATTGTTCTAAGGCTAATGGTGATTAACGCTGTTTTGCAACCCATTTTAGCAGCGGCATAAGAGGCTTCAATACCTGCGTGACCCGCTCCAATAACAATAATATCGTAATAGTTATTTTGCATTATTAAATTTTAATTAACTAAATTATGACGTTTTTTCTATAAATTGATTATTCAATAGAGCAATGGAAATAATGAAGATTTAAGAATAAAAATTCAAATGTTATAAATTAACTGTCCTATTTAAAACTATATTTCTCTAAAATCTATGAAATACATTTTCGTTTCCGTTCAAGTTAATTATAGAAGAAAATGATTGAAATTATTGATTTACATAAATCCTTTGGTCCGAAAGTAGTTCTTGATGGGGTGAATCTTACTATTCCAACGGGTCAAACAATGTGCATCATTGGAAAATCGGGTTGCGGCAAAAGCGTTTTAATAAAAAACATTGTTGGGCTACTAAAACCAGACAAGGGTAGTGTTTTGGTAGATGGTAAAGATGTTTCAAATCTGAAGAAAAAGGAATTATTTGATTTAAGACAAAAAATTGGTTTCGTTTTTCAGGGCTCAGCACTTTTTGATTCAATGACTGTTTATGAAAATGTCATAATTGGTTTGTGGGAAAAAGGGATTAGAGATAATAAGAAATTAGAAGAAGAAGCAAAAAAAGTGCTTAAGGCTGTCAGCTTATTACCAGAAACAAACGGAAACAATTCACAAGAACTTGAGAACGAATGGAAAATTCTCAAGGATAAAAAGCCATCGGATCTTTCTGGAGGTATGAAAAAAAGAGTAGGTGTTGCACGTGCATTGGTTGGAGAGCCTGAATATATTCTGTATGATGAACCAACAACAGGATTAGATCCAGTTACTTCGGAACAAATAGATAATCTTATAGCTCATCTTGCCAAAAAATTTAATGTTACTTCAGTTGTTATTACTCATGATATGTTCTCTGTTCAAAGAGTGGCAGATAAAGTTGCAATGCTTGACGAAGGAAAAGTAAAATTCGAGGGCACCCCCAAAGAATTGGAATTATCAACTGATCCAGCAGTAATTGAATTTCTTGAAAGATATAAAAATTAAAAAGAAATACCCACTGACAAACGAATATTTTCGAATCTTAATGGAGATTCAGAATTGAAAGGAAAATAAGAATTTCGTTGTCTTTGTTTATAAATGATTACGGATAGAAAAGTTTTAATAGCAAGATTTAAAATTGGTTGGAAATGAGGAATTGATTCTATAAGTTCAGCACTAAGAATATCTATACCTCTTTGTAGCATCAATTCACCAATAGCGCTTACCGACCAAAGACCAAATAAATGCCTTCTAAACAAGTGACTTTCTGAATAAATAAACTGAAGCATTAGTAAATTTGAAATTATTGCTCTAATTTCAGATTCATAGCTTGTTCCAAAGCGGAAATCACGGTTATAAGCCAATAAGTTTTTGTTAATGGTTTCATTGCTCGAGAAAGTTTCGAAATCAATTTTTTTCCAGTCAACCGAACCATAATGGAGAAGGAAAATTTGGAAATCATCATTCAAATTATAACCGTATCCATTTTTATAATTAAATCCAAATGTCCAAGCGTCAAAAAGTAGTCCTTCATTTTTCCAGCTTTTGGGTTTAAGATGAGATGAAATATTGCCAAGATAAGCACCTTCGGAAGCTAAATAAGAAATCAAATTATCATCTGTGGGACTGATGCGAAGAAAACCATACTCTACTTTTAAATTGTAACCTCTGCTTAATTTTTCTTGAAAATTATATTTTGAAAATAAATTTGAATATCCATAAGCAAAATTGAGATAGTTATTATTAACTTGAATATCTTTTGATTGATAAAGGAAATTAAGAAATTCGATAAAATCAGAGTTTGACAAAGTATCAATATCATCCCTTGAGATAAGGATGTTAAAATTAATAAAGATCCCTAAAAAGTAAATGAATATTTTTATTTGGAAATTCTTCATTAAAAAATTTTAAAGATAAAAAAAATTTTTAAATCAGGCTTTTATTATTGAAACTGCAACTTTGTATATTCAAATAGCATATTATGATTTTAAATTTGAATAAATATTATTAATTTATAGTTCGTATTTATATTCAATTTTATAGGAATAGAAATGGCACCTCAGAAAATTACGTGGACTAAAATTGATGAAGCACCTGCATTAGCATCATATTGTTTCCTTCCAGTATTACAAGCTTTTACAAAAGGCACAGGGATTGAAATTGAGACAAAAGATATATCTCTTGCCGGAAGGATAATCTCAGCATTTCCAGATTATTTAAAAGAGGAACAAAGGCAACCAGATTATTTGGCAGAACTTGGGGAATTAGTTAAAAAACCAGAAGCAAATGTGATAAAGCTTCCAAATATAAGTGCTACAGTCCCTCAACTTCAAGCTGCAATCAAAGAGCTTCAGGAAAAAGGTTATAACATTCCGGATTATCCAGAAGAACCAAAAAATGATGAAGAGAAAAAGCTACAAGAAAGATTTTCGAAAATTCTTGGCTCAGCAGTAAATCCTGTTATTCGTGAAGGGAATTCGGACAGAAGACCAGCTTTATCAGTGAAAAAATTTGCTCAGAAGAATCCTCATAAAATGATGATACCTTGGCCCGAATCAGGCTCTAAAGCTCGTGTTGCCCATATGACAGAAAAAGACTTTTATGGAAGCGAAAAATCAATGACTTTAGATAAAGAGTGCGATGTTAGAATAGAATTTGTAGATAATAATGGTAATACAAAAGTATTGAAGGAAAAACTTTCTCTTATTGAGGGCGAAGTAATTGATTCATCAGTAATGAATGTTGCTGCATTGCGTAAATTTTATGCTGAGCAAATTGAGGAAGCCAAAAAAGATGACGTCCTTCTTTCGTTACACCTAAAAGCAACTATGATGAAAGTTTCAGATCCTATTATGTTTGGTCATTGCGTTTCTGTGTATTACAAAGATGCACTTGAAAAGCATTCTGAAATTCTGAAGGAACTTAAAGTAAACGTCAATAATGGTATAGCTGATGTTTATGAAAAAATACAAAAACTGCCTGAAGAAAAGAGAAAAGAGATAGAAGATGATATCAATAAGGTTTATGAGTCACGTCCGTCTCTGGCAATGGTTGATTCAAGATATGGGATAACAAATCTACATATTCCAAACAACATTATCATTGATGCCTCGATGCCCAATGTGGTGCGTGACGGAGGAAAAATGTGGAACAAGGATGATCAATTACAAGATACTTTGGCAATGATACCTGATCGTTGTTATTCAACTACATATAAAGAAATAATTGAAGATTGCAAGAGAAATGGACAATTTGATCCAGCAACAATGGGCAATGTTTCAAATGTTGGACTAATGGCTCAAAAAGCAGAAGAATATGGTTCTCACGACAAAACATTTGAAGCTGAAGACAATGGGGTGATTAGAGTTGTTGATTTTCATGGTAATGTTCTATTTGAGCAAATAGTTGAAAAGGGTGATATTTTCAGGATGTGCCAGACGAAAGATATAGCCATTAAAGATTGGGTTAAATTAGCTGTCAAAAGGGCAAGAGCAACTGGTTCTCCAGCTATTTTCTGGTTGGATGAAGGAAGAGCACACGATAGAGAAATTATAAAGAAAGTAAAACAATATTTACTAGAACATAATACTGAGGGGCTTGAAATAATAATTTTGAAACCTGTTGAAGCAATGAGATATACATTGGAAAGAGTTCGAAAAGGTTTAGATACCATCTCGGTTACAGGAAATGTTCTAAGGGATTATCTGACTGACCTATTTCCAATTCTTGAACTTGGAACGAGTGCAAGGATGCTCTCGATAGTTCCATTGCTGAATGGAGGTGGATTATTCGAAACAGGAGCAGGTGGTTCCGCACCAAAGCATGTTCAGCAATTTCTAAAAGAGGGGCATTTACGATGGGACTCGTTAGGTGAATATTGTGCAATGGTTCCTTCCTTCGAGTTAATAGCAGAGAAATATAATAATTCAAAAGCTCAAGTTCTAGCTGAAACTCTTGATATAGCTGTAGGTAAATACCTCGAAAATGCTCGATATCCTTCAAGAAAAGTAAATGAAATTGATAATCGAGGCAGCACATTCTACCTAACAATGTATTGGGCTGAAGCACTTGCTGCGCAGGATAAAGATTTAGAGCTAAAAGCCAGATTTGAGCCTATTGCAAAAGAATTGAATGAAAATGAAGAAAAAATCGCTCAAGAACTTCTTGCAGCACAAGGAAGGCCTGTTGATATTGGCGGTTACTACAGACCGGATGACGAAAAGGCATCCAAAGAGATGAGACCCAGCCAAACTTTAAATAAGATATTAGAGAAATTATAATCAATTTTTTGCCTAAAAACATTTATTTTGTAGAGACAGGTCTCAGACCTGTCTCTGCTAACGGAATAAATATTAATAACATCCTTGGAAAGTGTGTTTTATCCACCCTGTCAGCTAACGCTGCCAACCCTCAAGAGGGGAATATTAGGATTGATATTTCAAACCTGCCATCAGTGCTCTACTATGTCCGTCTTGGTGGTTGGAAGGGGCAGTTTGTCAAGGTTGAATAGCCACTACTTTCAGATAGTGGACAAAAAAAACCAACATAATACAGGAGAACAGACACCTCCGTATATTCATCGTCATTCCTGTGCATACAGGAATCTCTTGCATCCTCTAAGACTCCTGCCGCCACAGGAGTGACATATTAGGTCTGCCTCCGCAGAAGCAAGGCACTCGTCAATCACGTCATTCCTTTCTTGTTAAGGAATCTGAAAAAATATTAATAAAAATTAATTTGGATCTTAGAATTTTTTTTATTAAAATTGAAATTGTTAGGTATAAAAGTTTTCGGAACACCGAACACCGAACACCGAACACCGAACACCGAACACCGAACACCGAACACCGAACACCGAACACCGAACACCGGTTTGGTTATTGCTATTTGGTTTACATTAAAAAAATAAGAAGAAAGGAGGGTTAGCCTATGATTGCATTAAAAAAGCCGAATTCGTAACAGCGAATTACGAATCCGGCAAGGGTTGAAGCTGACTGCTTTCGCAGTTTCCCACCGGCTTTTGCCCTATTTCAATGGGCAAATTAATAAAAATTTACAAAAATTAAAATTAATTTGTTAAATTAAATTTGGAGAAGAAAATGAAAAAGTTTATTTTATTATTGAGTATTTTATATTTAGCTTTTATAAGCAATCAAGAAATAAAATCTTGTCCAGCTGGTTGGTTCCCAAGAGTTATTACAATTGATTACCCAACATGTCCAAATATTTCTGCTAACTTGTGTATAAAATGTTCACCATTAAACAACAGCTTGGAAATAATATTTATTTCATTTGAAGGAGTTTGTAATGGTTATGATTTGGGTGCAATTATTGACTTTTTTGAAGGATATATCAAAGCGAACTACTCCACTTTTTGTATTGGTGCTTGGAAGCCCTGTTCCCAGGGAACAACAAGAATAATTTTTCGAACACCATTATGTTTTTATCAAGATTATGACGATAATACTAGGTTCTTTTATTGTGATCAATCTTTTTGTGTTACTGCTTATGATGTTTGCACAAATTCTGATGGCTCGGTTTCTTCCACTCCTGCAGGTCCACCTTATCCTCAATATGAGGGTAATCCTTATCCCGGTTGCAGAGAGCGAAGCTGGCCTCAGGGAGCTGGAATTTGCTTCCACGTTCCTAACAAATGTAATTAAATTCATTTTGGGGATATCATATTCGTATATCCCCAAAATTTAAAAGAAAACTTTGATTACTTAGAGGAAATATAAATGAGAAAAATAATAAGCATACATCTTTTTGTTTTGTTAATATTAATATTTCATAATAATATATTTTCTCAGTGGCAAAAGTTAAAATATGATATTGAAAATACTTTTTCAAGCCAAAGTTTTGGAGTATTTAATGATATGCTATATTTTGGTACTTATGAGGGACTATATATATATAGCGAAACAGTAGGTAATTGGGAACTAAAAAAAAATCCACTTAATATAGATACCGTTGAAGAAATTGGGATTTCAGGTCAAAATTTCTTTGTAAACTATAGATACAGAGGAATATACTTATCTAAAGATACATTCAAGACATGGATACCAAAAAATAAAGGTATTGAAAAACAATTGGATGTTCGTTCAATAGCAACAAAGGGAGATACTATTTTTTTGGCAACATTGGTTTCCGGAATATTGCGTAGCACTGATAACGGAGATACTTGGCAAGAGATGAATAATGGCTTAAATTCAAAAGTTGTAGTAAATGTATTGATTAATGGCAATGATGTTTTTGCTGCAACTGCAAATGGATTTTATATTTCATATGACTTTGGTGAAAATTGGTATCAAAGAGATAAAGGTTTGAAAGGTATGGAGGTTACAAGTATTGCCATAGATAGAAATAATATTTACGTTGGAGTGTACAATATGGGGATATATTATTCTTCTGACTATGGTCTCAATTGGATGCCAAGAAATAAAGGCTTGCCTTTCGAATCTGGAGCGCTTATTTATTCCCTAGTAATTAAAGATAGTATAATTTTTGCTGCTGTTCATACTATGAATATGTTGATGGGTGGCTTTTATTATTCTACAAATTTAGGTGAAAACTGGATTGCTCAGAATAATGGGATTAATACTTCCTTTAGAAGAGCAACGAAATTGGCTATTTTAAATGATTATATTTATTTAGTTATGGATGAAACCTTTTATGGTAGAATTTATAAATTTTTTAAAGCAAAAATATCAGATATATTAACAAGTACTTATGTTGAAAATAACGATTTGAATCTTGAGAATTTTTACGCAGCACCAGCCAGACCAAATCCGGCAAACGACATTGTTAAGGCAGGAATATATTGGGACGCCAAGATATTCGATGTTGAAAATGCTGAAAAGAGTATTTATGATATTATGGGAAATAAAGTTGGTGACAAAAAAGAATTACTGGTTACTAATATACAGCCATATTCAGCCGAAATTGTGTGGAATTGCTCCAAAGTCTCCTCTGGCTTGTATTTTATAGTATTAAATTACAATGGTCAAACAAGAACAATACCTATTGTTGTTTCAAGATAAAAAAAGTATAAGAAAATAGTCTTTGTCACTCTGAACAAAGTGAAGAGTCTATTGTATTTCAATGACTTATGTTATATGGATTCTACGCCTTCGGCTCTGAATGACTGCGTATTGATCAGACTCGAAGGCAGGAATCTCTTTCTTCCTTGTCATTCCTGTGCATACAGGAATCTCGTCAATCCTCCAAGACTCCTGCCGCCACAGGAGTGACATATTGGTTGAAGTCCCCTGCCGCCGCAGGAGTGACATATTGGGTCTGAAGCCGCAGGAGTGATGTTTCCCAACTTCCCTGTCATTCCTGTGCATACAGGAATCTCTTACATTCTCAGAGACTCCTGCATCCGCAGGAGTGACATATATGAGTGAGACTCCTGCATCCGCAGGAGTGACATTTTGATGGGAGACTCCTGCATCCGCAGGAGTGGCTCTGTGAGTATGATTTCGATTAAACCTCTTCAAAATCAAAGAATAGTAAATTTCTTTAAAAAAAAACTTTTATTTTTTTTCAAGGCAGGGACAAATAGTCTCTTTGGTTTTATTGTCAATTTTGATGTCGTTAAATGGAACAAAAGTGTTTACAAGCCGCTTAACGTTTTCGTAGCCCTTATTGACTCCGTCGGTGTTCTGATTCCAATATTTTAAAGCTTCCTCGTTTGTTAATCCGCAGAATTGCATAAGAATTGCCGCAGATATATAACCTGACTGATGCCAACCGTTCCAGCAGTGAAGATAAATTGGTCCTTTGTCTTTATTCCGAATTACATCAAGCACCAACATCATTATGGATTTTAGATCATTTCGATTCATTCCAGAGTTTTGAAGGTATTCTAATGTGTCTTTCCCAGAATTACTTACTACTACTTTTTCTGATGAAGAAAAATTTTTTGAATAGAGATAGACAGCTTTGGAAAAACCTTGATTGGTTAAATTAATTAACCCTTCCTGAGGCAAAGGGTTATGGTTATCTCTTTTTTGATTTTTGTTGTAAAAATTGTTCGCTCCACCGCGATAAGCTACTCCGTGGAGAATAACTCTCATATTCCGAGTGCCGTAAAGCGAGTCATAACCATTTCCAAAATTATCAGTTATCTTTTCATTAGCACATTCCACTTTGTATTTGTTTTTATAGAATAAAAATTTACTGAGAACATCTAATGAATCTTTGCCGTAAGAATTCTGTATGAGCAGAATCAAGGCTGCAAATAAGGTAGTTATTTTTACTAATTTATATAAATTCATTCTGTCAATAATTAAAATTATTTAGCTAATTTAAGCCATTTGAAAATGTCCTTGAAAGTTGGCTTTTTCCCATACATCAATATTCCGGTTCTATAAATTTTTGCAGCTAACCAAAGGCAGCCCAGAAATGTTGAAACCATCAGAAAGACGGACAAAAGAATTTGCCAAAGAGGCACATCGGTCGCTGCAACACGGACTATCATTAAAATAGGAGAAAAAAATGGAATTAGCGATAAAACAACTGCCAAAGCTCCATCAGGATTTGAAATAACGCTTCCAATGAAAAGTATCGGAATGATTATAGGAAGTGTAATTGGAGTCATCAGTTGCTGTGCATCGGCTTCTTGGTCAACTGCAGAGCCAACAGCCGCAAAAAGTGTTGAGTAAATGAAATATCCCGATAAAAAATAAAATATGAAACCAAGAATTAACCAGATAGAAATTTCAGGAATCTCGAAGTTCTGCATAAATGCGGCTTCTTTGCCATCCATTGGCATTCCTGCAGTAAGAGTTTCGGGTGAGGGTGCAAACATAGACGCAATTGGACCTACAAGCGAGAGAATGCCAAGCGACAATATCACCCATACAATAACCTGAGTAAGACCAACAGCACCAATCCCAACTACTTTACCAAACATAATTTCAAATGGTTTTGCTGAGGAAGCAATCACTTCGATTATTCTGTTGGCTTTTTCCTCTATAACCGCTCTCATAACCAAACTGCCATACATAAACATCATCATATAAATCATAAAACCGAGAAAATATCCAACGCCGGCAAAAACCTCCGCATAATCCTTTTTGGAACCTTCCTCAGTTAATTTTTCTGTCTGGACTTCAATTCCTTTATCAGCGATATCAATTAGTTTCGGGTCTAAACCTGCTTCAGTAAATCTTTCGTGGCGGATAATTTTACTTAAATTCTTCTCAACCTTTGCAATAAAAGCAATTCCACCACCACCACGGGTATAAATTGTTATTTTGCTTCTTGTGGTAATATCTTCCGGAATAAAGAAGTAACCGTCAATTTCTCTGTTTAATAGCTGCTGTCTTAGTTCCGATAGAGAACTATTCGATAAGATATATTTCGCTGTATCAATGCTGACTAACTTTTTCCCAATGTCTTTCCCGCTAATATCAACAATAGCAATTTTTTTCTCTGATTCTCCCATACTTAGCATCGTTACCACTATAGGAATAGCTATAAGTGCCAATAAAATGAGAGGACCCAAAATTGTGCTGATGATAAAGCCTTTTGATTTCACTTTAGTAATATATTCGTGGCTGATTATTGTCCAGATTTTAGCAGTTGAAGTTTTCCTGTTCATTGGTTTTGCTCCTGTTTGGTTACTGTATCAATAAAAATTTCATTCAGGCTTGGCTCGCTCAATTCAAACTTGTATAATTGAACTGACTGCATAGCCTTTTGCAAAAAGTCATTCACGAAAAATTGACCGTCAGAAAATCTAAATTCAATTCTATTCTTTGTTCGATTAATAAATTTCAGATTACTGAAATCATTTATGAAGGAATCGTCACCATCGAATTCTATTATTATTAAATCTCTTCCATAAGTGCTTTTAACATCTCTGATACTACCCTGAAGAACTATTGAGCCTTTATTAATCAGGCAAATATCATCGCAAAGCTGTTCAGCTTGTTCCATAATGTGGGTAGAAAGAATTATAGTTTTACCCATATCTTTTAGGTCGAGGATAATTTTTTTCAGAAGCTCAGTATTTATAGGGTCAAATCCCGAAAAAGGTTCGTCGAGAATCAAAATTTCTGGCTCGTGAAGGATTGTGCTGATGAATTGAACTTTTTGCTGCATCCCTTTGGAGAGTTCCTGAATTTTTTTATTCTCCCAACTTCCTGCATCAAGTTTATTGAGCCACTCTTTGGCTTTTTTCTTTGCATCAACTGAGTTCATCCCTTTCAGTTGAGCGAAATAGACGAGTTGCTCGATTACTTTAAGCTTTTTGTAAAGCCCTCTTTCTTCAGGGAGATAGCCGATTATATTTTGGTGAATTGGTCCGGCGGGTTCATCAAAAATATAAATATTTCCCTCGTCTGGAATCAAAATGTTAGTTATCATTCTGATTGTTGTTGTTTTTCCTGCTCCGTTGGGTCCGAGCAAGCCATAAACCTTTCCCTTTTCTACTGAAAAGCTTACATTTTTTACAGCTGTATATTCGCCAAAGCTTTTCTTAATGCCTTCAATTCTCAATGCAAACATTATTTTATCCGTCTCATTATAATTTTGATTTACGAAAATTATATACGGTTTACTTTTGATTTTGTTTCTAATTTTTGGTTATTGATTTATGGAAAAAAAAGTTTGTTTATTAACTGGTGCAACAGCAGGAATTGGCAAAGAAGCAGCAGCAATGATAGCAGAAGATAATTTTAAGTTGGTCTTCACAGCTCGTAATAAAGAAAGAGCTGAGAACACAAAAAAATACATTATTGAGCAAAGCGGCAACGAAGATATTGATTATTTTTTCTGTGATCTGGCTTCCTTGAACTCAATAAAAAGTTTTACTAAAGAATTCAAAGAAAAATATGATAAAATTGATGTCTTGATAAATAATGCCGGGACTTGGGAATCTAAACTAAATTATACGGAAGATGGTTACGAAAGGACTTTTGCTGTAAATCATCTTGCACATTTTTATTTGACCCACCTGCTATTGGATTTACTTGCGAAAAGCAATTCAGCAAGGATAATCAATGTTGCCTCTGCCGCTCATAAATATGCAAGATTTAATTTTGATGACCCTGATTCATCAAAAAAGTTCGATTTTCTTAAAGTATATGCAAATTCAAAACTTGCAAACATTTGGTTTACAAATGTCTTAGCAGAAAAATTAAAAGATAAAAATATTACAGTAAATAGCTTAATGCCGGGAGTCATTGTTTCGGAATTATTAAGAAGTTTGCCATTTCCAATAAAGCAATTAACAAAGTTAATTTCTAAACCAACAACTTATGGAGCAAAAACAATTGTCCGACTTGCTCTTTCTGAAGAAGTTCAGGGTATTACAGGAACCTATTTTGATGAATTTAAAGTTGGAAAGCTCTCCAAAGAAGCTCAAAATTTTGAAAAAGCACAAAAGTTTTGGGAACTCAGCGAGAGAATGATATCATCAAAAATTCCTGATTTTCAATCTATTTAATTTTAATATTTTTAGTAAATAAACGTATAACAAATTTCATTTAAAACAATAAGGTTTAACTATGGTAAGATTAACAATTTTAATTATTAGTATTTTTATGATTATGAATCAATCTGACGCTTTGTCAAAAGAAAAAAAGAAAGCAGAAAAAATCTTCCCTTATACAACTTACACAGAAACTCTTCCTAATGGCTTGAAGGTTATTTTAATACCAATGCCGAGCGATGGGTTAGTTTCTTATTATAGCGTTGTAAGGACGGGAAGTCGTGATGAATACGAACCGGGGCATACCGGATTTGCTCATTTTTTTGAACATATGATGTTCAGAGGAACAAAGAAATATCCCGGTAATGTTTATGATAAACTTGTTATCTCGATGGGTGCGGATGCAAATGCTTATACAACTGATGACTACACTTGCTACCATCTTAGCATAACAAAAGATAATTTGGAAAAAGTGATGGAACTCGAAAGCGACCGATTCCAGAATCTTTTCTATGAAGAGCAAGTTTTTAAGACTGAGTCAGGTGCTGTTTATGGGGAATACAGAAAAGGCAAAACCTCTCCATTTTTCTGGATTTGGGAAAAGTTGCTTTCTTCAGCTTTCACTAAACACACATATAAACATACAACTATTGGCTTCGAAGAAGATATTAAAGCTATGCCAACGATGTATGACTACAGCATAAGCTTCTTCAATCGCTATTACAGACCTGAAAACGTAATATTGCTCATTGTTGGCGATATAAAACCTAAGGATGTTATGCCAATGATAAAAAAATATTATGGGGAATGGAAGAAAGGATATATTCCTTCAAAAGTTGAAACAGAACCAAAACAAACAGCTGAAATCGTAACTGAAGTTACTTATCCAGGTAAATCTTTGCCTATCTTAAGTATTGCCTATAAGGGAAGTGCATATAATCCTGCTGACAAAGAGGTTATGGCTGCAATACTTTTAGGCGATTTAGCATTCGGCGAAAATAGTGCTTTGTATAAAAAACTATACATTAACGAGCAAAAAGTTCAATTTCTTGAACCACAATTTGAGCGAAACCGTGACCCGTTCCTTTGGATTATTTGGGCAATGGTAAATGATGAGAAAGATTTGGATTATGTGAAAAAAGAAATTATTTCAACAGCAGAATTTTATAAAAATAATCTGGTTTCGAAAACTGAACTTGATAATTTGAAGAAAAGGCTGAAATATATTTATCTGATGAATTTGGACACCCCTGCAAAAGTTGCTGGAACATTGGCTAAAGAAATTGCAATTACCACAACCGTTGAATCAGTTGATATTGCATTTGCTACCATTGAAAAACTTACACCTGAAGATATTCAAAAAGCTGCAAAGAAATACTTTAACACTGAACAAAGAACTATTGTAACTTTGAAAGGAAGTATATAATATGAAAGCGAAAATATTTTTATTAATCTTTATTAGTTTATTTTTATCATTATCAAATTTACTTATGGCAAACAAAGTTGAAAAAGTATTACTACCAGTCAAAGAGGATCCAACTATTTCATTTAGAATTTGGTTCAAAGTCGGCTCTCAAAATGACCCCGAAGGTAAAGAAGGATTAGCTTACATAACAGCAAAAATGTTAACGGAAGCCTCAACAAGAAACAACTCTTATGAAAAAATACTTGAAAAGCTTTATCCAATTGCTTCCTCATACAGTGAAAAAGTTGATAAGGAAATGACAGTTATTTATGGTAGAACTCATAAAGATAATCTTGAAGAATTCTACAAATTGTTTACAGATGCTATACTTTATCCCGCATTCAAAGAAGAAGATTTTAAGAGAATTAAGACAAATGCAATTAACTATATTCAAAATGATTTAAGATATTCTAATGACGAGGAATTGGGTAAGGCAGCTCTTTATGGATTTATTTTCGAAAGAACCCCTTATGTTCATTTGACTGCAGGCACAATCGAAAGCCTTAATAATATGACTCTTGAAGATGTTAGAGGCTTTTATGAACGCTACTTTAACAAATACAATTTTGTGATTGGTTTGGGAGGCGGTTATGATGAAAAACTTGTTGCCAGATTAGAAAAAGATTTATCCGGGCTTGGTGATGTCCGTTCTCAAACTCCACCTAAACCAAATGTTCAGCCAATTCAGGGCTATAATTTCCTAATGATTGAAAAGGATGCTGATGCTACTGCAATCAGTTTCGGCTTTCCAATAAATATACTCAGAAATGATGAAGACTTTGTTGCTCTTTGGGTATTTAATTCTTGGTTTGGCGAGCACCGAAATCAATCAAGCCATCTTTATCAGGTAATAAGAGAAAAAAGAGGTTTGAACTATGGTGATTACTCTTACATCGAAACATTTCTAAATGGTGGTCAAAGAAATATGCCCGAACCAAATAACCCAAGACGTCAGCAGATTTTCGAAGTATGGATTCGTCCAGTTCAAAATCAACACAGACATTTTGCCCTTCGAGCTGCTTTGAGAGAACTTAAAAAAGTTGTTGATAACGGTCTGACCAATGAAGATTTTGAGCTTACAAAAAAATTCCTTTACTCATATAGCCTAAATTATGCTCAAACAACTATGGACAAACTCGGTTATCAGATTGACAGCAAGTTCTATGGCGTTAATGATGAGGGTAATTACATCCATTATTTCAGGAAGAAATTGAATTCTTTGAAGTTGGAAGATGTTAATCGTGCTATAAAAAAATATATCCAATACGATAATATAAAGTTTGCAATTGTTACAAAAAATGCTGAAGAATTCAAGGAAGAACTGATAAATAACGTTCCCAGCCCAATTACATATACTTCTGAGGTTGGTGAATCAGTCTTGAAGGAAGATTTAGAAATACAAAACTTTCCTTTAAAAATTGACCGTGAAAATATCAAAATCGTTAAGGTTGATGAAATGTTCCAAAAGTAATGTTTCATTTTTATGATTTTCAAAGAAATTAAGAAAAATATCGAGGAGACAGTCAGTGTTATTCGCCTAAGCACTGACTTTACTCCAGATATCGGGATAATTCTTGGGACTGGTCTTGGCGATATTGCCAATCAAATTGAAAACCCAATTTCGTTCGATTATGACTCCCTTCCGCATTTTCCGCTTTCGACAGTTGAGTTTCATAAAGGGAGGTTAATATTCGGGACATTGAATAAAAGAAAAATTGTGGCAATGCAGGGTAGGATGCACTACTACGAAGGCTACTCGATGCTCGATATTACTTATCCTGTCCGAGTGATGAAATTTCTTGGTATAAAGCATTTGATAATTTCAAACGCTTCGGGAACTTTCAATCCCGAAATACGTAAGGGGGATATTGTTCTGATTGAAGACCATATTAATCTTCTTGGGCATAACCCATTAATCGGCTATACTGAAGAAATCTTCGGACCACGCTTTGTTGATATGAGCGAGCCTTATTCACGAAGATTAATTGATTTAGCAAAGAAAATTGGTAAAGATAACAACTTAAATTTAAAAGAGGTTGTTTATGCGGCGATGACAGGTCCAAGCTTGGAAACAAGGGCAGAATATAGGTTTTTGAGGATTATTGGAGCTGATATTGTTGGGATGAGCACCGTCCCCGAAACAATTGTTGCTCGTCAGATGGGACTTGAAGTTCTTGGTTTGTCAATTGTAACTGATGAATGTTATCCGGAAACACTCAAACCGATAGATATTAATGATATATTGAAAACTGCAGCTGAATCAGAACCAAAATTAACCAAGTTAATTTTTGAGATGATGCCTCTTGTTTAACAATATTTTTGCTAATGTCTTGTTTATTCATTAGTTTAAATAACTCAAATTAGCAATTGAAAGTAATATTATGAAGTATTTTTCAGCACTTGTGTTTTTTAGTTTATTACTTCTATTTTCTTGTTCTCAGGAAGAAAGAATTATTGACCAAAGCAATCCCAACTGGAAAACCCTAATTTCAACTTCTGATGTTAATAATTCAATTAAATTAATCGAGCAACCAACGGGCAAAGTTCTTAAAGAAGATATCTTTTATGAAGCAAACGGAGAGTTTTTAAGCTCAAAAGCTAAGAAAATGACTGAATTTCAGAAAAAAATCTTTCTTTTCTTACCAGATGTCTATAAAATTGAAATTGTTGACAAAGATAACTTCAAAAGGCTTTCAACGCTTGATTTCAGTTCAGAAAAAAAGGAACCAACAGGAATTTGTTTTGCTAATGCAACAACAGCATATATCTCATTTGGGAACGACTCAACGGTTGATGTTCTCGATTTAACCAATTATCAAATAGCAAGAACAATCAAAGTTGGAAAAGAGCCTGTCTCTATTGTTAATTCAGGCAATCAGATTTTCGTGGCAAATAAACTTGATAATACAGTTTCGGTAATTGATTCAAGAACAAATGAGGTAACTCAAACGATTAATGTGCCGCAGGTTCCCTTATTTCTTGATGTTTCTCCTGATGGTGCAAGGATTGTTCTGATTTCTGCAGGCACGGGCAAATATGATGCAGCTGAAACAAAATCTCCCGCGTTCATTACAATTATTGATGTTGCAACCAAACAGATAATAAAGTCAAAGGAATTAGGAAGAACAGGCATAAATGCCATTGAACAGGTGCCGACAGCACTTGCATCAACTATTTCAAACTCCGGTTTTGTTTCAACAAATGAATTCCTAATTCGAATTAATACTCTCAACGGTGATGAAATTACAAATATGGGTAAAGCAAATCACTTAACTTTGTCATATAATTATAAACGTGATGAATTAATTATTATCAGAGAGTCAAGCAGGGGGATTGAAGGGATTACAGCAAATTCTTTAACTGCAAAGCAAATTCAAAAACTTATCATTCCAGCGAATTTTGTAGCTTTGATGCCATATCAATAGAAGTATCGCTATAGAAAGTTTTTGAAGTATTACCATCCTAAAAAATAGGTTTCTTAATTTTTAGATTTTATTGCCGATATTTGTAATGGTATTAGGCATTAATTTCTATGATAGCTGAAGTTCACCAAATCGAGGAATTATACGAAGAGCTGAAAAGACTCAAAAGGGAAGTGAACTATCTTAAAAAAGAACGTGACTCTAGGAAAAAAATAGAAGAATCCCTCCGCTTATCCGAAATTAGATTTAAAGAATTAAATTCACAAAAAGATAAATTTTTTTCAATAATTGCTCACGAAATCAGAAGTCCCTTTATGGGATTTCTTGGTTTAACAAAAATGCTCGCATTAAAAATAGATGAATTCTCAAAAGATGAGATTAAAGAAATTGCAATTGCCTTGAATGAGTCTGCCAAACGAATATTCAAGTTATTCGAAAATATTATTGACTGGTCAAGAATTCAAAGAGGTTTGGTTCAATTAAAAAAATCCTGTTTTTGTTTGAAAGATGCAGTTGATGAATCCATTGAAATGCTGAACATCATAGCAAATCAAAAAGCTATTTCTATAATAAACCTCGTTGATGATAATATAAAGGTTTTAGCTGACAAGGAGACTATCGTTACAGTGATTTCCAATCTTATTTCGAACGGAATAAAATTTACTAAAGAAGGAGGTTTTGTAAAGATAGCAGCCTTTGATTTGGATGAAGATTTTATTGAATTAAGCGTTATAGATAATGGAATTGGAATAGAAGATGAGACTATTAAAAATTTATTCAAACTCGATAGTCTGCAAAGCACATTCGGAACTAACTATGAACGTGGCACTGGTCTCGGTTTAATAATATCCAAAGAGTTTACTGAACTAAATGGAGGTAAAATCTCAGTCAACAGCAAAGTTGGCAAAGGAAGCACATTTAGTATTACAATTCCGAAAGCAAATAATCAGAATTGATTTTAACTAAAAAGCATTCACAAATCCAAGACTGAAGATTGTAAATGTTTTATCTTTGTCCGAAAAGTTATAAGTTCCTTCTAAAACAATCCTTAAATTTCTTTTTAATAAATAACCCAAATGAAGTGAGACAGTCTTGTAATCCAAGGGCTTATAATCAGATTCAACCCAATTGAATATGGCTGCACCATAAAGTTTACTGTCATCTCCCTTTGGAGTTATAATAGCCTCAGCCATTATACCTTTTGTTGCAATATCTTTTGATGGGTTTACATCATTTTCTGAAAGAAACAGATTTTTATCAACCCTATTAACATATTGAAAATTGAGTTCTGCCAAATCTCCGAACGAAAGTGTCAAGTCAGGTCCAAAAGAGAGGACCTCATTGGTGATTTTAGCATTAGTGGAATTATACATATCTTCTTTTCCGAAAAGAGCAAAAGCTCCAATCCTTGCGAATTCACCAATATCCTGAGTAATTCTTCCTACAATTGTCTTATGTCCATCAATGTCAAATAATTTGTTTGCATCAGCTTGACTTAAGCCACAACCGTTTACCAATTCAAATACCACATCCATACCCCAATCTAAACCTAAAGTTAGCATAATACCTCTGTCATAAGCCAGATTCATCTTCGATAGACCCGGTTTAGTTTTATAAACTTGGTAATCCTCTAATGACAATCTTAATTCACGTTTGAAAAGTGGGTCTGAGATTTGGAATTGACCAAAATACAAGTCAAGATCAATACCAAATAAATTATTAAACATAATGAAACAATCCTCTACACCTGCTAATTCACCTCTTTCGCTCATATAAAAATAGAAATAATAGGCTATATCCTTAGTTATTTCACCACCTGATAGCAATTTTAGAATGAAAGGAACACCTAAATCACTATTTTCAGTATTTCCGTAATTATAAGTAATATGTCCGTCAAACCTTGCAGCAATAGGGAAATCTCTGATTAATGATAGTTGTTCGTCCCCGGTTTCAAGAAAATATCTTGGGGCTTCCTTGTCAGGCAATTTGAAACCATTACCAGCAAATTCATCGCCATAAGGTTTGAGTCGTGGCATTGGGGAATGACAGGTTTTGCAAGTCATATTGTATTTTCGGGCAAACGCAGGTATGGCTTTTGCAATCTCAGATGCGACTAAAAATGTGATTAAAACCAAAATAATAGGAAAGTATAATTTTCTCATATCAATTCATAAATTTATGGTAAAATAGTTATTTCTGTATAATGTTGATTAACAATTAATGGCTCTGATTCCTCCGCAGGAACATTTAGAAAATCAGCAACGGGTTTAACAAGTTTTTGATAATATAAAGTTGCAGTAATTCTCATTTTACCGGGTGCGACGTTATCGGGTATATTAAAAGTGCATTTTTCAATCTTCGTTTCTCTTGGTCCAATTCGGTAATCAACACCTAATTTTGCAGTGTTCCATTGTTGGATAGTCATTCGCCCTTGAGGATCAAAATAGGGCATACGAAAAATTCTGTTTCCTTCAGGAATACCATCTCTTTGAACACCTTTAAAATCAGGAATGTTTTTAGCAATGCCCATATCCTGATATGCAAGAACATTCGATGAAATTGTATATTCCTCTCCCTCAAAGCCCTTTTTATTAACCTTCAATTGATATTTTTTTCCGCTCGCATCAACTGCTTCAACAGTCATCCAAACCATCCTATCCTCAACAGAACCTGTCGGAAACTTATGTCCTGTTTTTTGGTTATAAAGTGCAATAGTAAATAGAACTGTCTCGCCGGGTTCAGCTTCCCTGATATCGGGGTGAATTCTAAGCTCAATTGTTCCCTTAACTTTGCCCGGATCGTGAGCTCCGTGGAAGAGGTGTTGTCTGGCATCATCATAAATATTACCCATAGCAGCTGTTAATGATCTTCCTTTGGGCATATGACAGTCCTGACACTGAACACCTTCTTTATAGTATGGTCCTTCTTTCCATTCTAAATGCGTAGATTTTACCCATACTCCAAACGGGCTTTTCTCATTATGACAAATACCGCAAAAATCACCTGTTCTCATCAAAGGATTCACTTCAATATTATGATTGGGTGATTTGACACCTCCACCACGACCGCTAAATTTGGTTTTCCCGGGTTTCATAACGTAATTGAAATTATATGGGACATCACCTTCAAAACCGACTATTGAATGACATATCTCACAGGAAACTGATTCATTAGCTCTATCGTTCATTTCCGGTCTCGGAGGTGGAATTTTTCCGGCTAAATAAGCCATAGGTGCGTGACATCCATTGCAACCGGCTTTAACTTCTGCGACTAATGGGTCTTTCTCGGCGTGGGGGACAGCCAAATCAAAATATTCAATTTCGTCCCAATGATGTGTATAAGCTTGTGCCATCATTGATTGCTCCCATTGCCGGTAAAAATCATTATGGCAGGATGTTCCACAATACTTAGGTGTCTCGAAATCATTATATGAATATAGTCCAAGTCGAGAGTCAAGGGTGTCAGCAGACATCAAAGCCAAGAAAAGAAGGCTAAAAAAAGCAAAAATTAATATATTCTTAATCATACATATCACTTTTTTTTATTAAAAATTCTTACCTAAATTAACAATAAATTATATTGAAAAATTATAATATAAAATTCTGTGATTATTGTGTTCCTAATCTCTAATATCAATATAATTATCAAATATTTCGAATTATAAATTGTCTGAAATTGAGTTAAAAAATAATTATTATTTGATTATGAAACCTGTTGCCTTGGTATTTCCTCATCAGATATTTGAGGATGTTAGCTATTTTGAAAAATGTGAAAAAGTTTTTTTGATTGAGGAATACTTATTTTTCAGGCAGTATCCTTTTCATAAGCAAAAGTTGGCTTCCCACAGAGCCTCAATGAAATTTTATGAGGATTATCTCAAAAAAAAAGGAATCAAAGTTGAATATATTCAAAGTTTGGACAGTCTGTCTGATATTAGAAATTTAATACCCTATATTAAAAATTCAGGTTATGACAGTCTTCTTTTTGTTGATGTTTCTGATGATTGGTTAAGAAAGCGAATTGTTAATTCTTGTCATCAAAATAATTTAAGCTTCACAGAATTCGAATCTCCAATGTTTTTGAATAGTAAAGAGGAAATCAAGAAATTTTTTTCGAATAAGAAGATTTTCCGACAAACTGACTTTTATGCCTGGCAAAGAAAAAAGTTAAATTTATTATTGGACGATTACGGCAAACCCTTAGGTGGTAAATGGTCTTTTGATGATGAAAATCGTTTGAGGTACCCCAAAAACAAAAAACCACCAAATGTTAAATTTCCGTCTATCAATACATATTATTCAGAAGCCTTTGATTACGTTAATAAAAATTTTCAAGCAAATTATGGAAAATTAAATCCAAACTGGATATACCCCATAACTTTCGATGAAGCAAAAAAATGGTTTAATGATTTCCTCAAACAAAGATTTAAAGATTTTGGTCCATACGAGGATGCAATTCTTTCAGATGAGTCAATTCTCAATCACAGTCTAATTAGCCCTTTAATTAATGTTGGTCTATTAACACCTAACTATATTCTTAATGAAACATTGAAGTATAGTTCAGAAAACAACATCCCGCTGAATTCTCTTGAAGGTTTCATAAGACAGATAATAGGATGGCGGGAATTTATCAGGGCTGTTTACGAGCTTTGGGGCGGATATCAGCGAACCCTAAATTTTTGGAACTTCTCTCGAAAAATTCCTGAGTCATTTTGGAATGGAACAACAGGTATTGAACCGCTTGATATAATAATCAAAAGGGTTCTTGAAACCGGATATTGCCATCATATTGAAAGATTAATGGTCTTGGGTAGTTTTATGTTGCTTTGTGAATTCGATCCCGATGAAGTCTATCGCTGGTTTATGACTTTATTTATTGATGCATACGACTGGGTTATGGTGCCAAATATTTATGGAATGAGCCAATTTGCAGATGGTGGGTTAATGTCAACAAAGCCATATATTAGCGGAAGCAATTATCTTATGAAGATGAGCGATTTCAAAAAAGGGGATTGGCAGAGAATTTGGGACAGTTTGTTTTGGAGCTTTCTAAACGTTCACCGAGATTTTTTCACTCAAAATCCAAGGCTTGGGATGCTTGTCAGGTCTTATGATAATTTCAACTCATCAAAAAAAGAAGAAATAATCAAAATTTCTGAAAGTTTCTTAAGTTCATTGTAATCAATCAATTATCGAATTATCCATAATCTATTACAACATAAGATTACAGATTAATTTAGAATTAAATATCCTAATTACCCCCTCAATACTGCTAATTACTAATGTTTCAGAACTTCTAAGACTATCAAAATTTATTATTCAGTTAATAAATTCATAATATTTTTATGTTTAATCAAAACTAAATCTCTTTAACCTCCTGAAATAAAATAAATATATATCTTTTAGTTAATTATTCTTAAAATTCATTTTAATTCACCGAAGATTTTTTCCTGCTTAACATCACAATTCTAATTTTTCATTGATTTAATTGTTCAAATTCAATAAACTTTTTTTGGAGAACTTATGTTAAAAAAATTAACAATTTATGCTATAACCATTTTTTCGATTTTTTCTTTGTTTAGTTGCAGTGAGGATACCACTGATAACACGAAGAATGAAGTAGTTCTGAAACAATATTCTGTTTCACCAACCTTTTTGAAAAACCTGATGCCCGGTTTACAGGTATATACACTAATTTCGAGTGATGATGTTCTTCCACAATCACCCGGATTCATATTTGGAGGTTCTGCAGATGGAAGCGGTTTATTAAAAAATAGTGATGGGACATTCACTTTTTTAGTTAATCACGAAGATAATTTCTCAATATCAAGAATCACTCTTGATAAGACTTTTAAACCAATTAAAGGTGAGTATGTCATAAACTCTGATTTAGGAAAATACAGACTTTGTTCAGCAACATTGGCAACCCCTTCAGAGC
>JAOABA010000015.1 GCA_026418625.1 Candidatus Kapaibacterium sp.
CATTAATAGTGTATGTGTCATATTTATACTCGTCTAAGAAGTTAAATTCTTTTGTGCTAATTCCATATTCTGCTGGATTCATAGAAACTTTAGCAGTAGCAATATAGAAAGGCACATAATTTCTTGTTTCCTTTGGCAAAAACTCTCTTATTTCCCAAAAGCTTGGATTTTCAAATTTACTTTTAGCGATAGCCCTTTTTACTCCGTTAATTCCGCAATTATAAGCAGCTAAAGCTAAATGCCAATCCCCGAGTTCATTATAAAGATCCTTCAAGTGCTTCATTGCAGCTCTGGTTGACTTCTCTGGATCACGTCGTTCATCAACCCAAACGGAAGAATTTGCATTAAGTCCATACATTTCTCCTGTAGAGCGGATAAACTGCCACATACCAACGGCTTTTGCTCTCGAAACAGCATTTGGGTTAAGAGCACTTTCAATCATTGCAAGGTAAATTATCTCTTCGGGAACATCTTCTTCTTTGGCTATTCTTTTGAACATAGGGAACCATTTTGTGCTACGTTCAAGACTGTTTTTAATGAATTTCTTTCCAACTTTATCTTGGGTAAGAAATGCTATATTTTTCTGAACGTATTCATTATCAACTAAGGGAATAGTAAATATGTTTGCCAAATCAATGGAATCTTTTTTAATTCCCTCTTGAATTTGTTTTTTAATTTCAACTGGGGGTTGAACTGATGTAATCGGGGTTTTAGGATTTTCAATTTTTTCGAATAATTTATCTCTTACAATGAAAAGGGAGGAGTTCTCATCGAGATTGTCAATACTCTGTATAAAGCTCTCATAGTCCTCAATTATTGATTGTGCAAGATCAGTAAAATCATCGTTTTTATCTATACCGGGGTAGCTGACCAAAGGATTTAATATATTTATAGCAATCTCAAAATATTTTGCAGCATTGGTTGTATCACCTTTTTCTATGAATACTAATGCTTGTAAATACCTTTGTTTGGCTCTTTCAAGTGTTTTAAGTATATTTTCGTCTTTGGTAGCTTTTGGGGTGGGAATATCGTCTAAGTCAGAATATTCATCTGGAAAGATTGTAATTTCTTTCTTTATCTTTTTATCGTATGACTTAGAAAACAAATCATCTGTTAAGCCCAGATTTATCGGCAAGAACAGGATTATAACAAATATTATCATTTTCATTTTTTTCCCCATATATTTAAACTTTAACATTTTTTCCCCCCTTAAAATTTTTATGAGCGTAAATATAAGTTATATATTTAACAATGACAAGAAATTTTTTATTAATATTTTTTCATATTTTTTTAAAAATGCGAGTTTTTACTTTAACAAAATCAGATAACCCTATTCTACTATATTAACTTACAGTAATATCTCAACCAAAATAAAATCTATCAAATAATGTGCAAATTTTTACCGTCTTGTAAGATGAAAAAAATGAATACTCTAAAATATATATTGTTATTATGTTTTTTGGGCTTTTTGACAAGTTGTATGCCCGAAGATACTCCTGTAACTCCATTTAATAGAGGCAGCGAAAGAATTGCCGTTGCTGAAATGGGTTCAGATTATTTATATCAAATTTATTTCAATCTCGACAAAGACTCAGTAGTCAAACAAAACCTTTATCCAATTTGGGACTTGGCTTTCAGCTGCGATGAAGATCATTTCCATATTTATCTTAATAGTGCGAGATTTATGAGGGCTTATGATTTTGGCGAGGTTGATTTTAATTCCATAAACCTAAAAAAAATTATTAATATTCCTGAAACAAGCTGGAAGCACGATAAACCAGATGGAACTTTTGACTCTACTGCCATCGGAGTTTGGTGGATTTTCAAAAACGATAGTATTTTTTCGAAAAATCACACCTATGTTATTGATAGAGGTTTTGATGAGAAAAAGAATAGCGGAGGATACAAAAAACTTACATTTCTTGGTTTTTCAAGAAATTCATATATTCTCAAAATTGCTAACCCTGATGGATCTTCTGAAAAAATAATTGAAGTCGCAAAACATCCAAACCGAAACCATATTTTCCTGAATTTTGATGATGGCGGTAAAATATTAGATCTCGAGCCAGACAATCGAGATTGGGACCTTCAATTTACACGTTTTACAGAATTGTTGGCTGATAATGCCGGAAATCCAATGTGGTATTTAGTTACTACTGTTCTTATCAACACAAAAAATGTTAGAGCAGGGCTGCTAACCACCAAAAAAGATTTTTCAGAAGTATCTATCGAAGATACATCGTCAGTGAAACTTTCAAACATAAGAACATCGATAGGTTATGATTGGAAGGGTTATGATTTTGTCGGAACGAATACTTATACTGTTTATCCTGAAAAAATTTATATAATACAAGACTCAAAAGGTTTTTATTGGAAACTCCATTTTATAGACTTTTTCAACGACAAGGGGGAAAAGGGTTATCCAAAGTTTGAGTATAAAAAGTTATGAGTTATCTTTTAAACTTATCTGAATTTTATCAGATTCTTCTTTGGATTTATTTTGAATTTCACTCTCAATATATTCCCGTAAAACAGGTTTAATATAAATTTTATCGGAATAAGGAGCAAGGCAGATAGCCAAAACAGATGATAAAGTTTCTAAAGATGCGTTTTTATTCAAAACAATAACTTCTTTGTCGTTCACAAGGCAGTAACCACTTCGAAAATTTCCTTTTTCTTTTCTGACCGATATACCCAAACTTTTGGCTAACTCTAACAATTCTTTATTAATTTCAGTTAATTTCATCTTCATTACTCACTTAAATTTTTCCTACTCTTATCAAGAGGTCTATAAATCAAAAATATTATCGCAGTAAAAAATGACAGATAGGCAAGTGGTGATAATACATTAAAATTTTTCAACCTATTTAAAAAGAACTCAGCAACCTCAGGGTCCGTAAAAGCTATAGTTTGAGAATAATTAACATAAATCATTAATTTAATATCAAGATAAGTTAAGTAAATTTCAATTGGGGAAGCTATAAAAAACAATACAAAAGCCATAAAAAGCCATCCATAAACTTTTAAATGCTTCCTGTAATATATCATAAAAAATATTGATAGAATAAAAACCAATGCAAATGATACAGTGGTGTAAATAGCAGTGTCTGAATAAATTTTTATTGTGTTCATTCTTAGTTCATCGCTCTGTTCTGGTTTTAGTTCCAATTCAGTTGCTGGAATAAAAAGACTATAAGCTATAACGGCTCTTAATACAGACCCACCAAGCCAAACAATAACGCCGAAAGTGAAAACAACAATTAAAAATTTAATAAAATTAGAATTTTTCATTAAATCCTTACTTTTAAAAAAACAAATTTAAAAAATACAAATCAGTTTAGAATATTTAAATTCATAAAATAGATAGTTTTAATTTAAAGAAATCCAAAAAAACATTAATTTGCTTTTGAATAAACACTAATTTTTTAACTTTCATTTTATGCTTATAAATTTAGCTGAATTTAATACATACGAATTAAGCGTTTTATTTGGTGAACAAAATCTTCACAATTTCACTGAAAACACCTTTTGCAAGGGTGTTTCCACCGATACCCGAACTCTCGTCGAAGGAAATTGCTTTATTGCTTTAAAAGGAGATAACACAGACGGTCACGCAAGAATAAAAGAAGCTTTCGAAAAAGGCGCCAGTTTTGTAATCTCAGAAAAAGAATGGTTCTCTGAAAATAAAAACGAATTTTCCACGAAGCCAATTATCACTGTAAACAATACTCTAAAAGCTTTGGGTCAACTCGGCAATTATCACAGGAATAGATTCAATTGCCAGATAATCGCTGTTGGTGGATCAAATGGAAAAACAACCACCAAGGATATTATAGCTTACGTTTTATCGGGTAAATTCAATATTCTCAAAACAGCAGAAAATTATAATAATCAGATTGGAGTTCCACTAACACTACTGCAGTTAAATGAAAATATAGATATTGCAGTAATCGAAATTGGAACTAATGAACCCGGAGAAATTAGTATTCTTTCTTCTATTGTTCAGCCCACACACGGTCTCATTACTAATATCGGACGAGAACACCTCGAAAAATTGATTGATCTCGATGGAGTTGAACTCGAAGAGACATTTCTTTTTGGTCATCTAAAGAAGCATAATGGATTTGCTTTTGTTAATTTTGATGATCAAAGATTAAAAAAATATTCCAATTTCCTTGATAAAAGAGTTACCTATGGCACAGATTCGAATGCTGACATAAATGCAGAAATTCAGCTTGACTCAATGCTTCATCCAATCATTAACTTTAAATATAATTCAAAATCTATTGAAATAAAGCTGAAAACTATTGGATATGGAACAGCATATAGTGCTATTGCTGCTTTTGCTGTCGCAAATCACTTTGAATTATCCGAAGAAATGATTAAACAGCAATTAGAAAGCTTCTATCATACGACAGAGCATATTTATGGAAGGATGCTTTTGGAAAAAATTACTGACTTTACCTTGATAAACGATTGCTATAATGCAAATCCTGATTCTATGGCTCTATCGCTGAAAGTCCTTGAATCTTACAAAAATACGGGGAAAAAATATGCAATTTTGGGAGATATGCTTGAACTTGGAGTTTCTTCAAAAGATGAACATATTCAAGTTTTAAAAACAGCTTCTGAAGTTGCTGACTTAGTTTTAGCTTATGGAAGTGAAATGCTCTCTGCTAAAAATGAATTAGAATTAAAAAACATCCAGCATTTCGAAGAAAAAAATGAATTATTTGATTTCCTACTGAATCTTATAAGCACTGACGATGTATTGTTGGTCAAGGGATCAAGAGGGATGAAAATGGAAGAAATTATTAAGAAATTAAAAGATTATGTAAAATAATATCGAAATCAAATGCTTTACTACCTTGCAGAATGGATAAAAAATACATTTAATCCCCCCGGTTTCGGGGTTTTTCAATATATAACTTTTAGGTCGGCTGCATCTGCTATCTCAGCTCTTCTAATTAGTTTCATTTTTGGACCTATGATTATTAAGATCCTGAAAAGAAAACAAATTGGCGAGCAAGCTAAACTTGAACTTAATGGAGTGGGTAACCATAATCTGAAGGCTGGAACACCAACTATGGGAGGATTGATTGTATTGCTTTCTGTTCTCTTACCAACTTTGTTCTGGGCTAATATATTAAATATATATGTTATTCTTATTCTTCTTGCAACTGCTTGGCTTGGCTCGGTTGGACTTCTTGACGATTACTTGAAAGTTGTAAAGAAATATCAAAAAGGTCTAATTGGAAAATGGAAAATTGTTGGTCAAATATCAATTGGTCTTATTATTGGATCAACAGTGTATTTTTTCCCTGAATTGTTTTCTGATGATTTTGAAAAATTTAAAACATTAACAACTGTGCCATTCGAAAAAATGATAAATTTCGATTTCGGAATTTTTTATATTCCAGTTGTAATTTTCATTATAACTGCTACATCCAATGCTGTAAATCTAACTGATGGATTGGATGGATTAGCAATTGGCACTGTCGGAATTGTAGCCCTTGCCCTTGCTATCATAACATATATAACTGGAAATGCTGTTTTCTCCTCATATTTAAATATTATACATTTAAAAGGTTCAGCTGAACTTACAATTTTCTGTGCAGCATTAGTCGGGGCTTCGTTAGGATTTTTATGGTTTAATTCCTACCCTGCACAGGTTTTTATGGGAGACACAGGCTCACTTGCACTTGGTGGTGCAATAGGAGTGCTATGTATATTGATTAAGAAAGAGTTCTTGTTGCCTATTTTAGGGGGTATATTTTTTGCTGAAACTCTCTCAGTAATCATTCAGGTTTCTTATTTTAAATATACAAAAAAGAAGTATGGTGAGGGTAGGAGATTATTTAAGATGTCTCCAATTCATCATCATTTTGAAAAATCAGGTTGGCACGAATCAAAAATAGTAACAAGATTTTATATAATAGCAGTAATTTTAGCTATTATCACAATGACAACATTTAAAGTTAGATAAACTAACGAAAAAAACTTTGTTTCATAGCGGGTCAGATTTTGTGATCCCGGTAGGAATTGAACCTACGGCCCTCTGATTAAAAGTCAGATGCTCTACCCCTGAGCTACGGGATCTGAAAAAAATAAGATTACAAAATTAACATCATTTTTTTAGATAGCCAAAATATTTTTAATCTAATTCTAAGACTTTATCTATTGATTTTTCTTGAGAAATTTCGAGGAAGCTGGTAATTTGATCTGCTATGCTTTGACCATCAAGCCCGACTTCCCTTAATAATTCTGCTTGAGAACCTTGCTCAATGAATTTATCAGGTATTCCTAAATTCAAAACCCTTATGTGATGATAGTCCTTATCTGCAAGAAATTCCAAAACCGCTGTCCCAAAACCACCCATTTTTTGGCCCTCTTCAATGGTAATAAGTGTAGTAAAATTATTGCATACCTCTTCGAGGCAATCATAATCTAATGGCTTAATAAACCTTGAGTTTATAACAGTTGCAGAAATATTTCTTTCGCTAAGGATTTCGTAAGCTTTCATAGCTTCTCTTACCATATTTCCAACAGCAAGGATAGCAACGTCATCGCCGATTTTAAGTTTTTCCCATTTTCCATAAGGAATTGATTTCATTGGCTCAAGCTGAACACCGACTCCCTTTCCACGAGGGAACCTTATGGCAACAGGTCCGTGAGTGTAATCAAAAATTGCAGAATAGAGCATATCTCTAAGTTCCTGTTCGTCCTTTGGAGCCACCAAAGTCATATTTGGAACAGCTCTCAAATAAACAATATCCATAACACCGTGGTGTGTAGCTCCGTCCTCGCCAACAAGCCCTGCTCTGTCAATTGCAAAAACTACGTGTAGCTTTTGAAGTGAGCAATCGTGTGTTAAATGGTCAAATGCTCTTTGAAGAAAAGTTGAATAAATTGCAACAACTGGAATGATTCCTTCGGTTGCCATACCTGAGGAAAATGTAACAGCGTGACCTTCGGCAATACCAACGTCAAAGACTCTATTCGGCATTTCTCGCTCGAGTATGTCAAGCCCAGTGCCATCGAGCATAGCAGCTGTAACTCCAACAATATAAGGATTCATTCTGCATAACTCGACCATCGTTTGACCAAAAACTTTATAGTATAGAGGCGGTTCAGGCTTATCTGGAGCCTTAGCTAATGATTTTCCGGTATCTCTATCAATCTTTCCGATGGCGTGCAAACGGCGGTAATCACTTTCCGCAGGTGCATATCCTTTACCTTTTTCTGTAATGATATGTAAGAGAACTGGAGTTTTAATTTCCTTTATCATTCGAAGCATTTTAACAAGTTTGATGACGTTATGACCATTTATTGGTCCGAAGTAATCAAAACCAAGTGCTTCAAAAAGCATTCCGGGTGTCATAATGGTTTTCATTCCACCTTCAATCCTTGCTGCAAGCTTCCTAATTCTGTCTCCAACAGAGTCAAGTTTACCAGTTAGGTCCCAGATTTCCCCTCTTAATTTTTGAACAGTCGGTGATGCAAATATTTCATTGAAATAGTTGGAAAAAGCAGAAACATTTGGGTCTATGGAGATATTATTATCATTCATAATAACAGTAATATCTCTTTTCTGAACGCCGCAATTATTCATAGCTTCGAAAGCAAGCCCACCAGTCATTGCTCCATCTCCAATAATGGCAGCAACTTTAAAGTTTTTCCCTTGCAAATCTCTTGCAGTGGCTACACCAAGTGCAGCTGATATACTTGTGCTTGCGTGTCCGGCTCCAAATACATCATATTCGCTTTCAGAACGCTTTAAAAAACCGGACAATCCCTTATATTGTCGAATTGTATGTAATTGGTCTTTTCTTCCAGTAAGAATTTTATGAGGATATCCCTGATGCCCTGTATCAAAAATTAATTTGTCAATTGGAGTTTCGTATACGTAGTGCAATGCGACTGTCAATTCCACAACACCAAGCCCAGCACCAAAATGTCCGCCAGTTTTGGTTATTGTGTCTATCATAAAGTCCCTAACCTCATCACAAACTACGGGTAAATCATTAATATCCAGTTTCCTGAGGTCTTCCGGATAATTAATATCATTTAGGAATTTATAATTTTTAATATCGGGCAAATTAATTTCCTGTTAAGTAATAAAATATATATGACGAATTAGAAACAGTTTAGTGAAAAATTTTTTATTTTTAAAATTGAATCACAAAAAATTTAGGATTTTTTATGAATGACCCTGAGCTAATCGCAAGATTGCAGTTCGCTTTCACTGTCGGTTTTCATTTCATCTTTCCTCCTCTCAGCATAGGTCTTGGCATTCTTCTAATTATTATGGAAGGACTATACTTAAAAACTAAGAATAAATTATATGAAAATATGACAAAATTCTGGGTAAAAATTTTTGCTCTGACTTTTGCTGTAGGTGTTGCAAGTGGTATAGTTATGGAGTTTGAGTTCGGCACTAATTGGGCTACTTATTCAAGATTTGTGGGTGATGTTTTTGGTAGTGCCTTAGCTGCCGAGGGAATTTTTGCTTTTTTTCTTGAGTCCGGTTTTTTGGCTATCTTAGTCTTTGGATGGAATAAAGTAAGCCCAAAAATGCACTTCTTCTCAACTATAATGGTCACCTTTGGTGCTCATTTAAGTGCTGTTTGGATAATTGTTGCTAATTCGTGGCAGCAAACACCAGCAGGTTATCATTTAGCTACTTATGAGTTGGGAGGAAATATTTTTAAAAGAGCAGAAATAACTGATTTTTGGGCAATGGTTTTCAATCCCTCTTCGATGGACAGACTTTTCCATACTCTTGTTGGCTCTTGGATGGCTGGTGCTTTCCTTGTTATAAGCGTTTCAGCTTATTATCTAATAAAAAATAAACATATTGAATTTGCGAAAAAGGGATTGACAATTTCCTTAATTGTTGCAGCCTTTTCATCTGTTCTTCAACTTTTTGTGGGGCATACAAGTGCAGTAGGTGTTGCGAAAAATCAGCCTGCAAAATTAGCAGCTTTCGAAGCTCATTATGATTCCTCGGCTGTTGCACCTCTTTATCTCTTTGGATGGGTTGATGATAAAAATCAAAAGGTGGATTTAGGTTTACAAATACCCGGTTTATTATCCTACCTGATTTATGGCGATTTCAATGCTAAAGTAACCGGCTTAAATGCTTTCGATAAAAATGACCGACCCCCTGTTAATCTTGTTTTCCAATCCTACCACTTTATGGTAGCACTTGGATTTTTGATGATAGGAATTAGTATAATAGGCTTGATATTACTTTGGAGAAAAAAGCTTTTTGAGAACAAATTAATTCTGAAAATACTTGTTCCTACAGTGATTCTTCCTCAATTGGCTTTACAACTTGGCTGGATTTCTGCTGAAGTTGGGCGTCAACCTTGGATTGTTTATGGTTTACTTAGAACAAAAGATGCTTTTTCTAAGACAGTCTCTTCGGGGGAAGTTTGGTTTTCGATGATTTTATTTACTTTGATTTACACATTGTTGTTTATTTTGTTTTTATTTCTTCTTGACCGAAAAATTAAGCATGGTCCAGACGATATTACCCCATCGGAAGACATTTACACTGACAAAAAAACAATATTGGGTTAAATCTTAATTGATATTATAATTTAGAGGTGAATTAAATGGATTTAAATATAATTTGGTTTGTATTAATTGGAGTGCTTTTATCCGGTTATGCTATCTTAGACGGATTTGATTTAGGCGTTGGAGCATTACACTTGTTAGTGAAGGGTGATATTAATAGAAGAATTATGCTGAACTCAATTGGACCTGTCTGGGATGGCAATGAAGTGTGGCTTGTAACGGGCGGTGGCGCTTTGTTTGCAGCTTTTCCAGTAGTTTATGCCACCGTATTTTCGGGTTTTTATATTGCTTTTATGTTGCTACTTGTCGTATTAATATTCAGAGCAGTTGCTATTGAATTTAGAAGTAAAAGAGAAAGCAAACTTTGGAGACAAAGCTGGGATGTGTCATTTAGTCTTTCGAGTATTCTGATTGCTTTCTTAATGGGTGTTGCTCTCGGCAATATTATAACTGGTATTCCGCTTGATTCACACGGAGAATATGCAGGTGGCTTTTTTGATTTACTTAATCCATATTCAATTTTAGTTGGAATTACAACTGTCGCTCTTTTTATGATGCACGGCTCAATTTATGTAGTTATGAAAACAGAAGGGGAACTTCAGGAAAAAATCAAAGGTTGGATTAACAATTGCATAATTTTCTTTGTGATTTGCTATGTTACAACAACTATGGCAACTCTAATTTATATACCTCATATGGTCGCTCATTTCAAAGAATATCCATTATTGTTTTCAATTGCAATTTTAAATATGCTGGCAATAGCTAATATACCCAGAGAAATTAATCACAAAAATTATTTTCGGGCATTTCTGTCTTCTTGTGCCAGTATAGCAAGTTTACTCTTGATATTTGCTATTGGTTTGTTCCCGAATATAGTAATTTCTCAACCTAACCCCGAATATAGTCTGACAATCTATAATGCTGCTTCGTCTCAAAAAACACTATGGATAATGCTAATTGTCGCAATAATTGGAGTTCCTTTTGTTTTGGCTTATACTTTAAGCATTTACTGGATTTTTAGAGGTAAAGTTAAAATTGACAATATGAGCTATTAAGAATATATTATCACATCAAGAAAAAATTTGTAATTATTTAAAAAATAACTTACTTTTGATTTTTGTTAATTTTTATTAATTTTTTTTTGGTGTTTTTATGAAGAAATTATTTGCTTTACTCATTTCTGCTATATTTCTACTGAATTTAATTCCTACAAATAAATTATTTTCAGACTCTCCAAGAATGGTGATCCTTGAAGAAGGAACAAATGCGAGCTGCCCACCCTGCGCAAGTCAGAATCCATTGCTAAAACTTTGGCTTGAAAGAAATGCTGATAGGGTAATTCCTGTAAAATATCACGCTTGGTGGCCCGGAGCAAATGACCCAATGTATTTATATAATACAGATATGAACCGTGGAAGAATTCAGTATTATAATATGAGTAGCGTTCCTTCGGGTCGTATAAATGGTCAAATTGCACCTAAAACTGGAAATTGGTATGAAGGTGCTGTTGGTGACACACTTGCTTTGACTAATAAGCTCGTTACAATACCTACTACATCTCCTATAACCATAAATATTGAATTCGAAAATAATGGAGCAAGCGGAAAAGTAAAGACAAAAATTGTTTCAACTCAGAATTTCAGCGGTTTGAAATTAAGAATAGTAATTGTCGAAAAAGAGCATTATTATGAAAATGCAGGTAATAATGGTGAAAAACTCTTCCCCGATATCGCTCGTGTTATGCTTCCCGACCACAATGGCACTACTGTCAATCTTCAAGCAAATGTCGAACAAAATTTTGAATTCGATTATAACCTTAAACCAGAAGTAAATTTTGAATTGAAAGCAGTTGTTTTCCTGCAAGATGATAATACTAAGGAAATACTCCAATCTGGTGTCGTATTCAAAAAGCCTACAATAACATTGAGTGCAACTGGTGCTTTACTTAAAGTTGGAGATCAAGCTAATCCATTTGTAAAAACATACTCTCTTGAGAATGGCGGAGCTTCTGATGTATCATTTAATTTTAAGGCTGAAAAAACAGCCAGAACCCCAGCTGATTGGAATGCTGTTGTTAACAACGCTGGTCCTATAGTCGTCCCTGCTGGAGGAAAAGCAGATATTAACTTGACTTTTACTCCCGGTTCAACTCCCGGTATTGGTGATGCTTACATTGTTGCTACAAAGACCGATGACCCAAATTCGAAATTGACCTCGAACAATATCACAATGCTATCATCAAATATTCAGTCTATTCATGTCAATGACAATGAATCAACCTATGACATAAATCCAGCTATTATGGTAGGTCATCAACCGTTTGACTACATTAACTTAAAACCATCCGAATTTGTAGAGCTTGGTAATGACCTAAAAAATTTAAAATATTTAATTTGGAGCACAGGCGCAGGGAACCAATTTAATGCCGCTCAAGCAAGTTTTCTGACAACAATTGTCAATAAAAATGTTAATACTATGGTTGTTGGAAATCTTTCAGTGGCTTCACTTAGTAGTGCAAATGCACTTGGATTATTTGGTGTTGAATATCTTGGATGGAATATGGAAGGTTATGGTTATTCTCCTTACACAGTTTGGCTTGCTGGTATCGAGGGTGAAGAAATTTCAGAATTTCTTGGAACAAATGTTCAGGGAAGTTTAAAGAGCTACCTCTTACCGGTTCTAAAAATTATTGATAATAATACTGATCCTATTCTCCGATTCAGAAGCGACGGAAGATATGTAAATTGGAAAAACAGAACTGATACTGTCAACATAAAGGGTGAAAATGCAATTATTGCAGCAAAATATTCTTTTGGAGATAATAGAAGAATCATTATGGGGTTCACCCCGTTCGTTTTTGTCAATCAATCTCAAAGGGATGAGTTTATAAGAAGAGCAGTTCAATGGCTGGAATTAGGAGCATTAAGTGTTGATAATGATCTTTTGTCAAATAATGATATTATTCTAACACCAAACCCTGCGAGTGATTATTTGAAGCTTGATTTAGCTACTCTGAGTGCTTCAAATGTTAATATTTCGATTATTGATATGCTTGGTAATAAGGTTATATCTCAATTTTTTGATGAAATGGGAATATCAGAAGTAATTGATGTTTCAGGTTTAGCTTCTGGAAGCTATATACTGCAATTAGTCTCAGGTAAAAATCAAATTACAAAACCTTTTGTAATTGTTAAATAATATTGTTTTAGATTTGCTTAACTTGCTTAATAGCAATTTACTCTTATCTAAGTAAAATTTTTATTATTTAAAGCTTTACATTCATTGAATTTTCATCAGCGAGTGTAAAGCTTTTTTATTAACTCATATTATTAAAAATTTCTAACAATCCCTTATTATCTATTAAGAAATAAAAAACATTTTAAAGTCATACTGAACGAAGTGAAGCATCTTTTTTAAATTTTAGAATAATTAAGTCTAAACTTTGCGTTCTTTATGAATCCTCTGCGTCCTTTGCGTGAAATTCTTTTTATTTCTCGCAGAGTTCGCAAAGTCACCCGCAGAGTTCGCAGAGATTTTTTTGCTTACATTTTTCAATGAACATTTTTTGAATGAGAAACACTTATTTCAAATCATAATGGATTCTTCAAAAGTTCGATTCTTAAAATGACCAGAAATATAATTACTTCAAACATTTCTTTCTAATTTTTTAGAATAATTATGTTTAAAACTCTGCGTTCTCTTTGAATCCTCTGCGTCCTTTGCGCGAAATTCTTTTTATTTCTCGCAGAGTTCGCAAAGTCACCCGCAGAGTCCGCAGAGATTTTTTTGCTTACATTTTTCAATGAACATTTTTAAAATTGAAACACTTATTTCAAATCATAATGGATTCTTCAAAAGTTCGATTCTTAAAATGACCAGAAATATAATTACTTCAAATATTTATTTCCTTTTTTTATTAATTTAGTTTAAAACTCTGCGTTCTCCTTGAATCCTCTGCGCCCTTTGCGTGAAATTCTTTTTATTTCTCGCAGAGTTTGCAGATTTTTTTTTCTTACATTTTTCAATGAACATTTTTTGAATAAGAAACACCTATTTCAAATTATAATAGGACCTTCCAAACTTTTTTTGTCAGGTTGACAAAGAAAAATAATTACTTCAAATATTTTTCCCAATTTTTAGAATAATATGTTTAAAACTCTGCGTTCTCTTTAAATTCTCTGCGTCCTTTGCGTGAAATTCTTTTTATTTCTCGCAGAGTTCGCAAAGTTTTTTAAGAACTTCAGATTTTTACTTAAGAGTTGAATTTGGAAAATTAGATTATTTTATTGGAATCAAAACTTTAACGACAGTTTGCTTATCAGGTTCACTATCAATTGTAAGTTTACCATTATAAATTTCAGTAATCTTCTTAACAATTGCAAGACCGAGACCCAAGCCCTGCTGTTCAAATTCTCGTCTATTAAATTGTTGAAAAGCTCCAATTGCATTTATTTCTTCTGCTGTCATTCCTCTGCCGAAATTTGTAACTTCTATTATCAAATTATTATCATAAACCCTAACTTTAAGCTCAACGTTTGTATCCCTTTGAGAAAATTTAAATCCATTATGAACTAATTCCTCAATGATTTTAAGAAAGTGCTCGCTTGATATTTTACCTTTGATAACACCGAGATTAATAACTAAGTCGTTTTTTCTTCGATAAATGTCAGCTATATTATTACACATATTAATAATCATATCATCGGTAACATTGAGCATTTGCTCCTCTTTTTCTGAAATAATATGTTCATTTGCCAGTAATTTTGTATAAAAAATATAGTTCACAATAAGTCTTAAAAGTCTCAAACCCGCATCGTGAATGTTATCAAAAATAGTCTGTAGTTCTTGCTCTTCCATTTCTTTATAACCCGAACGCAATATTTGAGAAAAGCCAAGAATAGTATTCAATGGAGTTCTTAACTCATGGGGTATAGATGTTGTTATATTTAATATTAGATTTTCAAGTTGTTTATCGTAGAAATCATAAGCCTTTTTCTTGTATTCAAGTCTTGTATTAATTGAATTAATAATATCTGTATAGTCAAAAGGTTTAGTAATATAATCATCAGCACCAAGTTCCATTCCCCGTCTTAAATCATTTTTTTCACTTTTAGCCGTAAGGAAAATAAATGGAGTGGAGAATGTCTTCGGATTAGAACGAACAAATTGAAGAACTTCATAACCATTTTTTTCTGGCATAGTAACATCACAAATAATAAGATCCGGATTACTAATATTTAATAAATCAATTCCAACCAAGCCGTTATTTGCTGTCTGGACCTGATGGTTTTCAAGTTCGAGGATTTCTACAATATTTTCTGTAACTTCAGGATCGTCTTCAATTAATAATATTCTTGCCATTGATTTTATCATTATTGATAAACATAATTGTAAATTCAGAACCTTCGTTAATCTTACTTTTTACATAAATTGTTCCGTTGATTGCATTAAGACAGCTTTTTACTATAGCTAATCCAAGTCCTGTTCCAGGATAAAGTTCTACATTTTTTGACCTATAAAAAGGTTCAAATAAATTAAGTTGATCTTCATCGGGAATTCCAATACCTCGGTCAATTATCTTTATGCCCATAATATCATTTTGTGCTGACAATTCAATTGTAATTAAATTGTTATTAGGTGAATATTTTACTGCATTGCTAAGTAAATTAAAAAGTATTTTTTTCAATAAAAGTTTATCTGTAAAAATAAATTTGATATTCTTATCATTTATTATCTCAAACGTATGGTTTGAATTATAAATAATTTTTAAGTCTTCGAAAATTTCATCAAATAACTCAAATAAATCAAATTTTTCTGGAGAAAATTTAATCTTTCCAGCTTCACTTTTTGAAATAGTAACAACATTTTCAAGAAGATTGACTAACGATTTAACTGAAGTTTTTATTTTTGTTAAATGTTTGTCCAAACTATCATAACTACTTCTTTTGATGTATTCCTCTATCAAATGGACTGATGAGTTTATTATAGTTAATGGAGTGCGATATTCGTGGGAAACCATATTAATGAAACTTGATTTGAGTTCGTTCAGTTCTTTTTCTTTATCTAATGCTAATGAGAGATTATCTTTGATTGCAAGTAGTTCTAATTCTGTTCTTTTTCTTTCTTCGTTTTCAAAAGTTAGCTCTTCATAGGCTTGTTGGAGTTGATGGGTACGTTCTTTGACTTTTTCCTCTAAAATTTGATTCATATTTTCCAACTTATGCTTAGCAACAACTCTATCAGACACATCTGAAAGTATTACAGCACATTTATTTTTTTCGGGTGAAAAGAATGATAAATCAAAATATGCTTCATCTGAAAATTTTACCTCTTCCAAAAAATAATTTTTTCCATTAATAGCAACATCATAAGCAATTTTATCAAATCCTTGAAATTTATCATAAACTTGTGATGCTTTCTTCCCTATTATATCTTTTTTACTGATATTTAAAAACTTTTCAGCCGTTGGATTAATATCCACAAAAGCAAAATCATACGTTCCATCATCTTCAAATATGATTTCGCAAAGAATCAACCCTTCTAACATCATATTAAATAAGTTCCTGTATTTTGCCTCGCTAATCTGAAGGGCTTTTTCCTTTTCTCTCATATAAGTGATATCGGAAATAAAGCCTTCGAGCGCCAAAACCTGATTGTTTTCTTCGTCAAAAATTGCCCTTCCTCTTTCCCAAAGCCATTTGATTTCTTTATTCTTAGATAATATTCTATAACTCAGAGTATAGCTGGAACCATCTTGAATAGCTTTTTGGATAGTATCCCATACGTATTGTCTGTCATCTGGTAATATGAGGTCATTATATGAAATTTTTTTATTACCAACTATTTCACTGGAATGATAACCTGTTATTTCATAGCAGCCGTCACTTATAAATTGCATTGTCCAATGTCTGTCATTAAGGCATCTATATGCCATACCGGGCAAATTGCTTATTAATGTTTTTAATTTTCTCTCATTCTCTTTAATTAACTCGTTTGCTTTTTTAATCTCAGTTATGTCTCTTGCTGTTCCTAAAATTACCTGAAATCCATTTAACTTAATAACGTGATTAGAAAATTCAACAAATCTAATCAATCCACTTTTTTTTATTATCCTAATTTCAAAAGGGTTATAATCTGGAGACCTCAATATTCCGGTTTGCAAATAAAGCTTTAATTTATGTTTATCATCCGGATGGATAATATTCAAAATATTCATTCCAAACAGTTCTTCTTTGGAATAGCCAGTAATTTCACTTGCGACGGAGTTAGAGAAAATGATAATATTGCTTTTTGTAATATAAATTGCTTCCTTTATATTCTCAACCACAGTCCTATAAAGTAATTCGCTTTCTCTTAAAGCTGTTTCTGCTTTTTTTCTCTCTGTGAAGTCGTCAATTATACCTTGATAGCCTATCGTCTGCCCTTGAGCAGATTTTATCTCAATAGAATTCAACAAAGCAATTATTGTTTCCCCGTTTTTCTTCTTTAGCTCGACTTCAAAATCCTTAACATAGCCATTTACTGCTATCTCTGCTTGAAAAAGAACTCTATGAGATGGATCTTTATATAAATCAACTGAATTTATGTTAAATAATTCGTCTCTTGAGTAGCCAAGTAATTTCTCAAATGATTTATTGAAGTCAATTATAGTTCCATCAACAAGGGAATAGTAAACAGCATCAACTGAATTTTGAAAAAGAACCTGATATTTTTCTTTTATTTCGTGGTGTTGATTTTCTAAAGTGTTGAGTTTTCTTCTTTTTTCTATTATTGATAATGAATTTTCTAATATTTTTTCAATTAACTCATTATCAAAATTTTCAGATGTATCAAGAAAGCAATCTAAAGCATTATATTCTAATTTAGCTAATATAAATTCCCTTGTATAAACTTTTGAATAAAGAATAAAATTAAGTCCAATAAAATTCAGTATTGATACTATCTTGTCTAATATATCAAATTCAATATCATAATTTACTATTGCAATTTCGAATTGATTTAAAATGTGTGAGTTTCTGATTATATAGCTTTCATCTGCATTAGTAATATTGAAAAGAGATTTATTGAGATTTTTGGTGATTCTAATAAAACCATCTTCATTAAAACCTATAAGGATAATTTCGTATTTATTTTCGGCTTCTTTTTTGGTAGAATAATATTTTAAAACGGTATTTAACTGCTCGTTCATAATTTTTCCCCAATAGCATCATAAATTATCGGAATAGAAGCCAGATTTCATTAACCAACCACGAATTTTGTTCGAGATAGCATCCTTTTTCTTGTGTAATTTCAGAAATTGCTCAAAGTCCTGAGCTGCTAAATGGTATTTTTCTAATTTTCTAAAAACAACAGCACGATTTAAATAAGATTTTGCATAGTCTGGTTTAATTTCTATAGCGTTTGTAAATTCTTCAATTGCTTTGTCATAAGCTTTCAATTTATAGTAAATAGTTGCTTTGGCGAATAAAGCACTAATGAAATTGGGAGAGATTTTAAGTGCTTTTGTAAGGTCGCTTAAAGCTTCTTTATATTGACTGAGATGGATATAAGCATTGCCTCGCCCAAAATATGCTTGTGCTGAGGATGAATCCAATTCTATTGCTTTATCAAAATCAATAATGGCTTCTATATAATTGCCCATTTTAATATTGGTATTGCCCCTATTAACATAAATTTGGGAGGAATTTGTTAATAACAACAAAGCTCTGTCGTAATTTTCTAATGCTAATTCATATTCCTTTAGTCCGAAATATGCTATGCCACGATTATTATAATAATTCCCATCATTAGGTTCAAGAGAAATAACCGCATTAAAATCATCCAGTGCTGCTTTATACTGCTTTAATATCAAATAAATCATCCCCCTGTAATTTCTTGCAATGGCTGATTCAGGTGATAATGTTACTGCTGCATTAAAGTCAGCCAAAGCCTCCTTAAACATTTTCAATTTTGAGTGAACAAGTCCCCTTGATATATATGCTTTTTCGTAGCGTGGATTGAGGGATAAAGCTTTATGATAATCTTGAAGTGATTGATGATAGTTTTCAAGTTCAAAATTTGAGGAAGCTCTATAAAAATATGAAAGCATATATTCCGGATTTAATTCAATAGCTTTATCAAAATTTTCAATTGCTTCTGCAAACTTGCTCAAACGAAATAAAGCCAGACCTTTCCTATAATATGCATAAGAAAAATCAGGATTATATTTAATTGCACTATTAAAATCTTTTATGGCTCTGTCATATTGATTAAGCTCTAATAGAGCAATACCCCTTTTGAAATAAGCAAAAGCAAATTCAGTGTTAAGAAGGATTGCATTATTGAAATAAACAATAGCTTCCTGAAAATTTCCTTTGTCGGATAGAGCGTTTCCACATTTGAAATGAGCAAAAGAAGCTCTTGAATTGACTTCAATTGCAGATTTATAGGCTTCAATAGCTTTATCGAGTTCTCCCGATTTATATGCTATATCGCCTTCCTCGACCCACTCTTCGACAGTTTTCGATTTAACATCCATGTTATTTATTTAATTATCTCTACAATTTTATATTATCGGTTTTGCTCTTTTCAACTAAAGTTTTTTTGATAAATTTGTTATTACTAAAATAAATAAAATTAAATTTCATTTATGATAAAAAACAAAAAGATTGTTGTTGTTCTTCCAGCATACAATGCAGAAAAAACCCTTGAAAAAACATATAGCGAAATCCCGATGGATATTGTTGACGAGGTATTATTGGTTGATGATGCAAGCAATGACAAAACAGTCGAAATAGCAAAGAAATTAGGAATTAAATATTTACAACACAGCGATAATCTCGGTTATGGTGCCAATCAAAAAACTTGTTATTCAAAGGCACTTGAGCTTGGTGCTGATATAATTATTATGCTACATCCAGACTATCAATATACTCCAAAGTTAATACATTCAATGGCTTACATAATTGCAAACGACATTTACCCAGTTGTTTTTGGATCGAGGATTTTAGGAAAAGGTGCTTTAAAAGGTGGTATGCCAATTTATAAATATATCGCAAATAGGATTCTTACTTTATTACAAAATATAATTATTAGCCAAAAATTATCAGAATACCACACTGGTTATCGTGCATACTCATCAGAGGTATTGAGAAAAATTAATTATCTAAATAATTCTAATGATTTTATCTTTGATAATGAAGTTGTTGCACAAATATTTATGGCTGGATACGAAATTGCAGAAATAACCTGCCCAACAAAATATTTCAAAGACGCTTCCTCAATTAATTTCATAAGAAGTATTAAATATGGGTTTGGGGTTTTGAGAGTATCTCTTTTGTATTTTTTACATAAGTTGGGCATAAAAAAAATAAAACTATTTAAGATGAATAATTAATTACTTCGTCAATTCTAATTCTTAATTATAATTTTAACGAAACTATAGCTTTAAATAATGGGATTATTCGATAAATTTAAGGAAAAAATTGCTTCTGCAGTTCAATCAACTACTGAAGCCCTTGGTTTTAATAAAGTTCAGAAAGGGTTAGAGAAAACACGGTCAAACTTCTTTCAAAAATTTCAATCAATACTCGGCATCGGTAGAAAAATTGACCAATCACTTTTGAATGACATTGAGGATATATTAATTTCATCTGATATTGGTATTAAATCCACTGAAAAAATTATCAAAGCTTTAAAGGAAAGAATTAAAAAAGAAGGTTTCGAGGACTCAAGTGATGTCATACTTATCTTAAAGGAAGAAATCCAAAAGATACTCGTAGAATCGCCGTCTGCCAATGTAGATAGAGAATATAAAATTGATGAAAATAATAAGCCTCACACAATTTTAGTAATTGGCGTGAATGGTGTTGGTAAGACAACAACTATCGGGAAACTTGCTTATAACTATAAACAGGTTGGGAGGAAAGTTCTTATCGGTGCGGCAGATACTTTCAGAGCCGCTGCAAACGAACAATTGGAAATTTGGGCTGAAAGAGCGGGTGTTCCTATTGTGCAGCAAAAGCAAGGCGCCGACCCAGCATCTGTTGCATACGATACTCTTAATTCAGCTATCTCTAAAGGTTTCGATGTAGTTATTATTGACACAGCTGGAAGACTACACAATAAAACGAATCTAATGGCAGAGCTTGAAAAAATTTCGAGGGTTATGAAAAAACTTAAAGCTGATGCTCCAAACGACGTTTTTCTTGTTCTTGATGCAACAACTGGTCAAAATGCTATTCAACAGGCTAAGGAATTTTCTAAAGTTGCTCAAATTACTGGTATTATATTAACAAAGTTAGACGGCACTGCAAAGGGAGGCGTTGTCATACCTATCGCTGATGAACTTGGAATCCCTGTCCGATATATTGGTGTAGGAGAAAAAATTGATGATTTGCAGGTTTTCGACCCAGTGCTTTTCGTTGAAGCATTATTTGATAATAATGAAACAAACTAAACATATTAATTATGAAAGTTAATTCAAAATATAGATTTGTTCCTTCGAATGGAAAAAATCAATTAAAAAATAATGAAGTAATTTATTCAAAAACTATTCTTCCAAACGGATTGAAAATTATTTCGGAAGAAATAAAAACAGCAAGCACATTTGCACTTGGTATTTTTATTAATGCTGGTTCAAATCGTGATTACAAAAATCGTGATGGTTTAGCCCATTTCGTTGAGCATGCCTCCTTCAGAAAAACAAGAAAAATTTCAGGAAGAAAACTGAACACAGCCTTTGAATCAATCGGTGCTTATACAAACGCTTTTACCACAAAAGAAGTTACCTGCTATTATGTTAGAGCTATGCAAGAGCATTTTAAGCCTTGTGTTAGATTATTATCAGAAATAATTCTCTATCCTGTTTATCTCGATAAAGACATTGAAAAAGAGAGAGCCATAATAATGGAAGAGATTAAATCCTATGAAGATGAGCCTGAAGAAGTCATTTTTGATTATGGAGACATAACATTATTCGACAAGCACCCTTTATCTCATCCTATTGTTGGAAATCAGAAATCAGTCAAACAAATTCTTTCAATTGATATACAAAATTTTCATAATCAGTTTTATTCACCCAATAACATAGTCATTTCTTATGCCGGACCGCTTGAACATAATAAATTAGTGGATATAGTGTGGCAGTTCTTTTATAATTCACCCAAAAACGAAAACGACTTTACCGAAATTTTAGATTTCTCTAATTTAGGGAAAGAGCCCACCACAAGAATATACAAAAAAAGGTTTAACCAAACTCATTTACTTTTGAATAGAGCAGTTGAAGGAATGAATTCAAATGACCGGTATAAAATTTCAGCCCTCAACTTCATTCTTGGCGAAGGATTAAGCTCACGTTTGCATAAAAAACTGAGAGAAGATAAAAGCTTGGTTTATACTGTTTACTCATCTCTTCAGCTTTTTAAAACTATTGGTTCTCTATCAATTTATGCTGCTGGAGAGAAAAATAAATATGAGGAAATAAAATCTAACATCGAAAATGAGCTTAATAATTTAGCTGAAAATGGCATTACCAAACTTGAATTGAAAATTGCCAAAGAACAACTAAAATCGAATACCATTATGGCATTGGAAAGCCTTTCAGCCAGAATACAAAATCTCGCTAAATCCGAATTGACTCTTGGAAGAAATGAGTCTATTAAAGAAATTATTGATAATATAGACTCAATAACACAAGATGAATTAAATTATCTTTCAAATATCTATTTTCATCCGGAAAAATGGAATAAAATAATTTTTATTTGATTTTTTTTGTTATTTTGCTATAAAAATAATTAATGAGGGAAAAATGAATGTTGTCTTGGTTATTATTGTTATGCTTTTTTTATTTATTTCTTGCAACAATGAAAAAGAAGATAGCATTGAATTAACGCCAGATGAAGCAAAAGAGTATTTAGATTTGGGTGAGGCAATTGTTAAAGAATCTTTTGATAGTTTGCAGACTAATATTATCCGTGCTATCAAGGAAACAGGAATTAAGGGAGCTTTAAAATACTGCAGTTTGAATGCTCATCCTATTATCTATCATCTTGAAAAGAAAAAGAATGTTAAAATTCGCAGAGCCAGTCAGAAATTTCGTAACCCAGCCAATCAACCTGATAGTATGGAAAATTCTATAATAGATATCTATGCTGATTTGTTGAGTAAGGGAGAAAAAACAGAACCAATAATTAGAACTGTTAAAAAAGAGATTCATTACTTTAAACCTATCATTGTAAAAGATTTATGCCTTAATTGTCACGGCAAAGTTGGTGAAGAAATAACAGAGGAAAACTATAAAGTCATTACGGAGTTATATCCTTTGGATAATGCAACGGGTTACAAACAAGGAGATTTGAGAGGGATTTGGCACATTGTTGCTAAATACACCAAAAAATAACTACTTAAACCTTATCGCTTGGATTGTATTTATTTTGGTTGCTATATATGAGGGAATTAACGTTGATATTAGTGCTAATGTTAAAGAAATGATTATTACTGTAATATAATGCCAAATGTCAATGCTAACTGGTAAGGTGTCAAGAAAATAAACTTCACCACGTAAATTAATCAAACCAAAATTTTTTTGTAAAAAAGTGAATAATAGTGCGAGAGAACAACCAATAAGATTGCCAATAACTGCTATTGATAAGCCCTGAAAAATAAAAATTTTAATAATATCTTTCGAAGTAACACCCAATGCTCTGAGAATGCCTATTGAGCGAGTTTTCTCCACTACAGTTATCAGAAGTATAGTAAGAATATTTGAAACAGCAACTAAACTGATTAATCCCAGCACAATAGGTATAGGGTCTTTTTGTAGTTCAATCCAAGCAAAAGCTGAACTGTTCATTTCGAAGACTGTTAATGTGTAATATTTGTATCCTATCACAGATTGAATTTTTTCAGATAGAGATTGCACAAGATTCAAGTCGCTTACCATTATTTCCAAAGATGTCGCACTATTTTCAGGGATTTGAAAAACTCTATATGCTGTAAAAAAAGGGATGAAAACTATTGCATCATCATATTTAGCAAAACCTGTTTGATAAATTCCGATTATTTTAAATTTATCAATATCAGGATAGGCGAGGTTTCCAGCGGGTGATTCTCTCATCGAATAAAGAATCAAATTATCACCAATTGATACATTCAACTTCTCCGACATTCTTTTGCTAATAACAATTTCTTTAGAAAATTTATCAGAAAATTCAAAAGTCCCCTTAATTAAGTTGGATTTAATATTAGTAATGTCATTTTTTGAATCATATCCTTTAATCAGAACTGCTTCCAAAGTATTTTTTGATTTAAGTAAGCCTTGCCTTTCGATAGATGGATGTAGTGAGCTAATTCCGTGAATGAATCTTCTTAAATTATTAATTATCTCAGGTGTGTTATTAATAATTTTTCTTTCGAATGCATTAACAGTAATATGCGAGTTAAACTTGACAGCATTTTCAAATAATGCTTTTTCAAATCCTTGCAACACTGACAAAGAAATTATCAAAGCCATTGAGCCCAAAGTAATGCTAATAAGGGCAACAACTCTAACAAATCCCAAAAAAGACCTATCTTCTGCTGGCTTAGATAACCTTTTTGAAATAAACTTATAAACTTTAAAATCCATAAGTGCAAATTAATAATTCAAAACAAAAATTTATACGACCAGAAAAAAATTATTAATTTAGTATTTTAAATGGGTTTAACATCAATATTTATCAATTAAAAACGTAAAATAAGTTTTTATTTTTCAAAAAATTTAATCTTATTCGAGGTAAAAATGCGCAAATGGCGTATTGAAGACTCTATAGAGCTTTATAACATCAATGGATGGGGACAAAACTACTTTTCAATTAACGAAAAAGGAAATGTTGTTGTTACTCCATCATCAAATGGTGTTCAAATTGATTTAAAAGAACTCATTGACGAACTACTCATCAGAGATGTCTCCTTGCCAGTTCTTTTAAGATTTCCAGATATATTAGATAATAGAATTGAAACAATATCCAGCTGCTTCGATAAAGCTTCGCAGGAATATGGTTTCAAGGGTAGTTATTTTAATATTTATCCTATCAAAGTCAATCAGGTTCGTCCCGTTGTCGAAGAGATTATGCGGTATGGGAAGAAGTTTAATATCGGTTTGGAAGCTGGCTCGAAACCAGAGTTACACGCCGTTTTGGCAATCACTCAAAATCCCGAAGCTTTAATAATTTGTAATGGCTATAAAGACGAAAGTTTTATTGAACTGGCTTTGTTAGCTCAAAAAATGGGCAAAAGAATTTATCTTGTTGTCGAAAAGCTAAATGAACTCAAACAAATAATTAATATCTCGAAAAGATTAAAAGTTAAACCAAATATCGGTATAAGAATCAAACTCGCAAGTTCAGGAAGCGGAAAATGGGAGGAGTCTGGTGGCGACCAAAGCAAATTCGGTTTGAATGCAAGTGAACTCATTGAAGCCATTGAAATAGCAAAGAACAATAAAATATTAGACTTAATAAAATTGATACATTTTCATTTAGGCAGTCAAATTACAAATATTCGAAAAATAAAAAATGCCTTGCGTGAATGTGCTCAGTTTTATGTTCAAATGAAAAAGCTTGGTTGTGGTGTTGAATTTGTTGATATTGGCGGTGGACTTGGAGTTGATTACGACGGAACAAGGTCCTTTTCTCCAAGCAGTATTAATTATTCGATACAAGAATATGTTAATGACGCAATTTATATGCTGCAGGACGCAAGCGATAAGAATAATCTGCCCCATCCAAATATAATCACTGAATCTGGTAGATCACTTACAGCCCATCATTCTGTCCTCGTCTTTGATGTTTTGGAAACCACAAATATTCCGGAATGGGACTATAATTATAAGATAACCGATAATGACCACGAAAACGTAAAGGAACTTTATTCTCTGCTTGAAAAATTAACACATACTACTATGTTTGAAACTTGGCACGATGCCCAACAAATCAGAGAAGACTCACTTGATTTATTTAGCCTTGGAATGATTGATTTAAAGACACGTGCTTTGATTGAAAGACTATTTTGGAGCATAGCAAGGGAAGTTTATCAATTAAGTCTTGAATTGAAACATCAACCAGAAGAATATCGCCCTCTATCAAAAATGTTAGCAGATAAATATTTCTGTAATTTTTCTCTATTTCAATCACTGCCTGACTCTTGGGCAATTGACCAAATATTCCCGATTATGCCGATTCACCGCTTAAACGAAAAACCAACAAGAGTAGGAACCATTCAGGATATCACTTGTGATTCCGATGGAAAAATTGATAATTTCATTGGAAGCCGAAACTACTCACACTATCTTCCTTTGCACGAGTTTAAAGAAAGTGACCCTTATTACATCGGCGTCTTTCTTGTTGGAGCGTATCAGGAGATTCTTGGCGATTTGCATAATTTATTCGGTGATACTAATGCAGTTCATATTGTTGTTGAAGACGATGAATATAAGATTAAACAAATAATTGATGGTGAGACTGTTGCTGAAGTCCTTGACTACGTTCAATATAATGCTAAATCTCTGGTTAGAACTATGGAGACTTGGGTTACTGCATCAGTTAAGCAAGGAAAAATTACTGCCGAAGAAGGAAAAGAATTCCTTTCCAATTACCGCTCTGGTCTCTATGGATACACATATTTGGAGTAAGCGATGTTGAATAAAATGGACAATCATTCTAAAGCAATCCTTTACGTTGGTATCGGAAACTTTATAGCATTTTTACTTTTTTTAATCGCTTATTTCATCACAAAGGAAATGTGGTATTTAATTGCTGCAATAATAAATTTATTAACCATTTTTGTCGTTTTTATGTTAATAAAAACAATGCAAAATAAAATAAAGTGATACTTTTATGAATTATAATGAAAATGAAGATTTTTTACTGCCAAAATTAAGAGAAGACTTGGCTTTTGAGGTAATCGAAAATCAGGATGATAAACAAATTATTCTGTATGACCCTAATGGATATGCTAAACAACCAATTCAAATTCCAATATCTCTAATTCCATTATTACAAATGCTTGATGGCTCCTTTAGAAAAAGCGACATTATTAGAGCTTTAAAGGATGAAAATGATAACCAAATAGAAGAACTAATTGAACCAATTTTTAATTTAGTTTATTTTCTTGATCAACTTGGGTTTCTTGAAACAGAAACATATTATAATTTAAAAAATAGCTTGGATGAATACTTAAACTCACCAGTCAGAAAGCCAGTTTGTGCGGGAAATACTTATAGCGACGATCCTAATCATTTAAGGGCTCAACTAAGAGCATTAATGAACACTCGAAATTCTGATAATATCAGGACAGGTGCAAAAATGATTATTGTGCCGCATATTGATTTCAGAGTTGGAATTGGTGCTTTAAAAACCTACGCTGCTGCTTATCATTCTATCAAAAATGAAAATCCCGAATTGATTGTGATTTTTGGAACTTCGCATTATGCATCAAGTGATTATTTTATGTTTACTCGCAAAAATTTTGAAACTCCTCTTGGAGTCGTTCAAACTGACAATGATGTGATTGAAAAATTAATTGAACTTAGTAATGGAAATATCAAAATTGACGATTTAGCTCACAAAGATGAGCATTCCATTGAACTTCAACTTGTTATTTTGCAATATCTTTTTGGTGATAAATTTAAAATTCTGCCAGTTCTTGTTGGTTCTTTTCATAATTTTATCTATAGCGCCTCACTTCCGAAAGATGATGAGCATTTCAATAATCTCATTAACTATTTAAAAGAAGCCATTGAAAAAACCGGCAAGAAGACTATTTTCGTAGCAAGCGTTGATTTCGCTCATATCGGTCGAAAATTTGGAGATGATTTCGATGCTGCACCTGAACTTGAAATTTTAAAAGAGGAAGACAAAGTGCTTATTAATCATTTAATTCACTTTGAAACTGACGAATTTTTTAAAACTGTGGCTAAAAATAAAGATCAAAGAAAAATATGTGGGCTATCTCCAATTTATTCCATTATGCAGATGAACAAATTGAAAGAAGGAAAATTCTTGGAATACAGTCAATGGAATGAAACTGAAACAAAATCTGCTGTTTCTTTTGCCAGTCTTGCTTTTTATGAATAAATATTGAAAACTACTTTGCTACAATCACAATTTCGGTTCTTCGATTGAGGCGTCGCCCAAATTCCGTATCATTATCAGCGATAGGTTTTCTTTTTCCATAACCAGTAGTTTGAATTCTGTTTGCTTTTATACCTTTTTTGAGCAGGTAACGTTTAACGCTCTCAGCTCTTTCGAGCGAAAGTCTGTCATTAAGAGCGTGGCTGCCTCTGTTATCAGTATGACCTTCTACTAATATTACCACACTCGGTTTATTCTTCATAAATTCAGTAAGAACTTCTAATTCTGGCACTGAATCAGATAAAGCTGCGCTATTTGTTTCGTAAAGCAAGTTCTCAATAATCAATTTTCTTCCAAGTTCAACTATTGGAATTGTCTTTCGAACAAGTTCCTTTCTTTTCTCATTAAGCAGTGCAATATTGATAGAATCAGGTATTGCTGGTTTGGAAGTTTTGTATTTTATAGCATAAAGATTTGTTAATTGAGAAGAGAAATTATCCAAAATGGTTGAAAATGGATAGTCAATATCATAATTCCTGCCTCTTGTTTTTTCTGAAATAAGCTTATAATCCTTTAGTTTTGGGGGCGTTATTGTAAAAATTCTGTAATCATTATTGACCATCTCTTTGATAATAGCCGAGGTTGTATAAAAAGTTTGTCCATCACCCTTTTCACCTGCTTGATGATATGGAGCGTCGGTTATCAATATACCAACCCTATTAGCAGCAGGTCTGAATTGTATATTTCTTAATTCTCTCAAAGCCTCCAAAGCATTTTCTTTCTCATCTCCACCTCCAGATGCCCTAACAGGGTTTAACCAAGATAGAAATGTAACCACATTATCAGTCAGTTGAAAAGTTTTTTCAACGTAATCAGAAAAAAGAATAAGTCCCAAACGATAATCTATCCCACGCCTTATTAGATTTGTAGCAAAATTTGAAATATAGTTTTTTACAGCATCAATATGCTTCTGCATTGAACCGGTGATATCAATAATAAAAACAAAATCAACTGGCACTCTCTCGTTGACTGATATTTTTTCGACAGATAAAATTTCTTTCTCTTCGTTATTTTCCATCACCTTAAGACTTCGTGGGTAAAGTGTATCCAATGGTTCGCCGGTTTTATTATATGCTTCGACAATTATTTTTACTATGGGAAATCGGGCAATGTCAACGTTGCGTATTGTAATTTCAACATTTGATTCTTTATATTTCACCGTTGCCTCTTGTAAAAGTTGCTTTGCTTTTGCAATAGAGTCCTCGGGTGTTGTTTGAATTGGTTCTTTAGATAATAAATTTAAATTAAAAAATAATATCAAAATAAAAATTAGGATAATATTTGTTTTTCTTAAATACATTTTTTATAACGATTTAATTATGAAAGAAAATTAATATTTTTAATAAATGAAAACCCTCTGAGTAATTAAATTATCAGAGGGCAATCTTACATATTCTACATTATTCTTATATTATATTGTCAATCTTAAAACTGGTGAAATCATAAAGAAATTCTTTGTTTCATAAGGTCTCAAACCTCTTAAAGGTGTTGAATGCTTGCCCTCGAGATAGAGCCAATTACCAAACAAAGGTATATAAATTCTACTTAATAATATCTGATTGGAATACTGCATACTAAAGCCAAAGGGCCAAGTTGATTGACTTCTGTATTCAGCTTTGAGAAAAACCCAATCTCCAAATTCGTTTGGTTTATAAGTATTTAGTCCTGTTAACCCATAAGGAGTCAAAAACTTATCATTATATAAACCAACTTCTCTGACCTCTGAATAAGAAATACCAACATCAAATCTAATATAATGCTCTGGATTTGGTTTGTGTTTATCAATCCACCAGTTGTAAAATACAGTAGCTTGCCCAGTTGAACGAAGTAGTGGAACTATTCCATCAAGTCTTCCTTTTTCTTCACCTTCCCATAGAACATCATCTCTGACAGGGGTAAAACCATAATCACCGGGTTTAATAATTTCATCTTGCATCTCTCTTAACACAATTTCTGTATTAATATGGACTCCAACCAAAGGATAAAAAGGCATATAAAAATCTAAGCCGGCAACTAATTTTCCACCCGGTCCCTGATTCAGAACTCTTGAAGAAACCCAATTAAGTATTGTTCCCTTATTGTCAATTCCACCTGTAATCCTATAAGCACCGCCTAAATAAGCATCAATCAAAAATGGAATACCTTTGCTTGTGGCTGGATCGTAATTAACATAAAGTGGTCGTTTCAATACTACTTTTGATTCTCCTGCTGACCAGAAAGGATAACCAATATCATCGGTCCCAATCATATTTTTCAGCCAAAAGCCTGTTTCCCCAATTTTCAAAGCCTGATCAAAAAGGGATAGCGTAAATGCGTGATCAACATTTGTTGGGTATAGATAGCTAACTATAGTTGCTGCCTGAGTTTCTGTTACAGGAATCTCTGGTGGAATATCCTGATAACAGTAATCTCGTTTAAAATCATTTTTACCTTTTTTATAACTTGCAAATGCATATGACCCATTCAACATATTTATTAAATTCACACCTAAATTTGCATCCATTTCGGAAGAATTCATACTGACTTTTCCACAGGAAATCAGTAATAATTCATAAGGATTGGATTCAGGATATGGATTAGGCGCTGATAGTATTTCTATCTCTGACATATTTAATAACTTTTCATTATAACCTAAGAGTTGAAAAGCTCGATAGATTTGAATTTGCAAATCAGTTTCACAAACTCTCCACCTTGGAAAATACTTTCTGATTTCAGGGTCAATTGTTGTTAATGAATCAATTATGGCTTTTCTGTCAAATGATTGAGCTTTTGAAAAACTTACAAATGACAATAATAACAAAACTAAAAATAATATCTTTTTCATATTTATATGCCTGTTAATCCTTTGAATTTTCATTGTTTTAGCTCTTTAATTGTGGTCAATCTAAAAATTAATTATCAAGCGAGCTGATGGAACAAATACGCTCTTGCTTTCCCATTGATGGGGCTGACTTTTGAATGCTGAAAAGAATCCTTTGGCATCCAACCTCAAAGCAAGTGTCTTTTCAATGATTGGTATTTGTAACCATAAACCTGCGCTCATTGATTCATCGAAATATTGAACAAAAGCTCCAAATGGTGTAATAATATTTTTTGCCATAAACTCTATTCTGCCTGAAATTCCTCCAACAGTTTCATCATCAAATTTTCTGAATTTTAATTTATTAATATCTCCCGATGTATCAAGGTCATTATACCATCTTTCGACATTGTAGATTGTTCCACCAACACCAAATCTAAACCAATAATCTTCATCAACAGATATAGCAAATGTGTAGTGAAGTTGAGCGTTTAAACGCACGAGATAATCGAAATCCTGAAATAATAGAGTCAAATTCGGATCATAGTTGTTTGGATCAATCTTACGGTTCTTATATTTGGATTCATTGGCATCGCCGAACACATAACCAAAATTAAATTTAAATATACCGCTTTTAGGAATCACTTTGAATGGGAAATCAAAGCTACCTGTTACACCGAAACCACCATAGGTTAATTTTCTATCAATATTATAAACATCTTTACCCATAGAAGCCCATCCGTCTGTCGGAAGTATCAAACCAAGTTTAACACTTTCCCAGATGGCACTCAAACTCATTCTTTCGCTCCAAAATGATGGATAGTTAATGTCTTCGATGCCATAACGTAATTCAAGTCCAAATTTAGGAAGGTTTACATTACTGTTACCTAATGAATCCACAACTGAATTCATTCCATCCCAATATCTTGGTTTGTCATAACGTTTCCAGCTCAACAAATCAGGACTTACAATTACTTCATTTTCTTTTAATCCATATCCTAATGCCTGTCCTTCGGATATTCTTACAAAATTTTGGATATCATAAGAAACAGCATCATTTTCCATACTAATTAGCGAAGATGACCTTCCGAATTTCCTTGGGGCAAACCATTCAGGATTTCCTATTCCTTGTGCTTCTAATGTTTTATTCTCGACGTTCCTTTGAATAAGTGAGTTAACCATCAAATCATAAAGGTTATCTGAAGTAAAAGTCGAATCTAACTTAAAAGCTTTTAATTCATCGTAAGTATAAATATTCGCAGGTGATGGACCTCTAAGGTTCTTGGCAATATTTTCCTCGGATTCAGTGGTAACAATAAGTGCAATGATTGTATTGGGAATATTATTTTCCGATGCTCTCGTAGTTATTAAATAACAGTTTTCAATTCCAGCCCCTGCTTCACCTTTTGATTTGAAAAAATTAAAAATTGATTCTAAAATAGGTTGGTCTGGAGGTATTTTACCTAAGTCTTCAATGATTGTTGTTGTTATAGCTTCTAAATTTTTACCCCCTTTAGCGCCTCTCTCAATAACTCCCAGAATTTCTTGGTCAACTGCTTTTAGTAACGCTTCATCTATTTGAACACCCTTAGCAGCTTCTTCTTGCTTTTTAATAGCTCTTTTTATATCATCATTCTTTTTAATTTTATAGATGGATACAGTCCCAAATCTATAATTTATGAATTTGTTTAAAACCATCTCTAAATCTGTTTTAGAGGGTTCATATCTTTGTCCAAACAGAAAGAATGGCAGTAGTATTAAACCTTGAATCAAAACTAATAACTTTTTCATTTTAAATCCTCTTATTTTCATAAATTAAAACATTAATATATTTTATCTTCTTCCACCTCTTGGTGGCTGTTGTCCACCTCCGCCTCCGGGAGTTCTGATTTGAGGACCTTTTTCAATTTCAAATGAAACAGGAACAGAGAAATTTTCCTCCGCAACTGATGATGTTTTACCATTACATCTGTTTATTGCTTCAGCTTTTAAAGTTACAGATGCACTTCCATCTATTTTTTCCATACCTCTTGGCAAATTAAATGTCAGTTCAAAAATAATATTGTATTTATCGCCATCAGTTTCTATAATTGGATCTGATGAAACAGATGCATAAGGTTCAATTTTTGAATCAAGTTTCACATTCTGCGATGGATAAACGTTTACATCAGCAAATGTTTCTTTATCCTTTTCACGTCCATCCTTTGGTTTTTCAATATAGATTCCCTTAATCAAATACCTTTTCTTAACTTGTGTTATTGTTTTGACATCGGGTTGGAAAGTAAGAGATATTGTTGGTCTTTTTTGCCTAATATCAACAGTCTTAGCGGGAAATATATCTAATTCAGCACCCGTTAATGGCTGAACCCAAGTAGCTCTGAAGGTTGCTGTTTTCGCTTTGCAATCCATAAACAAAGCATTCTCTCTGGTTATTGAAAACCCTTTAACAGGTTCCCTTTGGGATTCAATATCAGATAAAAGATAAATTCTAAATTGTTCGGAACGTATTTTTCCACCAGAATTCGGTTGAAGGTTAACCAACAAGAAGTAGTCACCGTAACCGACATTACCTAATCTAAAGTTAATCAATTTTTCATTTTCAGGGACTAATCCTGTCTTAAATACATCCAATTCAACTTCTGCTGAGGCCGCAGGCATACTACCGAGTCTATGAGTCATAACAATTGTATATTTTCCTTCGGGCAATTCTCTATCCACAATAGCCCTGTAAGTTCTTTTACCGCCGGGAGTCGGTTTTGCTGCTGTTGCAACAATTTCATCCAATGGTCTTAAATTTGCCCTTGCGACAGTTGAACCTGATTCATCTTTAACAACTGCTTCGACTTGATTGGAACCTGCCCCTTGATATGGTGCGATAGCAAATTCAAACGCTGCAGGTAACTTATCAAATGTTGCTATTGAAGCATCAGGCGGGAATACTTCAGGCTTTGATATTTGTGTTTTTGGAGTAATAACCCTGATATTAAATTCAATGCTTCCTCTGTTCTGAGCAAAATTCGAAGACATACCGGGTGCAAGTAGAGTTGCAATATAACCGTAAAGTTCAATTTTGCTGATATCTTCGGTTGGGTTATCGCCCTGAGCAGCTAATTTCTTTGAATTTTCAAGCATTTCATTGAACTTTTCAACATTTCCTTCTACGCTCAATATCTCAGACGGAGGAAGGTTATATCTTTCGAGCTTGGAAACCAATTCTTTACGAACTTTCATTAAATCTTTGACAGTCAAAGTAACCGTTCCAATATTTACTTTTGTATCTTCTCGAATATTCACCGGATTTTCATCGGCACGAACACCAAGGATTCTATTAGTTCGAGAGGCAAATCGCAACTTATACCAACCGGCACGGTTTGGTGGCTGAAAGTTTACAACAAATGCACGTTTTTTGAGAGCAGAACCACTAAGACCAACTCTCTTCAATGATTCTTCTTTGGAATAGAAAAAGACACTGTCTTCTTTATTGGCTGGTGCATAACTTGGACCAATTACCAACTCAGATTCACGTGGGTAAACAGGCTCCAAAGACTCAACTGTAACATTGCTTAAATCTATTCTTCGCATAGTTTCAGTTTTATCGAGAATAAGCTTTCTCAAAGAAAGGAATTCCCATTCGCCACCATCGGGAGCGGATACTTTTTGTCCGGGTTGGAATTTGTCGAACTGAATACCTGCTTTTCGTATTTCTTCGTCAGTTGGAAACAAAGGTGCGTTTTCGGGATCTTGATTGCTGCTATAGAAAATCTGATACTCAAGTTCCTGAACGTTGCTCAATTGAATGTATTTTTCAATTCGCTCGACGTATTCTTTTTCACTTTCACCCTCTCGCCGTTTGATTTCTGCTGTAACGTCGGTAACACCAACTTCAACAATATATTTTCTGTAGGATTTAATATCAGCCCCCATAACTTCTCTGATGTTAACACCGCTTGGCGGAATGGTTATTTCGTCCTGAGGTCTGGTATTGATTCCTTCAGTTCCAGCGCCAGATTGCAACTGAGAAAGAATACTTTCAACTATTTTCATAGTTTCACGCTGTTTTTGAATTAAGCTTTGCTCTGCTTCGTCACGCTCAACAATTATAATGAGCAATTCGAGCACAACTGCAAGATACAATACGAAATATACCTTGCCGGCACCTCCTCCTTTACCCATTGTTATATCCTTTAATTATTTTGAAATTTCGTGAATTATGGAAAAACTTTTTTAATTCGGTAGATGTGTGTTTTATTATAAGTTTCTCCTTGTTTACAATATATTTTATATAATTGTTATTTAATACCATTTTTAATAAATTTTTTTTAGTGATAAACTAAAATACAAATTATTGTAATTTTTTTTTAAATTTTTTCGATTTTTTTTCACTTTTGATTTTAACTCAACAACAATATAAATTTTTTCGATTTGTTAAGTTATAGTTCAATTTACTATTTTTTTGTAGTTCAATTTAAGTTAAAAATGTAGTGTTAGCAACTACAAATTTTATTTTTTTCCTAAATATGTTTTTATTGTTTTAATTTGCAAATGACAGTAAATGCATTACGGAATTATCGATGACAAAAATAGCTTTGATACTTGCAGGTGGAACAGGGACCAAGCTTTGGCCTAAAAGCAGGGAAAAACAACCTAAGCAATTTGTTCATTTCGTAGGCGAAGGGACAATGTTGATGAACACTTACCTTCGTTTGCTTCCCCTTTTTCCACTTGAAAATATATTTGTTGTAACGCCCAGTTATTTCAAGCATTTTGTTGAAGAGCAATTGCCAGAATTGCCTAATGAAAATATTATTACTGAACCATTTCCAAGGAATACTGCACCTTGCATTGCTCTTGCAATGACACAGCTTTCTAAAAAATTCGATAAAAATACAGTTGTCGCTGCTTTCCCTTCTGATCAGGTTATTTTCAATATTAGAGAATTTCACCATAGCCTTGAAATAGCAATGAGTGTTGCCAATGAACTTAATGGTATTGTAACGCTTGGAATAAAACCAACACGACCCGCAACTTCTTACGGTTACATTCAGGTTAAACAAAATTCACGGGACCTCGGTTTTCTTTATGATAATGGTGTTAGATATACAACAACCTTTGCAGAAAAACCCGATTTGGAAACTGCTAAAAGGTTTATTGAAACTGGTGACTTCCTTTGGAATAGCGGTATTTTTGTCTGGAAATTTGATGAATTCTGGATAGCTTTCGATTTATATCTGCCAGATCAAAGCAAAATATTCAAGGTTCTAAAAAAATTCGTTGGTAAAGATTCATTCCAGATGGCAGTGGAAGATGCTTACAAAAAAATAGATTCCGTCTCAATTGATTATGCAATCTTAGAAAAAGCCCAAAATGTTTTTGTTGTAGAGTCTTCATTTGGTTGGAGTGATTTAAGCAATTGGGATGAGGTTTATAGGTTATCAATGAAAGACGGTAGAGATAATTTCATCGAAGGAGATGTTATTACAGTCAATGTCTCTAATTCTTACATTTTATCAGAGGATAAACTGGTAGCTATTTCAGATTTGGATAATATTATTGTAATTCACACCAAAGATGCACTTTTAATTTGTAAACGTGGCAAATCTGAAAATGTTCAGGAAATCATTGATTATATGAAAAGGAAACAAATTGTAAGATTTCTATAAATTTTACCATTAATGAAAAATATCTTAAAGCTGCTAATTTACTCCGTCTTAGCAATTTTCTTTGTTTCTTGTGGCAGCACGAAAAACACAAAAGAAAAAATTTTTGATAAAACTAACCAAGAATGGAACAATAATACCCAAGATGATATACCTTTTGAAGTTGGTATTGCTTCATATTATTCTTCTGTCTTTGAAGGTAAAGCAACAGCTTCAGGAGAAATTTATTCAGGAAGTGAATTAACTGCTGCCCATAAAACTTTGCCTTTCGGAACAATTGTAAAGGTTAGAAATCTCAAAAACAATAAATCAGTAGTTGTTCGCATTAATGACCGTGGTCCTTCGAAAACTGAAAGAGTTATTGATTTGTCATATCGAGCCGCTGAAATTTTGGATATGATAAGAGACGGAATTGTTAAGGTTGAAATAATTATCATCAAAAAATGATATATTTGAAGTTTTTCAATTGGTTAAAATTAAAATGAAAAGGACATTAGTTACTTCTGCATTACCTTATGCAAATGGCTTCATTCATTTGGGTCATTGTGCTGGTGCTTATCTTCCGGCTGATATTTACGTCAGGTATTTAAGGCTTTCAGGAAGAGAAGTTCTTTGGGTTTGCGGCTCGGATGAACACGGAGTTGCCATAACAATAGCTGCAGATAAGGAAAAAACTTCACCGCAGCAAATTATTGATAAATATCATATAGCAAATAAGGAAGCCTTTGCAAGATTTGGAATGTCCTTTGATATCTATTCAAGAACATCATTGCCCATACATCATAACACTGCTCGAGAATTTTTCGAAGATTTTTTAAAAAAAGGGATATTAGAGGAAAAGGAGGAAGAGCAATTTTTTGATGCAGATGCCAAAATTTTCTTGCCTGACAGATATGTTGAAGGAATATGTCCAAATTGTGGGTATGATCACGCAAGAGGCGACCAATGTGATAATTGCGGAGCATATTATAATCAATTAGAATTGAAAAACCCAATTAGTCTTGTCTCAGGGAAAAAGCCCGAAGTAAAAAAAACAACTCATTGGTATTTTAAATTTAACGAGTTTCAGGATTTCCTCGATAATTATATTGAGTCACACTCGAAAGACTGGAAAGATAATGTCCTTCAGCAAACAAGAAGTTGGCTTAAGCAAGGGATAAACCCACGCCCAATAACAAGAGATCTCTCTTGGGGAGTAAAAATTGATGGAATTGATGATTTACCACCTGAAAAGACTAACGGAAAAGTTCTTTATGTCTGGTTCGAAGCCGTCCTTGGTTACATTTCTATTACCAAAACATATTATTTCGAAAGAGAATACAAGGGATTAGAAAAAGCCGATGATTGGAAAAAATGGTGGCGCGACAACGAAACCCGTTATATAGCATTTATAGGAAAAGATAATATAGTTTTCCATACATTGATATTCCCTGCTCTACTCAAAGCAAGAGGAAATAATTACATACTTCCGGATAATGTCCCAGCAAATGAATTTTTAAACCTTGAAGGACAGAAATTTTCGAAATCGAGAAATTGGAGCATTGACCTGAAAGATTTTATAGAGGATTTCCCCGAACCATCTTTTATTGATGCTTTACGTTATACCCTTGCAATGAATTTCCCGGAAACAAGGGATTCGGATTTTACTTGGAAGGATTTTCAATCAAGAAATAATAACGAGCTATCGGCTATTTTTGGAAATTTTGTCAATAGAACCCTACAATTTATTGCTAAAAACTTTGATAGCGAGGTTCCTTGTTTGCCTGATAAATATAAAGATTTGAAGGATGATTGGAAATCATTAATTTTTAGTCTTTGTAAGAATTACAGTCAAGACACTGAATTCTTCGATAATATTGATGAAAGCTTTAAGCAAACTTATGGAGAAAATGACTATAATCTTCTTGTTTCTCTTTGTTCTGGCATAAAAAAAATTAGCGAGAATTATGAAAAATTCAGATTTCGTGATGCAATCACAGAGACAATGAATGTTGCTCGTGCTGCTAATAAATATTTCAATGATGAAGAACCTTGGAAAACTCTAAAAACCGATCCTGATAAATGTGCAAAAACACTCTATGTTTGCTCGCAGCTTGTTTATACGTTGTCAGTCCTATTTTCGCCAATTGTTCCGTTCAGTTGTAACGAGATAAAAACATTGCTTGGGAATGACACCTATACCGGCGAGCCATCAGAAATCTATAAAAACACGAATTTTTGGAATGAGTCAATAATGCCTAATCTTCCCGAAGGTTTAAAAATCAATAGTCCCAAAATTCTCTTTAAGAAAATTGAGGATGATGTTATTGAAAAGCAAATAAGTAAATTAGGCGATAAGCAACAAAAGCCTTCAGCAGAAGAAGAGGAATTAATCACAATTGATTATTTCAAAAAAGTGAAGCTGCGCACTGCAAAAGTCATTTCCGCTGAAAATGTCAAAAAATCCAAAAAATTGATTAAGCTTCAAGTTGAGATTTCCGGAGAAATAAGGCAGATAGTAGCAGGAATCGCTGAGCATTATAAACCCGAAGAACTTATTGGAAAAACAATAGTTGTTGTCGCTAATCTCGAACCGGCAAAGCTAATGGGAGAGGAATCCCGTGGTATGCTTCTTGCTGCAAATTCACCAGACGGAAAACTATCTGTTGTTACAATAAACGATGATGGCATACCAACCGGAGCCGAAGTAAGATAGGATTATTAGCCTGATATAATATTCTTATTAACAATAAATCTAAACTTATGCTTTTAAGTCAATAGCTTAACCTAAATTTGGTTAGCTTGATACCCTATTTTTGATTACTAAATTTGTTAAGGTACTCATAATCTTTGCTTAATCTTCAGTTAATTCATTTTTAGTAGATATATGCTTATTAAATTGCGACTTTTTATTTGAAAAAGTCAATTTTAAAGGTTAATTATGAGAAAGTTGGTAATATTACTAATAATTGTTTTTTCTTTTGTCCAAATCAAAGCACAAAAGGAACTTCTTATGTCCGGTCCAATGCTTGGCTATTCAGAAATGCGTGAAGTTTTAATTTGGGTTCAAACAAAACAGGAAGCTGAAGTAAAATTCGAATATTGGAAGCAAGGGGATAATGTTAAGTATTTTTCTGAAACAAAGAGGACAAGCCCGATTGATGGCTTTACTGCTAAAATTAAATTATCTAATCTTGAACCGGGAACAAATTATGATTATTCACTTTATATAAATAACAAAAGAATTAATTTTAATTATCCTTTGAAATTTCAAACACAAAAACTTTGGCAATACAGAGAAGAACCACCTTCTGTTAAAATAGCAATGGGAAGTTGTGCTTATATTAATGATAGTCTATATGACAGACCCGGCAAACCCTATGGTGGTGAGTATAAAATTTTCAATTCGATTTATTCAAAAAAACCCGATATAATGCTATGGCTTGGAGATAATATTTATTACCGTGAAGTTGACTGGTTTTCCCGAAGTGGAATGATATATCGAAATTCTCACAGCCGTGCAATTCCTGAACTTCAGCCATTGCTTGCTTCAGTTCATCATTATGCAATCTGGGACGATCACGATTATGGTCCGAATAATAGTGACCGATCTTTTCGTAATAAAAACGAAGCTTTGGATGTTTTTCAATTATTCTGGGGAAATCCAACTTATGGATTTTACGATGAGAAATGTGCCGTTACAATGTTTAAATGGGCTGATATTGATTTTTTCCTTTTGGATAACCGCTGGTTCAGGTCTTCAAATAATCGTAAATTCAGCGAGAAAGAAATTTTAGGAAATAAGCAAATTGACTGGCTTATCAACGCACTTACCTTCAGCGAAGCAAGATTCAAGATAATTATCATTGGCGGTCAGGTCCTAAATCCTGTAGCCAATTATGAGAATTATTCAACCTTTCCTGAAGAACAATCCTATCTGATAAATTCAATTTCTAAAGAAAATATAAAAGGAGTCATTTTTATTTCGGGCGACCGTCACTTTTCTGAACTAACTTCCTTACCACGAGAAGGAACATATCCTTTGCTTGATTTCACTGTTTCTCCTCTTACATCAGGACCGTTTACAGATGCTTGTTCAAAAGAAAATAATTACCTAAGAGTTCCCGGAACTTGTTACGACAAAAGAAACTTTGGTATGATTGAAATTACGGGCAAAAGAACCGAAAGAACGCTCAAGTTCCTCTTATTCGATACTGATGGCAATAGAATTTGGGAAAAAAGTTATTCTGACAAAGATTTAGGGTGGTAAAAAAATTCGTTTAATCATTCATAAATATATTATATTGCAATTTTTAATTTAAACTAAATTATTTATGAGTGATAAGCTTAGCTATTGGGATTATGTCGGCGTTGACACACTTCTGAATTTACAAAAACCCAAAACTGATTTTGAAGACGAACATATTTTTATTATATATCATCAGATAAGTGAACTCTTTTTTAGATTGATTATAAATGAGTTAAAATTATTAACTGATGATAATAAAAAAGAATTTTTGGACTATCGTAACTGGATAAAAAGGTTAGGCAGAGTAATTAATAATTTTAATATTTTGACTAATAGCATTAGCATTTTGATGCCTGAATTTTCTGTATTTAGTAAAGCTCATCAGATTTTAAATGATTCCGAAATTTCAACAATATCTGTCAGTTGTTTTGATAATCAGCAGTTTCTGAAATTTCGGCAGGCATTGGTTCCTGCAAGTGGTTTCCAAAGCTTTCAATATAGAACTATCGAAATTATGTCCACCCAGCTTCAAAACCTTGTCCATCCATCGAAAAAAGATGATTTAAAAAATGAGAATGATATAGAAAATATATACCAAAATTTATATTGGAAGTATGGTGCAAGAATAGTAAAAGATGATAATTTATCAAATCCAGACTTGCTCGAAAAAGCCGAAACTTTGATAGAATTTGAGAATAAGTATGATAGCTATTTCCTTGATTTAGCAAAGGAATACGAAAACAAAAACCTTCTTTCTTTATATCAAAAATATATTACAGATATTAATAGTGAAAATTCTAAAAAAGTTCGTGATGTTCTTAAATATTACGACACAATAGTCAACCGACATTATAAAGGTGTTCACTATGGCTTGGCTTATGCTCATTTGAAAGATACAACGGGCACAGGAGGCACAAACTGGCATCAATATCTATCAATCAGCAAAAATGAAATTAGTTTTTTTGAATAATTATGTATAAGCAATATTTTTCTAAATTTTTAGCCGAAAACAAAGAAAAACTGCATTTTGCAGCTCATAGTCATCATTACTGGCTTGATATCACCAGAGAAGCTGTTCTTGATTATTGGGACAATTCTGCAAAATACAGTGATGAAAAATGGGAACTTATTCTTGGTAAAGTAATTCCAGAAGCACAGAAAAACATAGCTGAAATTCTGGATATTGATTATCCTGAGCAGATTGCTTTTGCACCAAATACACACGAATTTGTTTTTCGGCTAATAAGCTGCTTTGATTGGTTTAAAAAGTTAAAAATACTCTCAACCGATAGTGAATTTCACTCTTTTACTCGACAGACAGCAAGATTAGAAGAAGTTGGGAAAATAAATGTTAATCGTGTTGAAACATTTCCTTTCGAGTCATTTTTGGAAAGGTTCTTGAAGGAATTAGAAAAGTCTCAGTATGATATTGTTTTTCTGAGTAATGTCTTTTTCAATTCCGGATTTTATATTAAAGACCTTACAGAAATAGTTGAGAAAACGCCCGAGGAAACGATGATAGTAATAGACGGTTATCATTCGTTTATGGCAATACCTCAATCAATCAGGAAGCATCAATCAAGGATATTTTTACTTGGAGGTGGTTATAAGTATGCTATGAGCGGAGAAGGTGTCTGTTTTATGTTTGCTCCAAAAAATAATACTTACAGACCAATTCATACCGGATGGTTTGCTACTTTTGGCTCTCTAACTGAAAACCAAACAAATTTGGTTGCCTATTCCAATGATGCCTATAAATTTTGGGGCTCAACTTTTGACCCAACGGGTATTTATCGCTTTAACTCCGTCTGTAAGTTTCTGAAATCAATAAACTTAGATGTTCCAAAAATTCATAATTATGTAATTAATCTACAAAATCTTTTTCTTGATGAATTGAAGAAAATAAATTCAGATGTTTTCAATTTATCCAACCTTTTAACACCTATTACTGACTCTAATAGGGGGCATTTCCTGACTTTTCAATTACCTAATGCAGCTATCTTTCATAAAAAGTTAAGGGAACAAAATGTTATTACTGATTACCGTGGTGACCGGCTCCGTTTCGGTTTCGGAATCTATCAAAACGAAAATGATATTATTCAGTTTTCGAGAGTTTTAAGTAAGATAAAATGAATTTAAACCATATCATTAAATGGAAATTTAGTTTCATAAATGTTAGCTGAAATGATTGTAAAGGTTCCATTTAAAAAAGGCTTTCAAACTTCTCTTACCAGACTGACCGAAAAAAATTTATATCATACGCAATTCATTTTTTATTATTATTTCAAGTTAAATTATAAGTTGCTTTTTTTTGATTTAATTATTTCTCGCAAAGACCGCAGAGTCTAACGCTGAGTTCGCAGAGATTTTTTTTAGAAAATTGAATTTTTTTCCATATTGTTTAAAATCTTAATGATAATTAATAAGCTCTGCGTTCTCTGCGATTAATCTATTTTTAAATTTATGACATTGTTCACTGCGAGCTTTGCGTGAAACAAATTAAAGTAAGGAAAATCAAGGCTTCAAATTAATTCCTTTTTTTTGGAATAATTATGATTTAGCGAAAAATTTAAAAATGCCATAAACATTATTACGTTTCAATAACTTTTAATACAAAGGATAATTATAGAATGAAGCAATTAATTATATATTTATTACTCATTTTTGCCACAGGATTTTCTTATGGCAAAATTTTAATGAAACCATACCTTCAAGCTTTGAGTAATAATTCAGTTATTGTTATGGTCGAAACTGATAATAATTCTCCAGTAACCGTTAATTATGGACAAACCAGAAACACCGAACTGACAGCAACAACGAATTATTATGTGGAAACTGAAAAAAGAAGAAATAATACATTCGTTCATCGTATTAAACTTGAAAATTTAAAGAGCAATAGTGCTTATTTTTACAAAGCAGTTCATAATAATGATGAGTCTGACATTTTAAAATTTCGAACACCACCTCAAGAAAACTCACCAATTTTATTTGCTGTGATGGGGGACAATAGATCTAATCCATTCGATCACTCGAGAAAGTCAAAAAAAATGAAAAGATTTGAACCCTTATTTTCTATCTATACTGGCGATTTATGTTTCGATGGAAGATATGAAACTTGGAAATCGGAATTTTTCACTGCAGATGAATTGAATTTGATTTCCGAAGTCCCATTCTTCAACTCAATAGGAAATCACGAAGGTATGGGACAAAATTCAAAAGCGTTTTTGGAACCAGCTAATAAAAACTCTGGAAATGACTTCTATTATTCATTTGATATTGGCAATATACATTTCTTAGTTCTCAACACAGAACAGAGCGTTAAGAAAGGCTCCAACCAATGGAAATTTGCTGAAGAAGACCTAAAGAACAGTAATAAAAAATGGAAAATAGCTGTATTTCATATTCCCGCTTACTCTAGTGGTGGTCATAGCGGAAGTAAAGATATGATTAAAATGACAAATGAGTTATTCGAAAAATATGGTGTTGATATTTGTCTGACCGGTCATAATCATTATTATCAAAGAAATTATGTAAATAAAATTTACCATTTGGTCTTCGGTGGAGGCGGAGCTCCTTTGTATGAACCTAAAACTGAAAATTATACACAAATCAGCGTAAAAGATTTTAACTATGGGATTTTTGAAGTTTTTGATGATAAAATTAATGTAAGTGTATATAATCTGAAAGATGAAAAAATTGATAGCTTTATGATAAGCAAGTAAGAAAATCTTTAATTAATATAAAGTCTGTTCTACTGCATTATACCTAATTAAAAAAAGTATAAATCAGCAGTAGAACAGACAGTAGAAATCAAACGAGAGTTAAAATTGGTATTACTTTTTCCTGAATTGCTCCAGAGACTTCAACTTTACCTTCATCAGTAACAAAAACATCAATTTCAGTTCTGAATCCAATCTTTTCGTGTTCCATATAAATTCCCGGTTCAACAGAAAAGCAAGTTCCGGGGATAATTAACCTTTCATCTTTGGTTTCGAGGTTGTCAATATTAACTCCATTACCGTGGACTTCCTCGCCAATGTTATGACCAGTGCGATGAGTAAAGTATTCGGCAAGACCGGCTTCCCTAATAACATTTCTACAAGCATCATCAACTTCCCAGCCGTAGAGAGGTTCACCACGGGAAAATCGTCTTTTCACTAAATTTAAAGCAGTATCTCTCGCATTTCTGGCAATTTGAAAAATATTCTCAATTTTTTCGGGAACTGTCTCTCCAATGAAACCCATCCAAGTGATGTCATAATATATACTTCTTGGTTTATCGAGTTTTGCCCAAAGGTCTATCAAAACCAAATCACCCTCTTTCATCTTAAAGGTATTTGCGGGTGTTGGCTCAAAATGAGGGTCTGCTGCGTGCTCATTAACTGCAACTATAGGACCATCATTAAAAGTTAGACCATTTGACTTCATAAGATTTACCATAAATTCATAAATCTCATATTCTGTGGGATTTTGACCCGATTTTATCCTTTTGCAAATCTCTTTGAATGCCTCATCTTTAACCATTTGAAGGATTTTACCTGCTTCGACGTGGCTTTGCCAATCCTCCATTGATAAATGAGACTCAAATTTACTGACTAAATCAGCACTTGAAACTATTTCAACTCCAAAACTTTTAATTAATTGATATGTTCCAGCGTCAACTATTGAAACATAAGGTATAGCATTCATAGGTGAATACTGCATTGCAATTTTCTTTGCCCATTTCAGAATATCTCTTAATAATCTATGCTGCTCCTGCCAAGGTAAATAAACGTGTTTCTCACCGGGAAGATGATCGCATCTCCAAGGCTCTATCCTATGAACGAGTTTTTGTGGTTCGCCTTCAGCTGGAATATAATAAAACCATCTTCGGGAGGCAAAGCGTTTAGTGTCCATATTTAGTATTCTGGCAGCTATCATATCGCGATTATGAAAATCATAAAACAACCAACCATCGAGACCGGCTTCTTTAAGTGCTTCTTGAATTGCTTTTAAATCCATTAACTTTCCTTTCTTATTTTAGATGAATAATCTTAATTACAAATATTTCTTTATGAGTTTTTATTTCGATGAAATAAACACCTGAATTTATATTATTCGGTTCCCATTTTATTGAGTGTTTTCCTTGGGATTGGTAATCACTGAACAATTTTTCGATTTCAATTCCAATATCGTTTCGAATTGTTATTGTAACAAAACTATCAAACTGTAAATCATAATTGATATTCACAATTTTTGTGAAGGGATTGGGATAAGCAGAAAAATCTCTTAAACTTATGTCAGCAAGTTCAACACTCAATTCCTCGACCGTTTCAAACTGCCAAGTATCTGAGAACTCACTTTCTCCTTTATCATAAAAGGCTTTGACCTTCCAATAATATTTTGTTTTGAAATCAAGATTTGAAAATTCAAACTGAGTAGTCTCTATTGAATCAATAACTCTAACGATATTTTGAAAATTAAAATCCTTAGCAAGATAAAGTTTATAGTATTTAGCACCACTTACACGCTTCCAATTTAATGTTACATCCAGTGGTATATTATTTGAATTATTCAAAGGATAGCTCAACTCAGGCTTTGCAAGACCGGTGCTAAATGTTCTATAGCTAGCCCATAATCCATCGTAATTATTAACCTTTATCCTAACTCTCCAGAAATATGTTTTATAGAATGCCAAGTCAGGAATTGTTACGCTTATTGTATCAAGTGAAGTAAACTCTTTGACAATAGAATTAAAGTTTCTGTCCTCTGATAATTGGAAATGATATGCAGTAGCTTTTGCATAAGGCTCCCACTGAAATGTTACAGTTGTTTTCATATTTTCCTCATTATCATAAGGATATGTAAGAATCGGGGCTTCAATAACAGTAATGAATTTCCAAGGAGTTGACCAGTCACTTTGTCCGTAATCATCTTTTGCTCTGACTCTCCAGTAATATTCAGTGAAATATTCGAGCAATTTTGATTGATGGTTTGAGATAGTCTGGGTCTCGCCATCAAATATCATTTGTTCGAAATCAATATCTTTTGCAATTTGTATTTCATAACCTGTTGCTCCAGTGCTTGGATTCCATTCAAAGTTGACAATAGTGGGATGCCCATAGCTATTATTAGCAGGTGAGCGATTTACTGGTGGTTTCAATCTTGTAATAAAGCTCCAAGTTTCGGACCACTCACTATTATTTTTATTTGCTCTTGCCTGAACACGCCAATAATATGTTGTATATAACTCTAAGCCCTTGACTTCTGCAGTTGTATCAGTAAAGTCTTTATTTAAAATTAATGTTCCACTAAAATTTTTATCTTTTGAAACTTGAACAGTGTAAGAACCAGCACCATCCACTTTTTTCCAAACAAGTTTAGTAGTTACCGGGTGTCCGCCAGTGTTATTTTGGGGATAAACCAAAATCGGAGGTGCAATTATTGTAGTGAACATCCAAGGTTGACTCCAAGCTCCAAGTGATTTGTTTGTCCTTGAACGGACTCTCCAATAATATGTAGTATTATAATCAAGTGTTGAATTTATTTTTCTTTGTGTTGGGCTATGAGTAATTGATTCTATGTTGTTGCTGAATGAAAATTCTTTTGAAATTTGAAATTCATACATATCTGCTCTTGCAACGCTATTCCAAACAAAGGTAGGAGTTAAAGTAATTCCTCCAGAGCCATAAGCGGGTGAACTTAATTCCGGAATAAGTAAATCTTCAGGTTCAATATATCTATAAAGTGAATTAGTTGCAACAAAAAGGAAGCCATCACCACTCAGCGTCATAGATTCTATTTTCGATGACCTGATTGCCCCTGAAATGAGAGTGTCCCAAGTCGAACCGTTATTAGTCGAAAATCTTAAACCTTCGTCATAGCTCATACCAATGAAAATGTGGTTTCTTCGATTAATGTTTATAAATTGAACCCCTGAATATTGAACTCCAAAAGTTATGTTAGTCCAACTTGCTCCGTTATTTGTTGAAAGGTATAACCCGCTTGTCATAGTTCCAACAAAAATATGATTATTGCTATTAAAAGCGATGCATTGAGGGGTTTGAGCAGTTGGTAAATAAGTAGTCCAATTAACGCCGTCGTTAGTTGAACGCATAACCGTATCCTCAGAAATGAGCCAAATATGCCCATTATAATTCACTCCTATCGCTATAAATCCTGACAGTGCTCTTGTGTGAACATTAAGAATTTGCCAAGTTCCACCCATATCCGTTGTTGTTATTAAATTAGTTCTTATAGCATTTGGATTCATTTGGTCTGAGGGTGGAAATCTTAGTGCGGCAAACAATCTGCCATCCGGTTTAACTGCTAATGCAGTTACCATTGTGTCTGTAAAAGTTCTCATAGCAGACCAAGTCAAACCCTGATTCGCTGAGACATAAAGAATACTACCTGATGAAGAAACCCCGGAGGCATAAGCATTTCCAACGGAATCGAAAGCAAAGCATAAAATAGTTGTTCCGGGTAAAATTGCTTGAGACCAAGTATTTCCATTATCAGTTGAGCGGTATATACCCTTATTTTTGTTTGATGCAAGAACTAAGCCATTTTTGTAAGCAAGCATTGGTCTCATCGAAGAATCAGTCTTGTGAGAAACATAGGTCCAAGTTCTTCCAGAATCCAAACTTTTAAAAATTCCCTCAAAGGCAATTGAGGCAAAAAGAACACCTTGTGAATTTCTTGCCAATGCGTTTATACCGGGGTATCTCACATTTGTTCTAACCCAATCATCCATTACTTTGCTATCATATCTGAAAATTCCTCTGTCGTCAGTGCCAACAATTGGATCAGCAGTAATAGGAAATGTAAGTGCTGTTACATTTCTGAAAAAATTGTTTTTTTTATATTCTGACCAACTGACCCCAGAATTCACTGAAAAATTGAGACCTCCACCAAGGGTTCCGCAAAACATTTCACCCAATTGACTAATTCCAAAACAGGTGATATTTTTACTATTGATTCCGCCATTGGAAGATCTCCACGTTAATGCATTGTCTGATGATCTATATATTCCCCCTCCGTTTGTTCCCGCAACCACATCACCATCTGCAGTTACAAATAAAGCGGTAATATCCCAAAACCAAATCCCAATATTTGATTCAGTCCAATTCCCACCAGAATTTGTAGAGCGAAAAACGCCTCCTCCCTTAGTTCCAACAAATATATGAGTGTTTCCTTTGAATGCAATAGCTTTTACATAAAGATTAGTCAGCCCATTATTTACTGCTGTCCAACTCAATCCATTGTTAGAGGATCGAAATAAACCTCCACCATTAGTTCCTGCATAAATAACACCCGAAGAATCAAATTCAATGGCATTGATGAAAAGGTTTGTTAAACCGAAATTTATTTCGGTCCAAGTTTGCCCGCTATTGAATGATCTAAATATACCACCACCCCAAGTTCCAATATAAAGTGTGTTGTTTCTATCGATTTTTAGCACTCTGACATCGGGAGCTGTTGGTCCGCTAATCAAACCCCAATAAGGAGCAAGAGTGTCAATGTCCTGAGAATATGCGGGATTTTGCCCAAATACCACAAAAGATAGAAGGGTTATAAATAGTAACTTAAAATTAATTTTCATCAAAATACCCCTTATTTGATTTATTTAATGTTATAATAACACATATTACTAAAAAAAATTTCACTTGAAATTAACTTTCTGAAATTTTTTTTGGTTCCGGCAACATAAAAGACTCAATAGAAATAGCTTTTCCGTTATTAGGATTTATTTTGATATTTACTCCACAGAGTCTAACATCATCAACAGCTAATTCATATTTGAAAGGTGTTTGAAAAATAAATCTTTTCAATGCAATTTCTTTCTTTAATCCAACAACGGAGTCGTAGGGTCCAGTCATACCAACATCAGTAATATAAGCAGAACCTTGTGGCAAAATACACGCATCTGCTGTTTGAATATGAGTGTGTGTGCCTATGATAGCAGAAACTTTACCATCAAGGTGCCATCCCATTGCTACTTTCTCTGCGGAGGCATCTGCATGAAAATCTACGATTATTATTTTTGTTCTTTCCTGAATTGACTTCAAGGCATTATCAGCAGAACGAAACGGACAGTCAATAGCTTGCATATATGTCCGCCCCTGAATGTTCAGAACAGCCACTTCTGTTTGATTTTCAAGGGAAAAAAAAGTGTAGCCTCGTCCTGCATTTCCCGGTGGATAGTTCAGTGGTCTAATAACCTTTTGATTAGCCGAAAGAAGAGGTCTCGACTTCCAGTTATCCCAGACGTGATTACCTGAAGTCAAAATATCTATTCCTAAAGCAAACAAACGGTTGGCTTCTTCCTCAGTCAATCCTTTTCCTGCGGCTGCATTTTCACCGTTTGCAATAATAAAATCAGGCTGATATTTTTCTATCAATGACGGTAGTTTTTCTTCTACTGCTTTGATTCCACAATCACCAACAATATCACCTATAAAGAGAACATCTATATTTTTTTCCAAGTTATTTTCCTTAAATAAATGCAATTTAACAAAAACTTGTTTAGTAAATAAAAATCATATTTGATATAAAAAATGGTTTAATTAATTTTGAATATTATTATCAATTTTCTTTATAGGAAAATATGAAAATTTACACAAAAACTGGTGACGACGGAACAACGGGGCTTTTCTCCGGAAAAAGAGTATCAAAATCTGACCTCAGAGTCGAAACTTATGGCACTGTTGATGAGTTAAATTCAATCATAGGAATAATTTTAACCTATGATTTGCCAAAATCTACATACACACATCTTACTATTTTGAGTAATTTGCTTTTCATAATGGGTTCAGATCTTGCTACTCCTGCTGATGCAAATATTGTCAAATACAAATTAGATAGAATTGAAGAAAAACACATTGAATGGTTGGAAAAATTGATTGATAAATATTCGGAGGATCTTCCAGAGCTTAAAAACTTTATTCTACCTGGTGGAACAAGAGTCGCTGCTCTTTGCCATCTTGCAAGAACGGTTTGCAGACGTGCCGAAAGATTGGCAGTCGCTCTAAAAAAGAATGAGCCAATTAGTAATAATGTCGTTGTTTTTCTAAATAGACTTTCCGATTTTCTCTTTACAACTGCAAGGTATATAAACCACCTTAGTGGAATTAAAGACGTTATAAAAAATAACAATATCGAATTAAAAATTTAAATTATTTTATTTTTACAAATAAAAAATAAACAGAACAAAGAAAAGCAACAATACCCGATAGCAAAAATGGCGCTGTCGGGTTAATTGCTGACCATAAAATTCCTGCTATAGAGCTTGCCAATAACGTGGCAAGGCTTTGAAAACTTGTCAGGAAACCAATTGCTGTTGCAGTTTCTTCTTTACTTGCTATATTTGATATTAATGCCTTTGAGTTACCTTCTATTGCAGATATTGCTATTCCATAAACTGAAAATAATAAATAATATAACCACTCTGAACTAACAAAAGGAATAAAAATATATACAATACTGAACAAAAAGATACCCAGAATAAGGCTGTTTTTCAATTTAATTTTATCTCCAAGCCAACCCATCGGTGCTGAAAATAATGCATAAACTAAATTGTAAAATATATACAGAGTAATAACGGTTGAATCTGATAACCCGTGATGTTTGACTAATAACAACAAAAACATATCCGAGCTATTTATAGCCGTGAATACAATTAGTCCAATGACTGTTTTCTTGAAATTTTTTGATGATTTTTTCCAATATGATAAAAATTCCAAAAATTTAGTTTTTGTATGATTATTCGTTATTTCTATTGACTTTTTGTCCTTTAAAAAAAATGTAAATAAAATTCCTATCAACCCGGGAATAAAAGCCAAAATAAATAAAGTAACATAATTTTCAGGATAATAATAAAGATAAATTAAAGCTAATATTGGTCCAATAGCAGCTCCTAAGGTATCGAATGCCCTATGAAAACCAAACACTCTCCCTTTAAATTCCTTTGTTGTTTCAGAGGAAAGAATAGCATCTCTTGCTGCAGTTCTTACTCCTTTACCAAGCCTATCCATTGTTCTCAAGAAGAAAACTATTACAGGAGTTGCAAAAAGCCCTATTAAAGGTTTGGAAATGGAACTTAAAGTATAACCAATTCTCACAAAGGGGACCCTTTTTCCAATTTTGTCGGACATTCTGCCAAAATATCCTTTTGAAAAACCAGCTATTGCTTCCGCAAAACCCTCCAAAATTCCAATCCATAAAACTGAGAACCCGATACTTTTCAAAAACATCGGTAATATTGGATAAAGCATCTCACTCGATATGTCAGTCATCATACTGATGATTGAAAGAATAACAATAGTTTTTGTTAAGTATTTCATAACATTCACAAAAATTTGTAATTTGTGTGTTCAACTTACAAATAATTATAATATAAAACAGAAAAATGAAAAGACCGGATTGGGATCAATTATATATTACTATGTGCTATCTCGTTGGGATGAGAAGCAGAGACGACAAAACACACGTTGGTTCAGTTATTGTAGACCCTGACAATGTTCTTGTTTCGACTGGTTATAATTCTCTACCCCGTAATATTGAAATTGATAAAGACTCATCAAGACTTTCAAGGGAAGGTGGGGAAAAATATTATTGGATTGAACACGCTGAGAGAAACGCCATTTATAATGCTGCAAGACGTGGGACAGTCCTAAAAGGTTGTAAAATTTATGTCCCTTGGCTCCCTTGTGCTGATTGTGCAAGAGCAATCATTCAAACGGGTATTTCTGAGGTAATTATTCATAGAAATGGGCAGGATTTTTATGATCAGCATACTAACGGCAAATGGGTTGATTCACACAAACGAACTACAGATATGTTCCTCGAAGCTGGTGTCAGGCTCAGATATGTAACTTGCAACGTTGTTGTTCCGGAAATTTATATGAATGGACAAATTCACGATGCTGTAGAGTTTTTGAACAAGTAATATCATTACTTTTCAATTAATTCAATAGCTGTAAAAAGAACTTTATCAAAATTAATTAAATTCATATCGTCCTGATTATTTTTTCCTTTTGAATCTGGTGTAACGCAGACTGAGTCCTTTGAATATGGTCCCCATCTTTTTGGACTTAGATGCGGTGAATTTGGATATAAACCAAGAACCTTAATGCCTAAAGCAGCCGCAATATGAACTACCCCAGTAGAGTTTGCTACTAATAATTTTGAAAAGCTAATCAGCGTTATTAATTCTTCAAGGGTTAATTGAGAGCATAAATTTATAGACGTTTCTGAAATTATCGAAACAATATTGCATTTAGGTTCATCTAATTTGTTTCCGGTTATCACGATTTTTAAGCCAGTTCTCTCAAATATTTTCTTTGCCAAGCTTCCAAAATTTTCAGCTTTCCACTCATAAGCCGAACCCCCGCTTCCCGGATGGATGATGATAAAATTTTCTGGAGTTAAATTGTGTTTTTTTAATAAGGTTTCAATTGTTCTTTTATCGCTGTCATTAATATTTGGTTTTACTAATTCTGTTTTTAATTTTTTTTCAGTGAGATTTTCAATCATATTGACATTATATTCTGCTTCGTGCATTTCTGCTGTTTTCCGGTGTGAATAAATTTTAAAGTTAAATAAAAAGGAATACCAGCGATAGGCTGAGCCAACTCTAAGTTTTTGTCCTGTTAGAAAAGCACTTAGGCATTCATTGAATCTCGGTCTTGGAAAAAAAACGACATCAAATTTTTCATTATTAAATATTCCATTTATTCCATCATTGAAATCCTCTAAAAAAAACTTCTTATCAATACATTTGAGATTTTCAAGTAAAGGTTTTGTATATTTAGAAGAAATGAGAGTAATGTACTTATCGGGAAATGTTTCTTTGATTGCTTTAGCCATAGGTAAGGTTAGAACCATATCACCTAACTTATCAGTTCTTACAATGGCTATTTTTTTTGAATTAAAAAAAAACTCCCTTTTATCTTTCATAATAAAATATTTGATTATTCTTTTTTATAATTTGCATTATGTTCCAGAAAAAATTACAAAAAAGATATTACAAATGAGAAGATTGGTTCACATATTTTTCATAACCTCTATAATTGGATTGATTTCAATCAGTCTATTAGGTGGAAATAGCGTCTCTTCTCATTTAATAAATAAAAATATTCACAACAAAAATGTGTTTTTCCCTTACCTTCCCCAGCAGGACACTATTTATGTTCTTGGAGATACATATATTGAAGTCTGTATTAAAAGGCAATATGCTTTCTTGTATCAAAGGAATGATTCAATATTCAAATTTAGAATATCATCTGGAACCTCAAAAATTAAAGAAGGTTTAGACACACCACCGGGGCTTTTCACAGTGCAGAATAAAACGCCATTAGCAATTTCAAAACAATTCAATAATGCAGAGCTTTTTAATTGGATTGGCTTTCGAGGTAATATTGGCTTTCACGGATTAAAAGGTTCAGGATATTACGGTCATCTTGGATTTAGACCTTCATCTCACGGATGTATTCGTATTTCAAGAGAAGATGGTGATTTTTTGTATAAAAAAGTTAAAGTGGGGACTCCAGTTCTTGTTTATGAAACAGAGCCAGCTATAACCCTTAGTTTTGCTAACTTGGATGATTTTGATTATACCGAAGATGAAATCATTGACCGCAGCGATGCATATTTTAAAAATTTAATGAATTTTAGGATTAATAATTTATATTCTGGTTCGGCATACAGGCTCAATCAAGGTAGAGTATTTCTTGATGGAAAGGTTGCTCTTAGGGTTGGTGGACTGCCAATCGGTGAAAAATCCAAAATTGCTAAATTTCAAAAAATTCCAGTCCTGTTCGAAAGACACTTTTTTGCTTACGACAAATTAAGGACAAATTTCAAATTGACACATCAAGATTCTTTAATCAAAAATTAAGAGATTAGTTTGTTTAAATCAATATCCTGTTAATTCAACATAGCCTTTACCACTTATGTCTTTTCCTTTGAATTTCCCTTTCAATCGGACTGCGCCTTCCCAATAGCGGAATGAATGTTGATGTTCTTGATTTTTAATGAAAGGCTCTATTTCGAGCTTTATTTCCTTTTTGGGAATATTTATTATCCAACCGGAAGGATATTTCCTTCCATCAGGGCTTTTCCAATAGTCAGTTACTGAAAGTTGAACTTGACCAGCTATAATCCTGTCATAAGTTCCCTGAGGATTTACTATTGTTCCGCTGCTGAATTCATCAAACGAGCCATCTTTTTTTCTTAAAGCATAGAACATAATTTCGTAATCATTATCCAACTGCAAGGAAAACCAATCCCAACCAATCTGATTTGTATCCAAAGAACTTGTGCTCCATTCTCTATCGAACCAAGAATAACCATTTAATTTGAAATCCTGCCCTTTAACCTTTATTTTTCCAGTTGTTTTTAGTTTAGTAATGGAAAAATAATAAGATGCATTTCCCTTTGTTCCGCTCTTTTGGCTTAATCCTTCATTTCCCTGAAGCACGATTGGTTTTTGGCTTACGAGCGAAAGAGACATTTCTATATCATCAGCAAAAGCATATATTTCAAAATCTGTTTGTTTTGTCAAGGGGTTATAATTAAAGTTAAAATAGAAATTTTCAACATTTATTTTATTTTGAGAAGAATCGAAAGTCGCCAGTGGGTTCAAAGCTCTTGAAATTTTCTCGAAGGAATAGAACTTGCTTTCTGAAATATCGGTTATAGCAAAATGACACATATAAATATCACTACTCTCCCAGTTTTTCATCGGATAAAGAGCTTTAAAAAGCGAATTTCTGAAAATAGTGAACTGATAACCGAACTGCCGCCCATTTTCAGCTTCAAGATTACCGGTAAAATACCACCATTCATTTCGGAAGTCAGGCTTAGGATAAAAATCTTCAGGGAATTTAAAAACCCTCTTGTCTATTGCTTTTTTGAAGATAGTATCATTGTTTCCCGTTAAGACGGAAGTAATCTCGATGAAACTACTTTTACTATCTTTAGCCTTATTTTCATTATTAAAATACAAAATAACGATAGAAGCCAGAATCATTGCTAAAATTATAATGATAATCCTTAACATATTTATTCCTCCCTCAGAGCAATTGATGGAGAAATTCGGGACATTTTGTAAGCAGGATAAATCGAAGCGAGAATTGCTGATATTATGCCAACCAAAACAGCTTCAATCAATAATTCAGGTATAATATTGAATTGCAAAGTCCAGCCGAATGACCTTTTATTGATTACATAGATAAGCACCAATGCTAAGATATTTCCCAGAGGAATAGATAAAATTCCAGCAATCAAGCCCATAATCCCCGTTTGGAGATTTAAATATTTCCAAATATCCCTTGGTGTCATCCCGTTTGCCCTGTAAATAGCAATTTCCTTTGTTCTTTCAAGCTGTAGCGACATTAGAGCTGACAAAACACCAATGAAAGCTACTATTATCGCAAGAATCTGCAGAACATTTGTTACAATAAAAGTTCTGTCGAATACCTCAATAGATGATTTGAGCAAGTCTTTGTTCGATCTGACAATTATCTCTTGGTCTGTCCCGACTAAATTGCGGATCTTATTTATTGTCTCTTGCACATCATAACCTTCCTTGAGAAATACTCCTAAACCTGATAGTTTCCTATCATCCCAGAATTTTCGGTAAGTTTCTATCTCCATAAAGATCAAGCCAATATCCGAGCCATAGTCATAGTGAACACCTGCAATTCTGAATTTTTTCATTCCCTTGTCTGTCAATACATCTACTGAATCGCCAACACCCTTGTTTGTCCTATATGAATAAGGTTCAGTAACCATTACTTCGCCCTGTTTTAGTTTAGTCCATATTTGCTTTGGATCTCCTTCTTTGAAAACATACATTGACGAAGGATCTTCGGGAAAGCTGCTTCCGATAAGGTGAATCATATTATTTCCTTCAGTGATTCTCAATTCCCTGTAAAGAGTTAAATTTTTGACTTCGGGCAATTTTTCAAGTAATGTGTCAAGTCCATCGGGAATTGTTGCATCATTAAATCTTGAAATTAATGTTGGAACTGAGATATAGATGTCTTTTTGAAGCCTTGTTTCGAGCCAGTTCACAACTGTTATCCTGAAGCTATTAACCATTGTTCCAACTCCTATGGCTGCTGCAAGAGAAATTGCAAGGGCTGATATGGCAATACCTATTCTACTTAGTGAATTTGCTAAACCTTTAGAAGCCATCGCTCCAATAACTCCGAATACTCTTTTGGCGAGTGGCTTTATGATATTAGTAAAAAATATTACCAAAGCAGGTGTGAACATAGTAAAGCCAACCATCAAGGGAAGCACCCCGATAAAGCTTAATAAAACATTTTTTCCTGAAACAGCGAAAATCAAAATTGAAAGTCCTATTGAGGCAAGTCCATAAAGTATGAGAATAAATCTCTTACGTTTATATTCACTCTCCACAAAAGAGCGAAGAACAACAAGCCTTGGCGGTGTTTTGGTTGACTCATAAGCTGGTTTGAGAGCTGAAATAACAGTGGCAAGAATCCCAAGGAAGACTGTCTTCAAAATTGTTTCCTGCGAGACATAGATATCACGAACGGTAATAACAAAATAAAGGTCGTTGATTGATTGAGTAACCAAGCCAAGCAAATAGTTTCCCAATAAAATACCAAGGAATATGCCAATAATTGTTCCAATCAATCCAATAGCTAAGGACTCAAGCATAACAGTAGTAAAAATTTCCCTCCTTGTAATGCCCAATGACCTTAATAATCCGATATGCTTTCTTCGCTGAACAACCGAAAAAGTCATTGTATTATAAATCAAGAACATACCAACAATCAGAGCAAGAAGGCTCATTGCTGTCAAATTCAAATTGAAAGCTGAAATCATCTGAGTTGATATTTTTGTTCTTGTTTCCGACCTTGTTAGCTGAACATTTTCGGGTAGCATTTCAGCTATTTCTTTTTCATCATATTTTGATTTGTCATCAATTATAAGGTCAATCCTCGATAAAAGCGAATCCATCAAAAAAATCCGCTTAGCAGTCGAAATATCAGTAATAGCCAAAGATTCATACTTTTTTGGGTTATTCTTATCCTTCAAAATGCCCACAATATTCAAAATAAAATATTCTCCGCCGTGCTTGACTTTCAAGGTGTCGTCAATTGATTTTCCGGTCTGCTGAGAGAATGAATAAGATACAAGGACAGAATTCGGAACAGAGAGCAGCTTCCCATAAATCTCTCCGATAGGAACATCTGCATTATCAATAAAATCCCGAAAATCTTTTTCTGCAAAAACATCAACTCCAAGCAGGTTCAATGTAAATGGGGGATTTGTTTGTGTAATGATATTCTGCTCTACAACTGGTGCAATTTTGTCCAGTTTTCTATTTAATTTCAGATAATAATAAATAGAGTCAGGTATTCCTGCAGGTGAACCGTGAATTATTTGAGTTGTTTTTCCCGTAATTCCATCCATTGACATTTCGAAAGCCTTCATTGCACTATTGCTCGAAATATCAATAGAAATAACGACAGCAACACCAATAGCCACACCAATAATCGAAAGGACTAATTGAATCGGGTGTTTCAAAAGATATCTGAGGCTCGATTTTTCGTGTTGCTTCATTTTTTTAATTTGGGTTAAGTGTTTGAATTGAGCCGTCCTTTATTTGCAGGATTCTGTCTGCTATTCCAATCACTTCACGGCTGTGAGTAGCCATTATGAGTGTCTTATTATTCTTCCTTACGAGGTTGTCCAAAAGATTTATTACTGCTTTGCCGTTCTCGTAATCAAGATTACCGGTTGGTTCATCGGCAAGAATAATATCCGGATTATGAATCAAAGCTCTTGCAATGGCAATTCTTTGCTGCTCTCCTCCAGAAAGTATATCTGGATAGCTTTTCCATCGGCTCAACAAACCAACTTCTTCGAGCAATTCATTAGCTTTTTCTTTAAATCCATTTGTATTTTTGAAGTTTAATTCATAAGGAAGAAGCAAGTTTTCTTCAACTGTCAGCGTTGGAATTAAATTGAAAAACTGGAATATAAAACCAATTTTTTTTCTTCGATATAACGTTCGGTTATGTTCTGATTGCTCGGTTATTTTCAAATCATCAACTATTATTTCACCTTTGTCGGGCAAATCAATTCCACTAATCAGGTTTAAAAGAGTGGATTTTCCCGAGCCGCTCTTTCCAAGCAAAATTACAATCTCGCCTTGGCTGAGACTTAGGTTTATCCCTTTCAGGACATCATAGACAGAGAGACCTTCCTTATATGATTTATGAATGTTGATAAGCTCAATTTTAAAACTCATTTTTACTGGATTTCATTAAAATTTTACTGAAACGAAATATAAACTCTTTTGTTGAAAATGGTAAAATTAGTAAATTGAAAATCTAAATATTATCGGATAAAATTAATATTACTTAATAATTGTTAAGAAAAATTAGTTTGTTTTTTTCGAAAAAGATTTATAAGTTTTAGTGAACTAAAAAATATTTTTTAGTTAATGTTGTTTAATTTACTTGATTATATTTACCTGAATATTTTTGATATCCTTGTAAATTCAATGTTTACAAAATTTTATCAAAAAAGTAAAGCAATATTAGTCAAGAAAATGGAGGAAAATGGAGGTTTTTAGAAAAAATAATCTTTTTTATTTTAGAACCTCATTATAATAGAATTTTTAAGTTTTTACTTTATTTTTTGAATTATATACTTATGAAATTAATGTTACAAGCAAAAAATACCGGTTCAGATACAAGGAAAAAGGTATTTTCAATATACCAAAAATCTGGTATTTCCCAGTTAATACTGCAATTATATTTTTGCACTTGTAATTAATTTGATTTCATAAGTTATTCTCAGTTGAAAAAATGTTTATAATAAAAAACAAAGGATTGAAAAACAATTTGTTCAATATTCAACAAAGGAGTGACTTTATGAAAAAACAAATATCTCATCTACTTCTTTTACTGACGGTTTTTTTAGTCAGTGCAGGAAGTATATTCGCAACAACATATTATGTTGACGGCACAACTGGAAATGATGCCAATGACGGTTTAACTCCAGCTACTGCGTTCGCGACAATTCAATATGCCATAAATACTGCAAGCAACGGAGATGTTATTCAAGTTGCTGCTGCTACTTATAATGAAGACTTAACGGTCAATAAGCAATTACAGATAATTGGTGCCAACAAATCAACAACTATAATTGATGGTGCTAATCCTACAACAATAGTTGTTGACATCACAAGCTCAAATGTGGTAATCAAGAATTTTACAATTCAAAACATAATTAGAACAACTGGTGGTGTTAATAAAAATCTAATTAAAATCGCTCCGGGATTATCTTACATAACTATTGAGAACAATCTTATAGGTCCAAACTCAAATTCAAGTTTTTCGATTGACTATAATATCTCACAAGCCGATAATATTTACATTGATGCCTCCACAGCAGTCTCACACATTACCATTAAAGACAATGAAATTTTCTCTGCTTATGGAAATGGTAGTGGTATAATGATTTATGCTCCTTATAATTCAGGTGTTGGTGGTGCCTCTCATTTCACAATTGATGCTAATTTGGTTTATGATAATGCCAGAAATGGTGTCGAAATTCAAGGTGAATTTAATAGTTCTTGTATAACTGAAAATAAGATTTATGGTAACGCATACATTAGGTCACCTTATAACATCACTGGAACAAGATACGGTAATGGACTTGTTATGATGCAAGTCAACGGACATAGTGGAGCAACAAATGGTTTCTATGATGTTTGCATAGATTTAAACAGCTTTTTCTATAATTACCACTCAGGTTTTTACATTTATGGTAAAATGAATAACATTGACTTTGTCAATAATGACTCTTGGGGTAATACCGATGGAGCCGTATTTAATGTTGACGCAAATCAATGGGTTCATCCTTTTCGTCCTCTTTCATCAACAACAGATGATAATTTAACTGATGTTGTTGCTAAAGATAATTTATTCTATGCAAACGCTCGCTTTGGAATGTATAATACTTCAAGCTACGTCATAAATGCCGAAAGATGCTATTGGGAAGAACCACCACACTATATTTTAGGTGGACAAAATTCAAACAGAGCGGGACATACATATTCGTGGGGTCCACAAGTTGCAAGAGGATCTTTTACTGACGATGGTTCACCCTTCGATGGAACTTGGCTTGATGGAGGAAGGGATTATTTCTTACCTAATGATGCAACTCCAAATAATTTCGGTGCTGATGAATCCGATGTTGATGCCTATACATCAACAATTTGGGGAAAAATTGACTTTTCACCTTATGTAACTGATATGAATTCCGCCTCGACTTGGGCTTCTTTAACACTCAGAAACATTACAGTTGATAATGCTAATGTTTCGATGCCAAATCCACCATATTCATTGGGTATTCATAACGAATTCGATAATATTCAAAATGCTATTGATGCCGCACAGGAAGGCGATATCATCGAGGTAGTTGATAATGGAACAGGCTTTGATTATGCCGAAAATATCGTCATTGATAAAGGCTTAACAATTAAAGCCAAAAATGGTTCACCAGTTTTAAAACCAAGTAGTGGTGTTAATATCACATCGACAACAGCTTCAAACAGTGCAGTTATCGGACTAAAAATTGTTAGAAACACTTCTCCAACAACAAATATGTTTGGAGTTGCTACAAATACCGGTAATGTTCAGACCTGCGGTAGCACATATTGGAACGGAGCAACACAGCTCTTTACATATTCTTCAATTGATCCATTCGTAGAGGATGGTGATAATAACGCACCAGTTGGAAATAACAACAGCACAAATGATAATAACACACTGGGTATATTTATTATTTGCACTAATCCTCCACAAAATAATCTTGTTCTTTGGCTCGATGCAACTCAAATGGGATATAGTCTAAGTGATGGACAACAGCTTGCTTTAGCACCTCCAGCAAGTTTTGCTTGGGAAGATCAAGCTGGAAATAATGACCGTGCTATGCAGGGTAACAATAATATGCGTCCAACTTATAACACTAATATTATTAACAGCTTACCAGCAGTCAGATTCACCAAGACAAGTAGTCCATTTACATCCAAATATTTATGGATTGATTATAATTCATCGAGCAACAGACCAAATGCTCTTACTGATAAAATGTTATTTGTTCTTTTCAAAACTCCATCGAGTATCACTGGAACTGATCCTCAAATGGTTTTTGAATTAGGTGGAGTAACAAGCGGTATGAATGCCTATATACTTCCCGGAACTCCTCCAAAAATCGGCTTAGGTATTTGGAGAACTACCACTCCAATTCAGAGAAGATATTTCGAATTTAACGCTGCTACTAACACCGTCTATTTAGCAAGAGCTTACTATGATGGAACAAACTTCCAGGCATTCTTAAACGGTTCATCTTCAAGCACAATTTCTTTTGCTGGTCTAACAGCGGATGCTTTCAGCTCTCGAACTGGTGTTGGTGCAGCTGTCAATGGAACAAGATATTCTTGGGGTTCATTTAATATGACTCAAGGTCATCATTTTGATGGTTATTTAGGTGAAGTTCTTTTATATAATGATTATGATGCAACAGATTGGTCTGATGCAAAGAATTACCTTGGTGCAAAATGGGGACTTAGCGGTTACTTCTTCTTCCCAAGAAATGATGGTTGGGAACTCATCAGCGAAGATTCTGATTTGAGCGGTGATGTTCAACTAATCCCAGCTTATCCAAACCCATTCTCAACTTCAACATCATTTGACTTTGCTGTTGCAGAGACTCAAAATGTAACTGTTGAGCTATATGATGCTCTTGGTCAAAAAGTTGGAACCTTGTTCTCTGGTGTAGTGAATAAAAATGAAGTAAATACTATAAATATTGACGGAACAAACTTATCATCCGGTTTATACGTTTATAGAATTCTTGGTGAAACATTTACCGAATCTGGTAAAGTTATTTTAAATAAGTAAATTAGTTTTAATTATATTTTATTTGTTTTATTATTTTTTAGGAGTCTTTATATGAAAAAATTATTTGCAATCGCAGCACTTGTTTTTGCTTTCGCTTTCGCGTTCAATAACGCTTCCGCACAATCTTTTGGTATAGATGAGGGAACAAACTGGTTCGAAGTATATGTTTATCAGCCAATCATTGTTACCCCACTTGATATGGATCCAAATCCCGGTATCACCAGCAGAATTTTAGGAGCAATCGCACCTGGAACAACAAAAACTTATACCTCTCCAAGTTTAGTTGACATTCAGTTTTCTGTTGAGGGTGGCGTCGGTGCTGACTATAAAGTTGATGTTGATGTTGTTCATCAGATTTCTACAAGTGGAAATCCACCACTTGATAACTTAACTCTCAATGGTTTAACCTGGCAAGTTGATTACGATGTTGTAGCCCCCGGATATTTTTCAACTGTCGATGGCCTAGATCCCGGTTCAACAAATGGTGACTATACAGGGTGGGGACCTCATACATTTACTGGAGCAGGTAGAGATATTTTTAGGGTTTTCCCAACTTCATTGACAGCTGGTCCTTTAGCAGCAATGGGATATCATAGCTTTGCTGTAACTTTGACTGCTTATTATATCTAAACTTTAGAAAAAAATTCACAAACCCTATGGGCTTAATCCATAGGGTTTTTTTATTTTTAACCCAAACTTTTCTAAAAAATTGGGATGAGATATTTGAAGATATTTTTTTCTTGCTCATTCCTACAAATGAAGTATAGAAAAATCCATTAAGATTTGAAATAGGTGTTTTTCATTCAAAAAATGTTCATTGAAAAATGTAAGCAAAAAAAATCTCTGCGAACTCTGCGTTTTACTTTGCGAACTCTGCGAGGAATAAAAAGAATTTCACGCAAAGTACGCAGGGGATTCAAAGAGAACGCAGAGTTTTAAATATAATTATTCTAAAAAATTGGAAAGAGATATTTGAAGTAATTATTTTTTTTTGTCAACCTGACAAACGTAGCTTGGAAGGTGCCATTATAATTTGAAATAAGTGTTTCTTAATCAAAAAATGTTCATTGAAAAATGTAAGCAAAAAATCTCTAGGAACTTTGCGGGTGACTTAGCGAACTCTACGAGAAAAAAAAAAGAGTTTCACGCAGAGAACGCAGAGGATTCAAAGAGAACGCAAAGTTTTAAATATAATTATTCTAAAAAATTTAGAAAGAGATATTTGAAGTGATTATTTTTATTGGTTATTCTTACAAACGTAGCTTGGAAGGTGCCATTATGATTTGAAATATATGTTTTACTTTTAAAAATGTTCATTGAAAAATGTAAGCAAAAAAAATCTCTGCGATCTTTGCGGGTGACTTTGCGAACTCTGCGAGAAATAAAAAGAATTACACGCAAAGGTCGCAGAGGATTCAAAGAGAACGCAAAGTTTTAAAATTAATTATTCTAAAGAATGGAAAGAAATATTTTAAGCAATTATATTTCTCGGTCATTCTGACAAACGAAGTTTGGAAGAATCCATTAAGCAAAAAAATATCTTAAACCTTTGGTTTTGCCTAACACTTTAGAATCTAAAATTTTTTGTGAAAAATTGTCTTACAAAATTTCTGGAGGTTATTTATACTCTCCATAACCTTTTCTGGTTGGGATTTTTGAAGATAATATGGGGTGGTTTTCCCTAACAAACAGAAGTTCCCATCCATAGAAATAACCTTTTTCGGTTAAGAGTTCCTTCCGGAATTCATTAGCAATATAAATTAAATCCGCTTTTGTTAAATTTTCTTTATTATAATGCTCTAAATCATATTCACTTTCGAGCCACATCCAATCTTCAGCCCATTCTCTGACTTTGTAAGGCACAAAGCCATTTCTTTTCATCAGTTCAATCATTGATTCTTTGGTAAAATCATTAATATGTCCCCCTCCGTCAGGATGAACCAAACGATAAAAACAATCAGTGAAATTCTCAGAGTCAGGTATGCCAATATGAAGAAAACCATCGGGCTTAAGAATATGCTTGATTGATAGTGTTAATTCATCAGTATTTTTTTTATGAGAGTAGATATTATCGGCAATAACTAAATCGTATTTTTCCTTTAATTCATCAATTTTGTAAAGTTTTGTAAAATCCTTTTTAAAGAAATTAAATTTAGAACTATTTAAACTGAATCCTTCGTTTGGAATATTAAAATCATAGCCATCAATAATGCAATTTGCAGGTAAATGTCTAAACCACAATGGCTCATTAGTTCCACATTCTAAATAAGCAATTTTAAAACCTGTTTTTACTATTTGAGTGAATAATAAACTGTTCAGATGCATTATTTCATAGAAAGAGTGTTGGAATCAATTTACTCATTAAGATATTTTTCAAGCAAGTCAACTTCTTCAACGCTACCTGCATAAAATGGAACACGTTGATGAATAGATTCGGGTTTGATATCTAAAATTCTTCTACGTCCGTCAGTTGCTTTTCCTCCTGCTTGTTCAATTATCATAGCAAGGGGATTAGCTTCATATACTAATCTGATTTTCCCGTTTGGCATTTTCGTGTCAGGTGGATACATATATATTCCGCCATAATGTAATGTTCGATGTATATCTGCAACAGCAGTTGCAATATAACGCAAGGAATAGGAGTCCTTTCCATTACCAAAGGATTTAAGATAATTGACAAAATTTTGAACTTTTTTGTCCCAACGATAATAATAACCTTCGTTGACACTATAATAACTACCTCTTTTGGGTATTTTTAAATTTTCGAATGTTAAAATGAATTCTCCTATTGTCGGGTCGTAAGTGAAGACATTCAAGCCGTTTCCGCTTGTATAAACAAAAATTGTGCTACTTCCAAAAAGAAAATACCCTGCAGCAACCTGATTAATCCCTTTTTGCAAAATATCATCGAGTGTTCCATCAGATTCCGAAAGTGGATCTAATCGTCTATAAATCGAAAATACAGTTCCAATGGGTGCGTTAACATCAATATTAGTTGAGCCGTCCAATGGGTCGAAAACAAGAACATACTTCCCTTTTTTGAATTTTTCAGGAATTTTAATCATTCCCTGAGATTCTTCGGAAGCCATCACACAGAAATGACCGCTATGATCCATAGCTCTATTGATAATACTATTGGCATATTCATCAAGCTTTCGAACTTTCTCACCGTGAACATTAGTGCTTTCCGTTAATCCAAGAATATCGTTAATACCGGCTCTGCGGACTTCCCAAGCAATTATTCTCATTGCAAGAGTCAAATCACTTATTAGACTTGTAAATTTACCGGTTGCTTCGGGATAAAGGGCTTCCTCTCTTGCTATATGAGCATTAATTGTAACAAGCCCAGATATATTAATCATTGCCATTTTGTTTAATCCCTTCTATATGGTTTGAACCATATTTCACCTATACTGACATCAATGTTCAATCTCCCAAAAATTTCTTTGAGCAATCCATTTTCAGTTGTTCCTCTGCTCCCAAAAGTTATTGCACTGTTTAGTATAGCAGTTCCTACTATTGGTATTTCAAAACCGAATGAACCGTAAATTTCATTGATGTCTTTTGTTGATATATTGTAATATAATTGATTATAACCAAAGCCGATGTTATAAGTTATCCTGTCAGCTAATTCAGCTGATGATGATTTTGTTCCTAATCTTTTAATTCCAAAAGAGATAGATGAATAATTCTTGAACTTTACTGCGGGTCCACCCTTATAATCAAAATTGGAAAAATCCTGCTGAATATAGTCAAATCCAACTAAAATTTTACCGGTCGTGTAAGACAATCCTAAGCCAAATCTTGAAGGTAAATTTGTAGATAAATTCAGCGAACTCGATGAATCGCTTACTAATTGGGAGTAGTAAGACATCTTTCGTTGGTAATCAAGGTTTGGATTAGATTCATAAAACAAACCAATGCCTGTATTGTTGATTGGCTTTAAATAAATTCCTGCTTTATATCCAACCCCTGAAAAATAATCTTCGAAAAGCGTTTCGGAGGAATAACCATAATAATCATAAAAAATTGTCCTGATAGAATTACTTATCTTTCCAAAAGCTGCTAAACCCATAACGCCTATTGATGCAAAATCAGTAAGCTTTATTGAGGCTCCCAGAAAAGCTTGGGAAAGCCCACCGCTACCACTATAATAATTTTGCCCTCTGAGTTCGAGACCGTCTATATTTTTGAAAACAGGTGTTGAAATTAAATAATTTACTGAGCTATAAGGCAGAACTCCGAATGTTGCAGATATTCCCAAAGAAGTATCAATGGAGAATAAAGCTTTAACCCCATCAATTTTTCCATTGTTCTGATATAAGGAAAAGTTTTGGCTTTCGATATAATTTTGATTGAATCTATAACCTGCACTCAACCGTGTATGAGTGACGAAGCTCCAGAGAGCCGGATTATTTGTATTTATGGTATAGTCCGAAGGAATTGCTATCGAAGTTCCGGCTATACCATCATAGGCAGCTCCTATGGATTTGATTTGATCCCCTATGCCAAATATGGAATAATTTGAGCCACCCTGTGAGAATGCGTTACTTATTAAAAAACCAATAAATACTAATATTTGAACAATCTTTTTCATTCTTTATTTCTTTAATTGAGGTCTGATTGAGTAAATTACCCTGATTTTAGGAACGAGGTTGCTATCTTGGTCGTTAATATTATAAAAGGTGTATCTATCTAGCTTTCTATATGCATTAAGTCCATCAAGGGAAATTACAATTTCACCACTTCCGCTTCCACGAACCCACGATTCAATCAATTGAGCCAAAGCCGGAAATAAATATCTGTTAGAATTCTGAAACCTAAAGCCATAAATCGAACGATATGGCATCGAGTCAATTTTTCTGTCTCTATAATCCCCTGCAAATAAAATTGAATCAATATAAGCATTCCCAAATCTTGATTTACCTCGATTTAACCATAATTCTAATTCAGCCTTATGAACAGAAGAATTTTTTGGTATTATACTAAAATCGAATTTTAATTTTGGATAATAAATTATCCCCCCTTGGAATGTTAAAGAATTCGGATCCGGTCTATCCCCATCAATATATGATGATTCAATATTCGATAAATAAGCAATAGAATCTGTTTTGCCTGAACCATTACTGAAATAAATTCTTAAAACTGGTCGAAGTCGTGTTTCTGTAACCATCTGGCTCGAAAACAAATTGATGATGCTTGAATTATCGTCGGGAATCAAAGCCAGCCCCCAAGGATCAACTGTATCAGGTTTGAAATTTAACCAATCACTTATTACTGAAGGATCAAGCTTTATTCTGATATCTGGCATCGTGTCTCGTAGCTTCAATCTTTGATTATAAGTCCCAAGTATTTTAGCATCAAAGTAAGCGGTGTTACCAGCTGCATCAAATATGCTATCCCAAGTTGTCTTATTCGACCAGAATTGAGTTACGGCTTTAATTTTAAATGAAAAATTACCATTTATTGTATCGCCGAAAGCATATCTTAGAGGAAATAAAGTCAATGAAACGGAATCAATCCGATAATTTTTTAAGGAGTCAGCCGGTCTGGAAAATCTTAGGAAAGTGATTGCTTTTAAACTGTCGGATTTCCCGACAAAAATAGCTCCAATATTAAAAAGTGACTCCCGATTAAGAATTGTTTCTCCGTTAGTAATCAGATTTTGCTCGGTTGAAGTAGTGCCAACAACGGTTATTGTATCGTAGAGCAAAGTAAAGCCTAAATCGGTAGGCTTTTCATTACAAGAATTACAAATAAAAAGTAAAAAAGAAAAGATACTGAAAAAGCCAAAAATTTTTATTTTTCTTAACATCCAAATAATTATTTATCAAGTTTATGTAGTCAGTATAACGGTTAAGCTTAATCAATCTTTTAGAATAGTTCTATAAATTTCATCATACTTTTTCAAGGACTGAGTCCAAGAGGTGTCAATCTGCATTATACGAAGTGCTAAGTCTTCCCATTCAGTTCTAATTTTAAAAACCTCAAGAGCTGATGCCAAGCTTTTAAACAAACTATCTGGCTTAAAGTCATTAAAGAGAAAGCCGCTGCCATTTGATTTGTCAGACAGATAATCTTTAATGAATTCGAGGTTTGCACCGGTTGCTCTTGCTACAGGAACTGTCCCATAAGATAAGGAGGTCAAAGCTTTCCATCCATTAGATTCGTATTTTGAAGGAATTAAAAAGATGTCAGAACCAGCAAAGATTTGGTGCAAGGTGGCATTATCCAAGCCAATTTTCAATGCAAATTTTGTTGGATAATCTTTAGCAACTTTTTTTAATTTATTTTTTATTTCATTATCCCCATCAGCAATCATAACAATTTTCAGATCCTGACTTAATATTTTAGGAATTGCTTCAAGGAAAATAGAAATCCCACTACTTTCAGTTAAATTACTGACCATACCAATGAGCGGTTCATCACCATATTCCAATCCGAATTTGTTTAATAACTCTTTTTTATTTGTAACTTTATAACTAAAAAAGTCAGTCTCAAATTTTTGTTTGATATCGTTATCGTGATTGGGTTTCCAAACCCATTGATCAACACCAATATTCAAACCTAAAGCCTTGCTTTCTTTCTCCATTAAGTTTTTGTTCAAACTATTGCTGTATGTTGAACTTTGCAGAATTTCCTGTAAATATGCCGGGCTATGAGTTGTTATAAAATCAGCATATTCAATTCCACCCTTGAGGAAGTTAAATTTATTTTTATGAAGAAACTTTGATTTAACATCAGCTGGTAAAAGTGTTTTATCGAAAGTATTTTCAGGGAAAACACCCTGATCCTGAAAATTATTAATACTTAATAAAATTTTAGTCCTTTTGAATTTATTTGGAAATAAAACTTTTGCATAAGCGGCTATCAAGCTCGTTTGCCAGTCATTGCAATGAATTATATCAGGAAACCAACCAAGAATTAAGCAGGTTTCTATCACACTTCTGCAAAAGAAAATGAATCTTTCGTCATTTTCTGCGATTGGTTTTCCGGTTTTTGGGTCATCGAATACTGCTTTTAATTGATCATAATAACAAAGATTGCAGGTAATATAAGCTTGAACTTTAGCTCGAGGGTTATTAATTGAGCTTGATTTAACAGTAGCAAGTTCAACCTTGTTGCCAATAGGTATTGGCATATCTCTCAATCTATTAATTTCGTGTATTCTGTTTTTTCTCTCTGATATTACCCCATATTTTGGGAACATTACCCTAACGTCATTACCAAATTCCCGCATTGCAAGGGTGTAGGAATGTGATATATCACCAAGTTCACCAACTCTGATAAAAGGAAAGACTTCACTCGTTACAAACAAAATACTTAAACTTTTTGCCATTGTTTTTTATAGGAAATTTAAGAAATTGAATTTATTCAACTACAAAAATAATCAATTTTTCCTGATTTTTTTCATTTTGTTTTAATTAAGTCCTTAATAGATTTTGTTTATATGCTAATAATAATTCTCAATCCAGCTTTTCTAAAGCATTTATATAATAAATATTTATTTAATTTCATTTTCTTCAATATTTATTCACTTTTTTTTATTGTATCACGTCAATCATTTTGATGAAAAAAATAACGGAAAAAAAATGGATGGCTATGCAGATTTACATCTTCATACTACATATTCTGATGGGGTTTTTACCCCAGAACAACTCCTGAAAAAAGTTTCTGAAGTTGGTATATCAGCTATTAGTATAACAGACCACGACTCAGTTGATGGTTATATTCAAGCACTAAAATATCTCGATAAATACAACATCCAGCTTATTCCGGGCATTGAACTTAGTTGCATTGAAAATGGAAAGGAAATTCATTTATTAGGCTATAATATTGACCCAGATAATAAAATTCTTAAAAACCACCTTCAAGATTTTCGAAATGGCAGATATAAAAGAGCTGAACAAATTCTGCAAAAATTAAAAAACCTGCAAAGACCTGTGAATTTTTCTTTAGTCCTCGAAAAAGCCGGAGAAGCTCCAATAACACGTCCTCATATTGCTATGGCTATGACTGAATTGGGTTATACATCTAATCTTAAAGAAGCCTTTGTTCTTTATCTCGGCGATGATAAACCTGCTTACGTTTCAAAAGCAAACTTTTCAATTGAACGTGGTATTAAACTGATTAACCAGTCTGGCGGTTTAGCTGTTTTGGCTCATCCCGCCCGAATGATACAGCCTGACACTTTGTATAAGCTAATAAAATCAGGTCTTGATGGCATTGAAATAATCCATCCCACTCACGATTTAGCCACTCAGAAATACTATCAATCTATAGCTTCCCAGTATTGGCTTCTTGAAACTGGCGGCTCGGATTTTCACGGAAATCGAGAATATGACGAAGAAAATCTTGGTAAATTCATTGTTCCGCTCTCCACCGTTGAATCCATAAAAATTCACTCAGTAAGATAATCCTCTTCAAGTTTATCGGAAATATCCGATAATTAAACTATGTATTTTTAGTTTAATTATGATGATCTTATGTCAGTTATTAGTGAAATAATGGAAATTCAGGAATTTGCTACACTTCCTCCGGTGGCAGCAAAAGTATTAATGTTACTCGAAAACGATGATGTTGATATTCGTGATATTTCTCACGTTATCGAAACTGATGCATCATTAACGATGAAATTGCTCAGAGTAGCAAATTCACCGATTTATGCTATCAGGACTCAGATAAGTAGCATCCATCAGGCAATTTTAACTCTCGGATTGAACAGATTAACAAATATAGTCATTGGTGTTTCTATTTTTTCGCGTTTTTTGATGAACACTCAAAAACAAGCAATGGAATTTATGGAAAAATTCTGGTGGCATTCTTCCTGCACTGGTGTAGTAGCGAAAGTCTTATCTGGAAAGCTGAAAAAACAATATAAAGAATACGAATTTATTGGTGGATTGCTCCACGATATCGGTAAGCTGGCTATGGTTCAATACAATTCAGGGTTATACTTAGATGTTCTAAGGTTAATCAACGAAGAAAAATATATTGATGTTGATGCCGAAGTAAAAATTTTCGGTGTTGACCATTTGGAAGTCGGTGAGAAAATTTTCCATCTCTGGAAACTTCCAGCGGAAATGTCTTATATTGTCTCGCATCACTCTAAAATTGAAGAATTAAACCAATCCCAAGAACTTGTTGCTATAATTAGGGTTGCCGATTTGCTCTGCGAAATGTGGGGTGCAGAAATTGGCGAGGGCTTGGAGCAAATCAAAATCAGCGAGGATATCTCTTGGAAAATTCTATGTGCAAAAAATCCTGATCTCGCTGAAATGGACGTCGAGAAATTCACATTTGATTTAGAAAACGAATTCAAAAAATCGAAAGAGTTCCTAAATCTCCTTGTTCAGGAATAATAGATTTTTTAGTCTGCCATAACAAATAACAACAACTTGCATTAGTTTTATCAATTATATTTGAAAAACAAGCAAGGTTGTTTGTTCCACCTTTTTGAATGTCATTCCATTAAAAAATAATCTTTTGAAAAATTATAAGCTTTTAGTAAGTTTGATAGTTATTAATAATTTATATAATAAGTAAAAAAAAATTGCTATAATAAATTGGGTTAATAAAAAAGTAGATTTATAAAGTTTGAGCAATAAAATTATTTTTTTTGAATTGAGTATAATTGGGTGTTATAGGTTATTGTAAAACAACACGTGTTAAAAAAAATGGCAAAGACATCATTTTGGGATATAATAGAAAAAACAATAGAAAAAGTTGGGACACCCCTTTCTGCAAAAGAAATATGGGAGAAAGCAAATGAACTTGGAACACTTGGTGACTTTTCAACTACTGGTAAGACTCCTTGGGCGACTATAGCTGCATATTGCTATACAGATATCAATAAGAATGGTGACAACTCAATTATAATTCAAACTAGTGAAAGGCCTGCTCAGTTCTTTTTAAGACGCCTTGCAAAAAAAATAGACATACATAAAGCCCAAAATCAAAAAGACACAAAAATTACAAAAAAGGAAAAGCTAGAAACTAAAAAATTCAATGAAAGAGACCTACATCCACTGTTGGTAGCCTATGCTTTTGGAGACAGTCATTTCAAAGCAAACCTAAAGACAATTTTCCACGAATACTCTTCAAAAGCTACAAAAGGACAAAATGAGTGGTTACATCCTGACTTAGTTGGCGTGTATTTTCCATTTCGTGACTACAAGCCTGAAACACTTGAAATCCAAAACCATTTGTCAATAACATCTATAAAGCTGTTTTCTTTTGAATTGAAAGTTTCCTTGAACTTTGGCAACTTACGACAATCATACTTTCAAGCCGTTTCTAATTCAAGCTGGGCAAATGAAGGGTACTTAGTGACACTTTACATTGACGATGACCCGACTTTTAAAGATGAAGTAAGACGACTTAACAACGCATTTGGAATTGGAATAATAAGACTAAACCCTGAGAATATTTTTGAGAGTGAAATACTTTTCCCTTCAAGAATAAATCAAGAAATTGACTGGGATTCTGTAAACCGACTTGCAAACGAAAACTCGGACTTTAATGACTTTTTAAAATTGATAACAGAGGACTGTAAACTTGGTAAAGTTAAAAGTCAATACGACAAGGTTATGAAAATGGAAGAACTAACAAAATATATCAAGGACAAAGGAATAAATAACGCAGAATAACACGAGTTTCTCGATAGGTGGGTTAACGAACAAATTTGATGTTTTTTTATTCTATTAAGGTCCTTATTTGAAAGTGAAGTGCTCCGAAATCCCCTACTGTTACAAGTGGCAAACGTTAGGGGCAACTATCGCACGATACTTTAACAATCAAAATATCGAATGACAAGAAAAGGAAATAGAAGAAACGGACAACCAATTTTAATACGTGACAATAAGTCAAACGGTCTTGAACGTATTCCATTGGATGCAAAAACATTTAACGAGGACTGGATACAAAAACTTATTAACAACAACCCAGAAATTTTACCGATTAATGAAATTGACTCAGCATTTACTCCAGTAATTTCAATCGGCAGAGAAATTTCAACAACTGCTGGTTACATTGACAATTTATTTATTTCCCCAGAAGGTTACTTAACGATTGTAGAAACAAAACTTTGGAGAAATCCTGAAGCAAGACGAGAAGTTGTAGGACAAATTCTTGATTACGCAAAAGAGTTAAACAAATGGAGTTTTACAGACCTTGACAATGCTGTAAAACTTTACAATCAAACATACAACAAGAATTCTGACGGACTTATAACGACAGTGAAAAAATTCAACGAGCTTGATGAAGCTGACGAGAGTTATTTCATTGACAACGTGAGCAGAAATTTAAAGCGAGGACGTTTTTTGCTTTTAATCGTTGGTGACGGCATTCGTGAAAGTTTGGAAGAAATGGTTGAGTATTTGACACAGACACCACAACTTTATTTTACGTTAGCATTAGTTGAGTTACTAGTTTACAAACTCAATCAAGACGATAGTTCACTAATTGTTATTCCGCAACTCGTTACGCGGACTAGAGAGATTACGAGAGCAATCGTGAAAATTGAAGGCAGCTATACTGCTGACTTGAAAGTAAGCATTAAAACTGACTTAGGAACAGAAAGCACTAAGCAACAAAATCAAAGTTACAAGCGGCTTACTATTACAGCAGAGGACTTTTTTGAACAACTTGCATATAACACAAACAAAGAAACAGTTGACTTTGCACAACAAGTAATCAAGGACAGCGAAGAACTTGGACTATACATTGAGTGGAACTCTGGCAGTTTCAGTATTAAACTTCCCGACCCACAAGGAAGTGGAATAAAAATTGGAATTGTAAACATTGACAGAGGAGGACTTTTTTACTTGGGTTATTCAAGAGGACAGTTTGAGAAATTACAACTGCCATTAGAAATCTGTTACAGTTTTGCTGCCGACACAGCTAAACTACTTCCGGGCATTAAACAACGTCCTGACAAACCACACATTTGGAACAAGTATTCAACCATTGGCGACCTCAAAAAAGTTTATCCTCAATTTATGGAAAGAGTAAAGAAATATATTGATGACATTATCAACGAAGGACAGAAAATCAGCCACTGACATATGTTTCACATCAGGTTGGGTAACTTGATTCAAATGATAATTTATTGGTTAATTAAATCGCAGATCTTTTTTTTGACAAATTATGCTAAAAAATCCGCCACTAAGCCAAGAAGTTAATGGTCAATCAAAATATTAAAACAAATAATCAGCTTTATGCCAAAAATAACATTTATATTTATTATAATTTCGTATTTGACGGTTAACTTATTTGGACAACAATGTGATTCTTGTAAAAAGGAATTTGATATCCTATTCGTAATTAAAGAAAAGCCGAAAATCAGCCAAACGGATTTGGAGAACAGTTGGCAGATTACTCAAAAACTCTATGATCTTGGTTACACTGATTACATTGACAGTGTCGCCAATCGAACTTCATTTGTATCTCATAGTCTGACCAGAACATTTTCTGATATCTGCATAAAGGCTGGAGGCAATTTAGGCGTTGATTATTATTTAAGCTATTTGCTGTTTACCAATGGTTCGGCTGAGGAAGAACGTTCCTTTGCTCTTGAGAGATTATTTGTGAAATTTCCGGAAATTGTTCTGGAGAAAATAGGGAATGACTATGATTTACTTAACGATTTAACTTGGGGCTTCGTAAATAACAGATATTATGGAGCGGTTAATCCATTTGAAAACGATGATTATACTACAATGACTCTTTATGAGAATGGACCAAAACCAATTTTAAACAAGGACAACTGCAAATCTATTTTCTTTGAGACGAACCCATCAATGAGAACCAAATACAACGATTATAAATATCAAATAGATTATATCATTAACACAGCGATTGAAAACTTAAATGAAAAGGAATAATCCACATTTATTTACTTCGTTTATAACCAATGGCTGGGGAATTGCGAGTTTGGTTTATCCTGCCTCACTTCAGGTTCTTCTTTGACTGGGGAAATAGACACAGCCCGAAAACAGCAACAAGCAATATACTCGTCCGTTATAGGTCATTTTAAAGGACTACACTAAAAAAACAAAAATGAGATTAAAAGACAAAATAGCATTAATAACAGGTTCAGCACGTGGAATAGGACAAGCAACTGCTGAGCTTTTTCACAAAGAAGGAGCAATCGTAATCATGTCTGACATCAGGGATGAAGAGGGAAATGCTCTTGTTAAGCATTTAAGGACAAATGCAGAATATTTACATTTAGACGTTGTAAATGAAGATAATTGGTTGACAGTCTCAGAATACATTAAAAAGAAATATGGACGGTTTGACATTTTAGTAAATAATGCAGGAATAACAGGATTCTTAGAAACATCAGGACCTTGGGACGCTGAAAATTCTGACTTAACTTCTTGGGAAGAAGTTCACAGAGTAAACTCAACAGGTGTTATGCTTGGTTGTAAATACGCTATCAGACTGATGAAAGATAAAGGCGGAAGTATAATCAATATTTCTTCAAGGAGTGGTGTTGTTGGAATTCCGGGAGCTGTTGCTTATGCTTCAAGCAAGGCAGCTGTAAGGAATCACACAAAAAGTGTTGCCCTATATTGTGCGGAAAAGGGGTATAAGATTAGATGCAATAGCGTTCATCCCGCAGCCATTATGACGCCAATGTGGGACGCTATGCTAGGAGAAGGAGCACAAAGACAAAAAAATATTGAAGATATTGAATTCGGAATACCACTTGGTCATTTTGGTGAGCCAATTGATGTTGCTTATGGAATTCTGTATCTAGCAAGTGACGAAAGTAAATATATTACTGGAATTGAACTCACTATTGATGGGGGTATTTTAGCAGGTAGTGAAGCGAAACCGAAAAAATAAAAGTTCCTTCCTACCAAATTCCTATCCACATTAAATTTCCCCTATTTTCTCTTCCCTTTTCCAATCATATCATTCATCTTTTTTTACCCTGAACACAAAAAAAAGAGGCTGTCCTTTCGGAACAGCCCCTTTAATTTAGGAATTAATCTTAAGCTTACTTCACAATCTGGATTTGATTGCTGTAAGTTTGATTACCAACCTTTAAGACATAATTGTAAGCACCGTTTGCAAGTGATGCAGTGTTGAACTTCACTTCGTGAGTTCCTGCATTTGCATAACCATTGTAGAGGTTCATAACGGCTTTACCATTAATGTCATAAAGAGTAATGTCAATATTGGCACCTTCAGCTAAAGTGTAGAAGAATTTAGCTTCGAAGTTTGATGGATTCGGAGAAGCACTGCTTAGCCAGTTTGCTGCTGCGTCGTCCATTCTAACTTCAACTTCATTGCTGTAAGTGTATTTGCCATCAACATCGATCATCTTCAGTCTGTAAACATAAGTATTACCTAACTGAACATCTCTATCGACGACTGGACCATAATTTCTTACAACATTGCTTGTTCCTGCAGCTTTTTCTTCTGCAATCTTTCTGAATTGTGATTTACCAGCTTCATTTGCAGTAGCTCTTTCGACTTCGAATCTGTCGGTATTATATTCACTGGCTGTTGTCCAGTTAATATTAACTCTATTACCGGCAGGTTGAGCGTCAAAGCTTAGCAATTCGACTGGAATGATTGTTCCACCGTTCTTCTCGACAAAGTCAATCAAGCCTCTGAAGAGAAGTGTTGCATTGCCCCAATGTCTCCAATCTGAGCCCATCAAGACAACGTTCTTTGTCAATGTTGTAGTAGCAACACCGGCAATACTGTCTTTTGGAGCAGCTGTGTGGTTAACATAGTAACCAGCAGGAAGTGGAAGACCTTCACCTTGGCTATATACAGACATCAATCCTGAATATGGTGGAGCATCACCGGGGAATCCTGTTGATTTGATTGGAATAGCAAGATCTCTTGCAATTGCCAAACCTCTGATAGAGTTGTTATTGTTATTGCCATTTACTCCTAATGGATTCTCTGGTGGCACGTTGCTTGCTCTCAAGACATTATTTACAAAGTCTAAGTCTTGATTTGCGTTGTTTTGGCTGTGTTGTCTAACCATTTCTTGGCTGGCGATCAAGAGATTCTTCTTCTCGATTTGGTTACCTTCGTCGAGGAATTTTCTAATGTCAATTCTTTCATATCTTGTTAAAGGCTTATCGTTTCCATCTGACCAAACCAATGATCTATAGATTGGGTAATTAACTGCTTTAGGTTCCCAACCTTTTCTGTCAAATACGTCATAATCGTATTTTCCATCAACGGGATTAATAAACCAACCAAGATTATTGAAGATCTTGATAACAGTATCAGCATTCAATCTACCGGCTTTTACGTCCTGAGTAGAGTTTGCATCAATGTTAATCATACTGTTTTCAGCTGAGAGCAATAATCTCATTGTTGACTTTTGGATGTAGAACCTTACAACCTTTGTAACAATGTTGTTAGCATTGTATTCATCGGACTGTAATGAAACCTCAAGTCTGTATTTAGGAGTTACGTTTGCTGTCATTGATCTGAACTGAGCAGGAGCAACATAAGGTGGAGTTGAACCAACTAAATCAGCATAAGTCTGAGGAATAAAGTCAGTTCCGACTCCATCAGCCAAACCAAATGCAACTTCGATTGATTCCATTGATGGAATTTCTGTTTCGACAGTTACTGGTGGGAAGGCTGGTGTTGTGGAGTAACCGCCCATTGGTAATTCTCTATATGCTCTAACAGTAACTTTTACACCAGATTGGAGCAAGTTACCATTATTTCTGATTTGTGCTTTGATTTCGATTGGAGCTGGTGCCATAATATATTCTGCATCTGAGAATATACCAGTGTTAGCTTTGTAAGCTGATGGCTCAGTAATTCCAAGTAATTCAACATCGAGAATATACATTCTACCATCGAATTCGCTTGCACCAACATCATATCTTTGTCCAGCGCCACCACGAACATTACCATCAATGTCGTGTGTTACTAATGAGATTCTGTTACCACGATTATTTAACAATGAACCTAATGGAGCCTGTGGAACCATATTAATTCTAAGTCTTTGGTTTGGTTCTGTTCCGATATAGGTTAGATCCTGAGTGAAGTTACCAAATACTGAATTAATATCTTGCTTGGTCCAATTTCTCCATTGATCTAATGTGAGTAAGTCATCTTTTGCACCTAAATCAACTATAGCACCATTTTTATCGAGTTCAATGAATCTTGCAACGCCACCGCCAGAGTTTTGGGTAGCCCAGAATACGTTCCTGTCAGATGATAAGCTACCATCTCTTGGCAACTGTCCTTGCAAGAAGAGAGCAGCATAAGCAGGGCTTGTTTGGTCAACATCATTATCCAATAGTGCAACGGCATTGTTGAAGAATTGAGCGCCTTTTACTTGTTGTAATCCAATACCAACAACTGCACCGGTATTCATCAAACCACCATCACCACCCATTATGACTGTGTTGTTTATAACTTTGTCATTTCTTGAGTAGTAATCCTGATAGAATGGTGTAATTAGCTGAGTAACCCAGTTTGAGTTTGGTTGTCTTTGAGTAAACAGGTGGATACCTGCTCTGCTTGCAGTTGTATTTGTTACTGAAATACCCCAAATAGCATTGTTAGTGATTAAGAAACCTTCTTCAATATCTGGGAAGTTAGCTTGACCACCGGCTGGTTTCGGGAATACGTTTCTGTCTTGTCTAACTCTGATACCAGTTGACATTGTTGAAGCTGTAACATTGCTAATTTCATTAGCATTCAACTTAATGCCAATGTTGTTATAGCCCTTGTAATTTCCTGAAGCATCACCACCAACAATAATTCCAGCGGCATCAGCAGCACCGGTTACGGTATGAATTCTGTTACCAAATACGTTTGTATTTTCTTCATATCCAAGATAGATACCAGCTCTGCAGATATCATAGATTCTGTTATTGCTGATTTCATTGTTCTTGTTATACCATCTTCTGTAAACAGCGTCGTTTTCCATCCATAGTGGTCCAAGACCTAATGAAAGAACACCATAGCCAAATCCGTAGATTTCGTTACCACTTATAACGTTGTTAACGTTTGGAATTGTGTCAACTCTGATGAGCTGAGCAGTTTCTCTTTCACGATCATTAAATTCATCGCCAAATAAACTGTTTCTGTTAACAACACCAGCTGAATAGCTAAATCTTTGTGAGCCAGATTGAAGTGTGTCAGCTTGTGTTCTAAATCCAGATACTTGATTATATAATGTCATTGGTAACCAAGTATTACATTTAATTGCAGGTGTTGCATTTTCAATCACGCAATTCTTGATAGTGATATTTGTTGAACCTCTACCAAGATAGATAGCAGCACCATGCACTGTTGAGTAGCTCTGTAATCTGAATTTAATTGCTTTTTGGCTACCACCGTCAAATGTGATATAACCCATTGAGTTTGCATATTTCTTAGCAAATTGTCCATAACTTTGATATTGATTGAACAAAGCGTATGGGTTCGATGGGTTTAATGATTGACCAAATTGAATACCTTTACCATTTGCTGCTTGCAAATTAATCGTAACACCGCCCTTTGTTAATGACCTTTGAATAGAAGGTTTAAAGGTTATGGTATTATATGTTCTGGTATCAGTATTATAACCACTGTTGATAATATAAGAAGTGAAATCCCAAGCTGGTTGGTCAGGTCTTTGTGATTTAACTGTGTAATTTGCATCAGTTAGTTCGAAAACAACAGGACCAGCTAAACCTCTATAATATAGAGCATTCATAGCTGAATCAATTGTAGGAAAGTTTCTTGAACCAGAGTTTGATGTTCCGATTGTATATGTTCCAGATAAACCACCTTCGACCGAGAAATAAATACACAACGTGTCATCATTTCTTACCACATCCTCAATATGGTTTATTATCAAACAAGCCATATAATCGCCAGTTTCTTTGATTTCCATCGGGTCGAAATATTCAATTTTTGTATTGTATTTACCAGCAGGAATATCCTGAACAATTATATTGCTTGTATAAACTGGTTGTGATGTGCTTGTTACTGGTAACTTATAGACGTTTAACTTAGCTGGAACATCAGAAGCGTCTCCAACGCCAAGGTTTTTGAATTCACCAACTGGAATGATAGGCCTATTGCCAAGGATGGTTTCACCCTGTTTTGGTTTTAAAATAGCATTGGATGCTAATTGAATTTCATAGGCAATTTCGAAGTAGTAAGGATTATCGTCAGGTCTAGGTAAATGATCGTTATAATCCTCTTGATCAACGGCATCTTGTAAGTCACAATCTACCTGAACTTTATAAATTCCTATTTCATTTGTTCTGAAATTCGGGAAATCAACATCAATTTTTTGACCGGGATTTAAAGGAATATCTCTTGGATTATTGTATGCATCATATTGATATACTTGATTATAAATCAAAGATCCACTTTGATTCCAAATTCTAACTCTTCCTTCAAATTGTCTGACAATATTTAGACCAACATTCTGGAATGTAGCAGAAACCTTTATTGTTTGTCCTCTTAGATATTTCAGATATCTTGGAGCAGCATTTGACTTTGGAGAAACAATATCTCTAACAGAAAGGTCATTGTCCCAAGAAACTGTAAATGAACTATAAGCTTCACCGGGACAGCCTGCACCAGAAACAGCAATACCAAGTCTATATTCACCGCCGCTTGTAGCAAGGAATGTTCCATTGTCATCAACGGCATATCTTCCTCTTGCTCTGGTGAATGTTACTGTTTGAAGATTGCTAATATTGACATTTGGAGAACCAGTTGCTGGATCGAGAGCTTCATAAACGACTTCAGTTGATGGCAATGGACCAACAATTTTATAAGTCATTATTGATCCTGATGGCTGCACTGAACCGAGTTTTACGCTTGGCTTTTTGAAATTAATCAATGGGGTTGTGGTTCCTGTTCTGGGTCTGGTTTCCCCATTATATTTTTCATTAGCATAAAGTATGTCGTCGATAGCTGGGAAGAAGTCTTCCAAATCGGGAAGAAGATTAACTATGTAATCTTCTGATTCGCCGTAGTCATAGTTATAGTCATAATAACCGGGATAATTATACCAATATCCATTTCGGCAGGCATTTGCACCTTGATCGTAGTAAATTGATGTTAGTAACCTTAACATTGTTCTGCCGGGTGTTGCTTGGCAGGGAACGGTGAAGTTAAAAGTTACATCAGCTGAGTAAGAACCATACTGATAAGTATAAACAGAACCATAATATTCTGTTAAATTACCTGAGTTGGCAAATTGTGCATTTTGGTTCCAGTCAATAAACAACCTTGTATACCAATAGTAGTAAGGATAGTTAGTATTGACAGTTGCAACGAGCTTATAAGCATTTCCTAACTTTAAGTTCATCACTTCACCTGTATTGATGTAGCAGCCTTCATCACCCGAAGTCCTTGTGAAAACAACTTGGTTTGTTTGAGTGTGAATTACCTGCACTTTAGTGAAGTAATTGTAGTAGGAATAGCAATAGAAATATTGCTGGGATTCAGTTCCTTGGGGAGGGAAGGGAACACAGTATCCCGACGGCTGTGCCAGCAAATTGCTGTTGCTCATCCAACCGATAAGAGCCACCGCAATTAATGCGATTAGTCTCGATATCAGTTTCGGATTTTGTGCCGAATGTTTCATAAAACACTCCTTTTTAATTTGTTTAACACTAGTTAATTAAAATATATTTTTTTATTATATAACTCTCTTTTTCAAACAACTATTTTAACAGATAAATCGAATAAAAGTTACAAAAGTTGCATTGGAACTTTTATCTCAATTTTTTCTGTTAATATTCTCTTAATTTGCTATTTTTCAATAGTAAATCTAATCAAAAGGGCATTAAGTTTTGTAATAAAAAGTGTCAAAATTTTTACATACTGTAAAATTTATTTTACTTTTCTTTAAAAAAGTGTGTAATTTTTTACACACTCTGTAAATCTTTACACACTTCTGTTTTTTTATTAATAGTTACAATTCTTTTTGAAATTTAAGCTAACCAAAATTAGAAAAAATTCATTATTTTTGAAAAATTTTTTGAGGTAAAAATGATTGTTATGAAATTTGGTGGCTCTGTTTTGAAAAATAAACAGGGTTTTTTTAAAATGTCAGAAATACTAACTGCTTATAAGAATAAGCCAGTTATGATTGTTGTGTCTGCTTTTTCAAAATCAACAAGTATGCTGAAAGAAGCTGCTCTACTTGCTGAAAGTGGCATTCAAACAAAGGCTGTTGATATTCTAAACAAGTTGTTTGATGAGCATAAATCACTCAGAGACACAATTATTAAAGAGAAAAAATATATCAAAGAATTAGATGAAATTTATAATTCCTCTTTTGATGATTTAAAAAAATATATTTCAAGTATTTCAATTACTCAAGAGCTATCTCCAAGGGTAACAGATATTATTCTTAGCTATGGAGAGCATCTTGCTCTTCATACTACTTATTGTTTCTTGCAAGAGTTAGGCTACAAAGTTAACTGCATTGACGCAAAAAAATTAATAACAACAAATTCTGATTTCGGTAAAGCTGAACCAAATATTGAGGAAACTGCAAAAAACATAGATATCCTTATTCCCCCAGAGACAAGAAACAAAGGCTTTATACTAACTCAAGGATTTGTTGGTGCAACCAAAGATGGCGAAACCACAACTATGGGGCTCGAAAGCTCCAATCTAACCGCTGTGCTACTTGCCAAAATTCTTAATGCCAAAGAATTAATTTTATGGACTGATGTTAAAGGAATTAGAACTGCTGACCCTAAAATTGTGAACAATACAAAACTAATATCTTCTTTGAGTTTTGATGAAGCAAAAATTTTATCAGACAATGGTCTTAAACTTATTTATCCTGATATGCTCCAATTAGCAGAATCCTCAAATATACCAATTACTTATAAATCTGCTAATTATCCTACTGGAGGCACATCAATTATTTCTTCAGAAAAGTCATCCAAGAAAATTTCTGTGATTTTATTAACTAAAAAATTAACCTTTTTGAAATATATTAATGGAGCTAATTCACATAACAACAAATTAAATAATTACCTTACCGATAATCAAGTTAAAATCTTCTATAAATTTCCTGATTCAACTGCTTTTCTTTATGAAAATAAAGGTGGAAAAAGGATAAATCACAATTCTAACGAGAAGATTTTTAAGGGAAATTTAAGTCTTATTACTGTTATTAACGCTTATCCGGAAGTATTACAATATGTCTTGAAGCAAAAGGATTTATTCAAAGACGAGCTTATTTTCCAACTGGATTACGATAATAATTCTAACACTATGCATATTATTCTTTCTGACTCCGTCTCGGAAAATATTGTTCTGAGGTTACATAAATTCATATTTGATGGAATAATTTAATTTATTTTTTTTTTGAATTTATTTTTAATGTTAAATTCTTTATAAGTAGTAAGGATTTAACATTATACATTCCTAAAATTAATTTGAATTTTAGGGACTGTTTACTTTTATCAGGTGATTTTCAATGTATCAAAGAAATTCTCTGCCACTTCCTCGAAACTAACAGGTCTATTTAAAATTTCCTCAAGAGTTATGCTATGACTGAGTGTATATTCCTTTAACCTATTCCTAAGTTCAACACTCGAAACATTTGCCAATTCTGATATTAATTCATAGCCTCTTCCCAATAATATAGAGCCATGCTGAAGAAGAACACCATCAGATATCTTTTGAGCACTACCCACTAACTTTTTACCGTTAAATTCAATTTCATATCTTGCTGAACTGGCAAAACAGGACAATGACGAAATCTCGTTCCTATAAAAATTATTAAAATCAGGTTGTGATTTTTCGAAATCAAGTTCAATTTTTCCAGATTTTCGAAGTGAGTCAATAATTAATAAATGTATATCTCTATAAAGATTACTGGCTGATGAATTTTGTGGAATTCGAACAACAACTGAATATGTGATTTCATTAGCGTGTAAGACAGCTCTACCTCCAGTGGGTCTTCTAACCAAATCTATATTTTTTTCCTTGCATCTATCTAAATTGATATCTGTTTCTTTTTGATTTGCTCCAAGCGAAACAGCCCAAGGTTTCCAGCCATAAACTCTGAACATTGGTAATGCCTTATTTTTTATAACATCCTCAAAGCGTTGACTATCAAATTCCATATTATAAATTCCGTTTGAAAAACCTGTGTTAATAAACTCAAATTGATTCTCAAATATGTTTTTATATTTGTCTGACTTTAAAATCATATTAACCATTTGGCAATAAAAAATTATTTTACATCGTTTAATTTATTTTTTGACGTTTATGGAAAACTTGAATTTAGCTTCTTATTTAATATTCTTCGTTACGATAATTGTAAGTCTGATTGGAATATATTCCCGTTCGAGCTTTGCTGAGCGAGGAATTCTTCATCCATATAGTGTAGTTCACTATAAAAAATATTATATGATAATAACAAGCGGCTTTCTTCACGCAGATATGATGCATCTTATGTTCAATATGCTTACATTCTACTTTTTTGCATTTCAACTCGAAACTATGATTGGTTCAATTAATTTCTTTCTGCTATATTTTGCCTCTCTCATAATTAGTAATATTTCAACAATTATCAAAAACAAGGACAATTATGCTTATCGTTCTGTTGGTGCCTCAGGAGCGATTTCTGGCGTTCTTTTCAGCTATATTTTATTAAATCCATCTGCCAGAATTGCTATAATATTTTTTCCGATTGGTATTCCTGCACCAATTTTTGGTGTCCTTTATTTAGCTTATTGCTGGTGGGCTGCAAAAAAATCAGAAGATTTTATTAATCACGAAGCTCATTTCTGGGGTGCTTTAGCTGGAATATTTCTAACAATTATATTAGTTCCAGATGCAATCGAAATTTTCTTAAGAAGTGTATTTTAGTTTTGTTACTATTTACTATTACTGCGAGAAATAAAAACGTTATTTTTTTAGAATCATATGTTAAAAACATTATAGATTTTTAACTTCGTTCAGAGTTAAAATAAATTTTTTCCGTTATTATATAATTTCCTATTGTTAAGTATACAAATAAGAACAATTACACAATTTTTTTAAGACCTCTTTTGACAAAGAATTAATATTGCCTAAACTTGCTCTATCATTTCATCTATAGAATCATATAACCTATTATGAACACATGCCTTATCTGATAAATGATTAAGAACTTATTGTTAAATAATTTATTAATGCTTAATAACGACAGGAATAAAGTATCTTGCATTTCCTATTTTGGGGTAAATAAAGTAGATACCCGTAGGGACTTTACCGCAATCCCATATTAAAAAACCGGAATTATCACCTGAAAATTCAAATCTCATATCACCATCATTATAAACTTTTTTTCCAAGGTAGTTATATATTTCAAGATTTTCAATATCTAAATCATTTTTTTTATCCCAATTTATAGATATATGCACTTGGTTATGAGCAGGATTGGGATATGGAGGATAATAATAGAAATAAATCAAATCACTTTGTTCCACAAGTACTCCGCTGTTCTTCTTAAACTTAAAATTTGTTATAATACTATTTTGTGGTTTTTCTTTTTTACTTGATGTACCATAACAAAAATCTAAATTTCCATCAGTAATTCCAAAAATATAATTATTGGTTAAATATTTTTTGCTCGTATGAGGGAAGTATTTCAAACTATCATATATATAAATGGTATCGTTTCCCATGAACCATAATAATTTATCATTTAGTACACTAAAACCTCTAAATCTTGTTTCAGTTCTGAAAGCTTTTTCTTTATATAATTTATTTTCTAAATCAAGAATATTAAGATCATAGGCATAATTAAACTTTTGGTTTGTATCAATATTTATATAAGTAGGAACAAGAATTAAGTTATTTAAAAAGTAGGGTTCAAAATATAAATTTTCGATAAGAGGAAATTCAAAATCAATTAACCAATTCTTTCCAAAATCAAATGAAGTCATTACAAAGTTTCTTTCAATTTCAAAAGAATATCCGTTATAACCTTTTCTTTCACGACCAATAGCGACTAATTTGGAATCCTGATAATCGTATTTTGAAGCTATAATTGTTATTGAATCTAAAGTAATAATATCTAATATTTTAAAATTAGAGTCAAGCAAAATTCTTTTAGTGTTATAATTCTTCTCTTGTAATGAAGGAAAAAACATTAAATACTCATTCTCCTTTTTTATTATTTGTTGTATTTGCCCATTTAAACTATTCAAGACTAATCTCAACTCGTTGCTTGAAACTGATTCGAATGTATTCCCATAATCTTTGCTGATTAACATATTTTTTGTATCGAGATATTTGTTCCCATAAACCAAAAATATTCGACCGTTTTCATCAGCGTAAAAAATACCTGGAATACTAGAAGATGTGCCACTGTTGAAAGATCTGAATATACTGGTATCAGTTAATTTCTGAGGTAGCCAAGTGATTCCTTTGTTTGATGTTGTGAAAACCTGCCCACCTCTGAATTGTTTAGATGATATGACATAACAAACTTCGTCATTAAGCCATTTATAAATATTACCGAATACAGGAAGATTAGAGATTAACTTCCAAGTTTTTCCCCCATCATAAGACATTGAAATTAATTTATCCATTCCATAAGCTATAATTATTTCTTTTGTTATAAATTCAAAGCCATTAAAGATAAGAAGTGATGTATAGCGTTCAACAGTATCAATGCTTATTTTTATTAATTCCTCATTATTGATAACTTTCTTAAAAACTGGAAAATTTATATATGTATTATTGTAATAAAAAGTATTTAGTAAAAATAAATTGCCATCATAAATATTAAATACACCTGCAAAGTTAGATGCAATATTCCAGCTTTTTCCTAGATCAACGGATTTATATATTTTTTTTTCAATTGTAACGAATAAATCCATATTATATGTCTTTAATGAATAAAGAATCGAGCTATCCTGCGCTATATTAAGCTCTGAAAAATTAATTACTTCAATATTGTTACTTTCTTTTGTACTGATTTTTAATAAAATCCCTTTGTTTGTTGAAATAAATAAGAAGTCGCTAAGATTTATCATTTCACGGTAATTAAAGTCTGGGCTAAGAGAAATAAACCTTATCTTTTTGAAATGCTGATCATAAACTGAAATTTCATTTTGTTTCAAAATATAAATTTCTTTTCCTATTAACGATATTGAAGTTAGGGTCTCATTTAGTCCAAGATTAAATAATTCCAAATTGCTTCCTGATGGATCAATCCTGAAAGCTATTTCCTTATTCATAATACCATAAAAAAAGCCGTCAAAGGTAACAATTTTTTTTATATTAAAACTGTCATGAGCTATACAAATTTGTTTCCAACTATAACCAAAGTCATCAGTTTTGAGAATTATACTCCCGTTTCCATAAACCATAGTAATATAGTTATTAATAACTACGCCGTTGAAATCAGTTGTAAGTCTTTCAAAAGTAAATGGCAACTCATCATACACATTTGCAAATAATTTTATTCCAAAACAAGTAAGAATCAGCATTAATAAGCATCTTCTCATTCTATCACCTTTTTTTATATTAAATAAAAGAGGAGAAAACCTCCTCTTTTGATAATTAATTATTCACAAGGGATCATAAAACATTCTGTCTCCCATTCTGATTCCATCGTCTCACCAGGTGGTGGAATTGGAATTTCACCCAATTGGCAATCATTCCCTGGGATTGAAATAATACGTTCTAAAATCCAAACAGGAAAACCATCTTCGTAACAAAGCTTACCATATATTTCACATCTTCCCGAGATACCACATTGAACTAACCTAGAAATACCTTGACTTGGCTTATTAACATACTTCCAACAATTTACTCTGTAGATATTAAAATTATTAACTGGAACTGGACATGGTAAAATAAAAGGAACATTTGTTAGCCCAAAATGAATTGCGACATTCTTATAAACTGAATCCCAAAAACGATTATCCCATTCAAAATGATGTGCGCAATTTGGATCCATATCAATATAGTCTATCGCAACCAGAAATGGGTTTAAAGGTGAAAACTGATAGCAATAATGTATTACACCTGTACAAGGTAATTCTGTGGGTGGTGGTGCGGGATTTGGATAAAAATAAGTATAAGGAAAACTTGCTGAAGTCCAACCAGGTGGGCATACAGCAATACTCAAATTATAAATTGAAAAAAATATCGTGACAAATATTGAATATAAAAACATCTTTTTCATTTTTCTTCTCCATTTTTAATTTAACAAATTAATTTTAAAAATGTTACATTTTTTATTAATTTGCCCATTGAAATAGGGCAAAAGCCGGTGGGAAACTGCGAAAGCAGTCAGCTTCAACCCTTGCCGGAGCGATACTGCTTTTATCGGTTCGGCTTTTTTAATGCAATCATAGGCTAACCCTCCTTTCTGTTTCTTTTTTTTTACCTGAAGTCAAATAACAATAACTACATCGGTGTTCGGTGTTCGGTGTTCGGTGTTCGGTGTTCGGTGTTCGGTGTTCGGTGTTCGGTGTTCGGTGTTCGGTGTTCCGAAAACTATTACAACTAACAATTAAAATATAATAAAAAAATTCTAATATCCAAATTAATTTTTATTAATATTTTTTCAGATTCCTTAACAAGTAAGGAATGATGTGAGTGGCGATAGCGTTGCTCCTGCGGAGGCAGACCTAATATGTCATTCCTGCGAAGGAGGCTGTGTAAAAACTGGTCATTCTGAGGCGAAGGCGAAGAATCCATATCATTTAAGTCATTGATAAATAATAGACTCTTCACTTCGTTCAGAGTGACAAAGACTATTTTCTTATATTTTTTATCTTGAAACAACAATAGGTATTGTTCTTGTTTGACCATTGTAATTTAATACTATAAAATACAAGCCAGAGGAGACTTTGGAGCAATTCCAAACAATTTCGGCTGAATATGGCTGTATATTAGTAACCAGTAATTCTTTTTTGTCACCTACTCTATTTCCCATAATATCATAAATACTCTTTTCAGCATTTTCAACATCGAATATCTTAGCGTCCCAATATATTCCTGCCTTAACAATGTCGTTTGCTGGATTTGGTCTTGCTGGTGCTGCGTAAAAATTCTCCCTTGTTAATATTTCATATTCAACTTCCGTTGGATTTAGTAATTCACTCAGTTTTGCTCGATATACACCAAATGTTGAATCTAATAAACCATATTTAATAACACAAAAAATATAATCATCTTTTATCGCCAATTTTCCAGCACCCGTTTGACGAAAACCTTTATTTCTCGTATGCCACATTTCACCATTATTTGATGAGAAATGAACACCAGCTTCAGGGTCTTGGAAAATCGCAGAAGGACTAATACCAATAAAAATATAATCTTTTATTGAAGCTATAGCCTTGATATTTTTTTCTCTCAATCCGTTATTTTTCTCTTCCCAATTATCTCCATTATCGGTTGAAATATAAACACCAGCAGAATATGACGCTCCTGCAATTAAGGTGTCCCCTTTCAAATGAACAGCCATTATGAATTTTGATAGTTTTAGTGACCAACTTTCACCCATATCAGTAGATATGTAAAGTCCGGCGCCACTACCTACATAAATGTAGCTATCTTTTATAACAATAGAAAATACGGTTCCTTTTTGAAGAATCTTTTTCTGAACCCAGTTTTCTCCATTGTCTTTCGAAATATATATTCCTTGATCATTGTCAGTTCCAACAACTAATAAATTATCACTTGCAGCTAAAGCAGAGATATGATTAGAATCAACTAATCCATTTCTACTGACAGAAATCCAATTTTCACCACCATCAGAAGAATAGTAAATGCCACTATAACCAGATGAATCAGATATATATTTTCCTGTTGATTTGTCAAGATATGTAGAATAGCTTTTTTTAACTGACACAAATAAATAATTTTTATTATATGCTAATTGAGGAAATGGAAAAATGGTATCACCTATTAAACCTTTGTTTTTTTTTATCCAGTTATCACCATTATCCGTTGACTTATATATTCCATAAAATTTATTTGATAAATATAAAGCATCTTTATAAACCAAAAAATCTTGTAATAATAAATCTTCCCAATTATTTTTAGGTATTGTATCGCTTAAACCATTATTAATTTTTTCCCAGTAAGCCTGAACACTATTTAATACCAAGAAATTTAAAATAAAAATATTTAGTAAAAAAAATTTTTTAATCATAAAATACCTTTTTATAATTTATATCAAAATTATGTAGAAATTTGTGAAAAAAAAACTAAGGGGCAGCAAAATGCTTACCCCTTTCTTAAATTATTGACAATCTTCAACCTTAAAGCAAGTTCCGGGCGGTAATTGTTCACTATACACATTATTTAAGCATTGCGGAAAAGGATTGCCTATTTTGGTTTTGGATAATAAATTCCATTCAAAATTACCCCCACCTAAATCACATACAGTCCAATGTTCCAGACACCAAGATTCATCGCAGAAAAGAAAATCATTTTCTTGTTGGTCGTTTTCATAAAAGCATAGAGGTATTCTTATAAAAA
>JAOABA010000033.1 GCA_026418625.1 Candidatus Kapaibacterium sp.
TTATTACTACAATTAACCGAAGATTACCTTTATGCCCAATTTATGTTAGGCCCACATTGGTTCAAGGGGATGGTTCAGCTGAAGAGATAGCAAAAGCTATCGAAGAATTGGATAAATTAGGACTTGATGTTATTATTATTGGTCGTGGAGGTGGTTCAATCGAAGATCTATGGTCGTATAATACAGAAATTGTTGCTGAAGCAATTTTTAATTCCAAAACACCAATTATATCAGCCGTTGGTCACGAAACTGATTTCACAATTGCTGACTTTGTCGCCGATTTTCGTGCCGCAACACCTACTGCTTCAGCCGAGCTTGTTACTCAAATTACTATTGACAGACTTAACCAAATATTAAATGAAAATTTAAATGCTTTGTCAAATTCAATTTCATTCAATATTCAGCAAAGAAAATCACTTATTGATAATTATGCAAGTGTTTCGGGTTTTAAAAGGTTTCCAGATAAAATTTCGAAGCTTATTCAAATTGTTGATGATTATCAAACAAGATTAAACGCCGATATAATTAAGCATTTAAAAAAAATTAAAGATAAAACAGAATATTTAAATACTTTGCTAAAATCATTGCATCCTTTACAGCCACTCAACAAAGGATTTGCTTTATTAAAGAATAAAAACCATACAATTTCTGTAGATGAAACATTAGGAAATTATATTGAAATAGATATTTTAAGAAAAAATGAAACAGCTAACGCTCACATTCTAAAAGTAAAACCAAAAAAAAATTACTTATGAGGACATTATGGCAAAAAAAGAAAATAAAAGCTTTGAAGAAAAGATAAAAAGATTAGAAGAAATTGTTAGAATTTTAGATGAAGATACTGAGCCACTCGAAGCACAGCTCTTACTTTTCGAAGAGGGGACAAATTTAATTAACGACCTAAGAAATATTCTTAATAAAGCAGAGCTCAAAATTCTTGATATTAAGTCTAATAATGATAGCAATCCATCTTAATATTTATTAGTAATCCCACTTTAAAAAAATTTGGATTTTAGACTATTTTTATTTATTTTTCATCAACTATGTATGAAATAATAGAAATATTTTTATTATAAATTATAAAATTTAATTTAAGTATAAATATTAAAAAGTGGAGTAATTTATAAAAGTTTAACTAAGAAAATATATTCTATTTTTCATACATAAAAGGTTTTTTTATGAAGATACTTTATTTTTTTACCCTTCTTCTTTTCTTTATTGTCACAAATTCCTATTCAGATGTTCCAGAGTCTGAGCGAAATGCATTAATTGATCTTTATGACTTTACTTTGGGTGATTTTTGGACAACAAAAACCAATTGGAAAACAGCCGCAGATGTTTCAACTTGGTATGGCGTTACTGTCGTAAACAACCACGTGACTAAAGTAGAACTCCCAAACAATAATCTTATGGGATTTATCCCCGGACAAATTGATAGCCTCACTGAACTGAAAGTTCTTGACTTAAGCAATAATTCTAATTTAATGTTATCAACGATACCTGATCGAATTGGTAATTTAACAAATCTTGAAGAGCTAAACCTTGCTTCTTGCGGTTTAGTAGGCTTTATTCCAGATGGTATTTGGAGCCTTAGTAATCTTGAAAAATTAATTTTGGAAAATAACTCCCTAACTGGTAATATTTCCGACGACATTGAGAATTTAACTAATATTGAATTACTTGATTTGAGTTATAATTTTTTGGATGGAGTTTTACCGGATAAATTTGATGCTTTAACAAACCTTAAATATCTGATACTCAAAAACAATGAATTCAGCGGAAATATACCTCCCAGCATTGGCAGTTGCTCTATGTTGGAATTTTTGGATTTTGGAAATCTATATCTTGATGGTGCAATTCCAAGTGAGCTGCTGAATTTAACAAATCTTCAGGTCCTTATTCTCTCTAAAAACAGGATCGAAGGAGAAATTCCATCTGGTATAGATAATTTAAGTAACTTAGTAATTCTTTTACTTGACAATAACAAAATCACAGGTGTAATTCCACCTGAAATTGGTAATCTTTTTAACCTTCAACGTTTAGAACTTCAAAATAATCCATTTAGTTCTTCTAATAGTATCCCATCAACATTTGGAGATCTATCTAATTTAAGAATTTTAAAACTCGATAACGATTCGTTAGGAGGAACAGTTCCAACATCTTTTAGTTCTTTGACAAATCTTGAAGAATTAACTCTTTCCAATAATGAGAACTTAGATGGAGATATACTTCTTTATGCTTTGAATAACCCAAATTTAAGAATTTTAAATGTTAGTAATTGTAACTTTTCTGGTTCAATTCCTTTCGAAATAGATTATTTAGCAAACTTAAGAGAACTTAACTTAGGTAATAACAATTTTTCAGGAAACATCCCGTATTCACTTGGTAATTTAGAATTCGTCCATACATTGAATTTATGTTCAAATTCTTTTACTGGTAATATTCCCGGAACTTTGTCCCAAATTGATTCATTAAAATATCTTTATTTAATGAATAATAATTTAGATGGTTCTTTCCCTGATAGTTTATTATACTGCTATGAATTAATTGAATTAAGACTTGATAAAAATAATATAAGTGGCAATTTACCAGATTTTTGGGATGAATCTTTGTTCAACCTAAAAGTATTAACTTTATCTAATAATACTATGAGTGGAACGATTCCACCCACAATTGAATTTTTATTTAGTTTAGAAGAATTAAATCTTGGGCATAATAATTTTTCTGGAGAAATACCTCCTGAATTAGGAAATTTACCCAACCTTATTCACTTAATTTTGAAAAATAATAATTTTTCTGGAGATATACCTCCTGAAATTGGATATCTCACTAATCTAGTAACTTTAGATCTTGATAGCAACAATTTCAGCCTTGTTCCAGATGAGCTTAATAATTTAACAAAACTACAGGTGCTTGCTCTTAACAAAAACACTCTTGATGCTCTTCCTTCTGATTTAAGCGGTCTATCTGATCTTAGAGTTTTCTATGTAGCTAACAACCTGTTAGTTGATTTACCTGATTACTCTGGGATGTTCGACTCTTTACAAACCTTCGATGTCAGAAACAATTTCTTAACATTCGCAGACATAATACCAAATCTTGAATATGAAGATGATTATTTTATCATTGATGACAGCGACTCTGATGGTGAACTTGACACAACAATATATTCACGGACCTTTTTATTTTCTCCGCAGCATACAATACCTATAGTTTGTGATGGTAATAAAAATGTTGGTGAAACATTCACACTCAATGTATATGTTGATGATGAACCTGATAATTTGTATATTTTCCTTAAAAATGGATATCCGATTAGGACTGATGACTCTATATCAAGTACATTAACTATAAATAATCTTGATTTTAGTGATGCTGGAATTTATTCTTGTCATATTTATAATAGAAATTTAATTAACTACGCAGATAATTCTGAAGAAGATCAACAAGATACAATCAGATTAATTTTAATCACTGACGATTGCAATCTTGTAGTTCGTGGAGCACCAACAGTTCTAACGAAACCAATGAGTTCAATAGAGATGGAATCAGCCATTTCAGGCGGCGTCATAGTAAGTGATGGCGGATATCCAATAACGCAAAAAGGCGTATGCTGGTCAACAAGCCCAAATCCAGATATTACTGATAACATTACTAACAATGGCACAGGTAACAATGCATACTCAAGCTTCATTTCTGGTTTAACAGCAAAAACTATATATTACCTTAGAGCTTATGCTACCAATAGCTTTGGCACATCTTACGGAGCCGAAATCGTATTCTCAACACCTGATACGAATAATTTAGTTAAAATTTTTGATTTAAGGTATAGCCTTGATACATCTCTTAGTGCATCAAATACATCAGATAGATGCATTACAAAATCAATCGATGCAAATAGCCCTTCAAATTTCATACAAAACATAGCTGCCAGTTTCATTAAAAACTTATTCAATGAGTATTTCCCAAGTTGGTTAGCTAATATAGGAGCTACGGTTATTGACTGGTGGGGATATGCACCTTTGCAAATGTCATTTGGATTAAGGATCGATGCTGGTATATGTATGAAATTTAACCAAACTGAAGCTACTAAAGTAAATGTGGATTATCCTATCAGCTATACAATAGAATATCCAAAACCTAAGAGCTTTGGTTGCGGAGATACCATCGAAATCAAAACTATAAAAAATGTTGGATTATTAGACGAAAATGCTTTTGTTGTTGATCCACCTTTTTACGAGACTCAACTCAGTGGAACAATCAAAGATTTGAAAATCGGTGGAAGCTTTAAATTCTGCACACCACAAGGTCCTTGTATTGATATTCCATATTGGTGTCCAACATGGTCAGATCCATGGAGGGTTTGTTGGAAAAATATTTGTTTCCCACCTGCAATATGTTCACCAACAATAGAATATTGGTATAGCATATTTAGTGCTTTCAATATAAAACCGGTAAAATTTCCAATTGTTACTCTTTGCCCGAAAGTCTTTGAAATGAATGACGATATGTTAAATCAACTTTTAGGTAGCAATGAACTTTGTGACGATTTGTTTGATTGTGTTACATCTGAGTATGATTGGCAACAAGGTATATGGCAGCAATTATGCGAAAATGATTATATAGATCTCGAAAGAGATAATAACGATCCCAGCAAAATTATTATGAGTTTCAATATTCCTGAAACCCCTGAATTTTATTTCTTCGTTTCCAATCCAACCCCTGAAAATTTAAAATATCAAACACTTGAAGGAGGAAATAAACTTAGACGTTTCAGTTATCCAAAAGAAATTTTAGGAGTTCAATTAGATTTGGTTTCACTTTTAGATTATTTCCTTCCACCGCTCAAATATACATCAGGTGGAGAGGATAAAGAAATAGAATTAGCTACATCAATTACAATAGGACCTTTTTCACTTGATATTGGAGATATTTCACCTACTTATTCAATTGAGCAATCTGCCGATTACAATTTCGAAATAATGGATTCAACGACTATTGTTTTAGGTCGTAAAATGTATTTTGCAGAATGGGATATCGTTACTCAATCAATAGTTGGCTCTTGGAAATATGACTCTATAGCTAATGTAAAATCCGGAAATTCGTTAAAAGTTATAATTCCAGATGATCAGAATGATCCTATACCTGCTAATCCCGGATTCCGAGTAGGTGGTGTTTTAAATTCAAGAGTTAATCAAACCGATTGGCAATCTCTTTATGTTGCAGTTTTACAAATATCTTTAAGTGGTGTTTTCGATTTTACCGCTTACGAAAAGACTTTTGCTAAAATTTTAGTTAACACTCCCCCACCAATAGATGATAAAAATTACAACTTTAATAACAATGCCTTTAATATCGAAGGATTCGAAGACGATCCGTTTGTTTTAATCCCTGAAAAACCAAAACTTGAAATTAAAAGAATGCATCTATTAAAATTATATAATATTGGGAATGGATATCGAAGAGCTGGTTTTAGATTTATTCTTGAGAATACTGGAAATGTTCCATTACACGATGTCGGTTTTTACTACAACTTAGCAAATATTTTCGAAGGCGCAAGAGACTGGTATATTCACTCTTTAACCGGCTGGGAATCCGATGTAAATCCAAACTATGATGGTGCAGAAGATGTAAATCATTACCTGAAAACACTGTTCTTGATTCCGGAGAATATCGAGTTTTTGATATCTACGTTGATGTTCTGCCGGCTGTTCCTAATATTGATGATAATGGTTGCTTCGAGGAAGTCCGATATGTAAGCATTGCTACTGCAGAAGGAACATCACCGCTTGGAAGGCATGTTTGGGACGGAAAACAACCCTGCTTAGTTGATGAATTATACCCTGAATTAGCTGGAAATTACCCATTAGTAGTTGATACAAATATGGGAGCTGTTGTTATTAATAATTATGATGATTTAACTCTTTATGGAAGAACTAACGTAAAATTTGTCCCACCTTTTGCACTTTGTGAGGGTACCGTAGTTTCTGGAGGTAGGATGGAATTCCGTGCCACTTCAATAAATGATGGAAGCAATACGATTAGAGGTGATATTATATCCAATGAGCATTTATACATTGATTATTCTAATATTTATGTTGATAATGCTATGATTGCAGGTAACTTATACCTCGATGATTATTCGAATTTGATTACCTATGGAGGATATTCTGATAACTCAGATTGTATTCCTTTGCCAGAATTTCCAACTGCAAATTTTTCTCAAGTTAGTTCATCAACCAACGTTATAGTTCCCGCTAGAACAACGGTCTATTTGAGACCCGGAAATTACAACAGAATTGATTTGAATCTCAATTCCAGAGTAATATTCTCCCCCGGAACATATCGCATTAATACACTTAATTTTCTTGCAAATAATATAATTCTTTATTTCGACCAGAATTATAATAATACGCAAGGCTCTATTAATGTTAATGTTATTAATTTCAATACTAACAATACGAGATTTACAAGGTTCTTAACATTAAATGGACTAATTGGAAATTCAATTTTCAGACATAAAGGAAGTAGTAACCTGAATCTTAATAAAATCAGTTTTGATAATGCTATTATCGAAGCAGTAATAATAGCACCAAACACAGAAGTTACTATTATTAACTCCACAAGACTTTTTGGTGGAATTTATGCAAATAAAATAGTCTTTGGTAGTAATTCTATGTTTCAATATTATAAGTTATTAGACGAAGCTGGAATTGTTCCAAAACTTCCTGTTTCTGAACCTTACGACTATGTATTTACTTTGGAAGATTTAAATCAAATCAATAATAGCTCTGAATTAACAGCTTTCCCAAATCCATTTGGAGTGAAAACTTTGATTTCATTTAATCTCGAAGAGGAGGAATTCGGAAAAGTATCAATAAGTGATATGACCGGTAAAGAAATATTAGTCTTAAAGGATGGAATTCTGAATGCAGGCTTAAATACCTTCTCATTTGAGCAAGAGAATTTATCAGCTGGTGTTTATTTCTGCACACTTAGAACAAAAAGCAGGAATGAAATGTATAAATTGATTTACCTGCCCGATAAGAGATAATATTTTTATTTCGTCAATTATTGGGGTTTCATTTTTTAATGATGAAACCCCAATTTTAATTAAAAACCTGAATCAATCAAATTTTTCATTATATCCTCAACAAATATATTTTTTGATTCACCAAACCACATTTCGTCAGGAATCAAAACTAAAGAGCTATATGTTGATGGATTTGTATTTATAAAATTTTCGGATGAGGCTATTTGGGATAATTCTTCAGGTCTGAATTCATTATCTATATCATTATAAATAATCGTAATACCTAATTCTGTTAATTTATTTTCATCAATTGGAACCTTGTCAAAACCAAATAGTAACCACGGAACTTTAAATTTAATCACATAATATTTATCATAAACAGAAGCGGAAACCCTTATCTTTTTTACAGCTTCTTTTTGATAACTATCCATATCATCAGTAGAACTGACTTCTTTCACGTATGGTTTGGTTTCAGTAAAATCTCCCGGATATATTTTTATGGAATATATCCCTTTATCAGTTTTATTTACAAAATCAACTTTTTTATCCAAAACCTTAAAAAATCTTGATTGATTTTGCTGGTATACATTCATATCAAACCATATTTCTAAGTTATCGGAATAACAATTGGAACAATTAGAAGAAACAAAAAGATCGTCAAACACCTTGACAGTCACGTATAGATTATCATTATCATACGCTGATTTAGCTGTAAATGAAGCATCGCTCGGACCATTCCAATAATAGGCTCCAACTCCAACATTTTCCACTCTATCAACCAATATTTCGTTTGAAAAGCCTTTATAAACTTGACGTCCTCGGGGATATGAGGGGATTATTTGATATTTAGCTATAAATTCTTCTTTATTATTGCTTGTAACAATAAATCTTTTCTTACCTGTTAAATTGACATAATCAATTGAATTTTCATAAGTATAATTAAAAATTCTTTTAGTGCTATAACTGTCCCTTAAAATTAAATTACCATCTCGATATTGGTATCCAATAATTTCCCAATTGTATTGTTCATTTTTCTTGGTTATATAACAAGAATTATCACGGATGACAATTCCAACTTCAAGTGGTATCTCTACAAAACTATATGGATAAGTTCCAACATTAATTAAAAATCCATCAATATCAACAAATAAAAAGACTTGAACAATCTTTCTTTTTTCTCCAGAAATTCTTACTGCAAAAGCAACGTCATTATGTCCATCATTTGAAAAATCACCTACATCCCAACCCCAAATATTGTATGAACTCCCCTGAGGCATAAGTTTTTCAACATCATTTATTAATTCATCATCAAAATAGGAACTTAATTTTTTCTTAAACTCAGAAAATTTCATTCCTGATTGTGCTAACAAGAACTCTGATGAAAATAAAGTAATACTAACTATGAATAATATCAGAATTTTCTTTATCATTTTATTTATATTAGGAATTAATTATCATATTTTTAATTTCGATATGATCTTCATTCAATCTTGCTCCAAACTGAGAAACAACTTTTCCGGCAGAATATGCAGCTAATTTACCTGCTTTTTCAATATCTAAGCCCTTAACAATACCATAAAGAATGCCAGCGGCAAACATATCTCCAGCTCCAGTTGTGTCTATAGCTTTAACTTCGATTGCAGGAATTTTTATGATATTATTATTCCAATAAATTAAAGACCCCTTACTACCAAGTGTAACAGCAAAATTTGGCACAAATCTTTTTAATTCTTGGACTGCTTCATCAATATTAGAAGTTTGAGTAAATGAGATTGCTTCTTGTTCGTTGCAAAATATAAAATCGGATTTTTTTACAATTAATTCAAGAACAGAGCGGAAATTTTCAGTTATAAAGACATCAGAAAAAGTAACTGCCACTTTTACATAATTTTTTTTAGCGATTTCGATAGATTTAATAACTGCCTCGGCACTTTTTTCTGATGATAATTTATAACCTTCTGTATAAAGCCAATTAGAGCGAATTATTAAATTCTCATCAATATGGTTAGCATTAAATTGACCTGTAGCTCCTAAACAAGTATTCATAGTTCTTTCGGAATCGGGTGTAATCAAGACAACACAAGTTCCAGTAGGATATTCATCAATAAAATTTGCACTAAGTTCAATACCAATTTCTTTGAATTCCTTTGAATAAAAATCACCAAATTCATCTTTTCCGAGAACTGTTTTGTATCCAGCAACACCTCCGAATTTCGAGAAAGCAATTAAAGTATTGGCAGCTGAACCACCGCTTGAAATATGGCAGGTTTTATCTTTTAAATATTCTAATAACTGCTTTTGTTCAGCTTCTGAAACAATTTTCATTTGAGATTTTTTTAGATTTAGTTTCTCTAAATCCTTATCGGTAACCTCATATTGCAAGTCAATCAAACCGTTACCTATTCCGCATATTTCTAATTTTTTACTCATCTTCTTCTTTTTCTGAATTTTTATTTAAAGCTAAATTGACTAACTCCTCACACAAATCTGCAAAATCAAGTTCAACTTCTTTTGCTGCCATTGGAACCAATGAGGTCTCGGTAAACCCCGGAATAGTATTCAATTCCAAAAGGAAAGGCTGCCCTTCTTCTGATAATCTAAAATCAGCACGGGCAACTCCTTTGCAATCAAGTACGTTGTAGGCAGATACAGCCAAACTTTGAGTGAATTCTTCAATGTCCTCACTTAATTCGGCTGGACAGATATATTGTGTCTTTCCTTTTGAATATTTATGATTATAATCATAAAAGCCCTCCGATGGAATAATTTCAATCACAGGAAGAGCTTCTCCATTCAACACACCCACTGTTATTTCTCGCCCTTCGATATATTGCTCGACTAAAATCACATCAGAATATTTTGCTGCTGTTAATATTCCCTGATGTATATCATCTAAATTACCATCATTGACAATTGTAATACCTACAGTTGAGCCCTGATTATTTGGTTTTATGACCAATTTATATCCAAGTTCACTCCTAATTTCTTCGAATAATTCATAATTATCATAATCTTTTTTCCTTATCACAGACCAAGCAGGTGTTGATATTCCTGCAGCCAAAAATAACATTTTTGATGATAATTTATCAATAGCAACTGAGCTTGCTTTTATACCAGAACCTGTATAGGGTATTCCTCTTAATTCGAGTAAAGCTTGTATTTTGCCATCTTCGCCATTGATTCCGTGCAATACTATAAAAGCAATATCTATGTCATCAAACAACTCAGAATTAACACATTCAATATATTTTTTTGTATCGAATTTCATCAATTCTTCAATATCAGGAAAAACAGTCATATTAATCAGCTCGAAATTATTTATTTTTCCATTTTTCCCAAGAGCTGGATCAATAGCTATAACATTATGCCCCTTTTCTTTAAGAGCCTTCGCAACTGATAACCCTCCGTTTATTGAAACGTTCCTTTCAGGTGATATACCACCCATCAAAACAGCAATATTCATAAATTTAATTTTTGGTTAAAATTAAAAAATGTAATTAAAGAATTTGCAATTTAATCAAGAATTTGAAATGTTTTTAAGATAATCATCATAAAGGCTTCTTAATTTCTTCATTACCTCCCATACATTTCTTTTCCATTCAGGATTTCTGAGAAGTGCTGCAGGATGATAAGTTACAAGCATTTTAGTGCCTAAATATTCAATCAATTTCCCTTCAATCTCGGCCATTTTTACCTTTTTTTTCAAAAGCGTCTCAGCAGATGTCAAACCTAAGGCAATTATGAATTTAGGTTTAATTAATTCAATCTGTTTGTGTAAATAAGGTTCACATTCATCAGTTTCGCTAATTAGAGGTCTTCTATTATTTGGAGGTCTGCATTTGAGAATATTACATATATAAACTTCATCTCTTTTTAAATTTATTGACTCAATAATCTTTGTTAGTAGCTGTCCTGCTTTACCCACAAAAGGAAGCCCTTGCTCGTCTTCATCAGCTCCGGGAGCCTCTCCGATAAACATTATGTCAGCTTTAGGATTACCGCTACCAAAAACGAAATTTTTTCTTGTAAGACCTAATGGGCACTTTTGGCAATCTTTGATATTATGATATAAATCATCTAAATTATTTGATCTGACCCAGTCCGGCTCTGTAGTGAATAGATCATTAGAAGAAAGAAGTATTTGATTATTTAACTCACCAATAATTGTTTCAACTTCACTGGTAATTTTGGCATCTTGATTTTCTATGATTTTAATTTTTGACTCTATACCTTTTTTTTTATCTAAGTATATTAATTGATTATCTGAAAACTGAAATTTTAAATATGATTCAATTTTTTTATATAAATTCATTTTAAACTAATTATATTCTTTTATAGGAATTTCGCCTGTAAGGGCATAGTAAACACCTTCAGCCAGAGCTTTCATTTCGTCCTCACCGGGGTAAACAAATATCGGTGCAATAAAACTTGTTCTTTGCTTAATCCATCTAACCAGAATTTCAGAATTTGCGAGCCCACCCGTAATAAGAATAGCATCAACATCACCATTTAAAACTGTTGCGCAAGCCCCTATTTCTTTAGATATTTGATAAGCCATAGCTTGATAAACTGTTTCCGCATATTTGTCTCCAGATTTTATTCTAGCCTCAATTTCAAAAGCATTGTTAGTGTTCAAATAAGCAACTAAGCCTCCTCTTCCTGTTATCATCTTTTTAATTTCATTAATCTGATACTTACCTGAAAAACATAATCTAACTAAAGCTCCAACTGGTAAGCTACCTGTCCTTTCAGCAGAAAAAGGACCATCCCCATCAAGTCCATTATTAACGTCAATCACCTTTCCATTTTTATGAACTCCTACTGTGATACCACCACCAAGGTGAACAACAATTAAACTAAGCCTGTTATAATCAATTTTCTTTTCTCTTGCGTGACGCCTTGCAACAGCTTTTTGATTTAAAGCATGAAAAATACTAATTCGTGGTAATTCAGGGTGACCAGAAAATCTGGCAAGTTCTTCCATTTCGTCAACCACTACCGGATCAACGATATATGCGCCTATTTTCTTGCCTGATTCTTCGGCTAATTCTTTTGCTAATATTGCTCCCAGATTGGAAGCGTGCTCTCCGAGAAGTTCTTTTCGAATATCCTCAATCATTAAATCATTGACACGATAAACACCACCCGGAATAGGTTTGATTAGCCCACCTCGTCCAACGATAGCATCTAAACTGTTAAGTTGTATTGATGCATTTTCTAATGAATTAATTATTATTCTTTTTCTGAATTCGTATTGGTCAATAATTCTTGGAAATTCAGCTAACTCTTCAACGCTATGTCTTAGAGTTTCTGTAAAGATATCATCAACATTATTAAATACAGCTATTTTAGTTGATGTTGAACCCGGATTAATCGCTAATATTCTCATACTTTCCCATAAAAAATATCAATAACAAGCAGCTAAAGCAATAGATGTAAGTTTGCTTCTATCAGTGTCAGCTCTGGAAGTTAAAATAACAGGGACAGTTGCACCAAGAATTACCGCTGCTACTGTTCCACCTGCCATATAAGTGAAAGATTTATACAAAACATTGCCAGATTGTATGTCAGGAGTAAGAATTAAATCTACATCACCTGCAACCTCACTTATTATACCTTTGTGATGGGCGGCTTCAGCAGATATTGCATTATCAAAACCAAGTGGTCCATCAATTATACACCCTTTAATCTGATTCCTACGGTTCATAATACTAAGTAATGCAGCATCAACTGTTGCTTGCATTTTTGTTGTAACAGTTTCTACTGCCGCAACACAGGCAACCTTAGGCTTTTCAATTCCAAGGCGGCGAAGAAAATCTACAGAATTGTTGATAATAGATACTTTTTCTTCCAAGCTTGGTGCAATATTCTGGGCAGCGTCAGTCAAAGCAAGTATTTTATGATAGCTCTTCAATTCAAAAAAACCAATGTGACTTAGTAAATCACCCTTCCTCAAACCATTTTCTTTGTCAAGTATTGCCCTAAGATAATCAGCGGTTCCTACCAAGCCTTTCATCAAAATTTGTGCTTTATCTTCTCGAATTAAATTAACAGCAATCCTACAAGATATTGCTGGATTTTCTTCATTAATAATCTCTATACCTTTAAGTGAAAAATTAAGCTCAGATGCAATATTTTCAATTTTCTTAACATTTCCAACTAAAATTGGTTCAATAATATTTTCTTTTGTAGCTTCAGATATTGCTGAAAGAACTGGTTCATCCTCAGCTGCAGCAACAACTAATTTCTTTTTCTTTGTATTCTTAGCTTTTTCAATAAAATAATTTAAATTTTTAATTTCCATTTTAACCTCTTCAATTTAATCCTAATCTAATGAGCCAATTTTTTCTTCAACATTGATTAAAATTTCATTAGATTTAACTAATTCCTTCATTTTATTATGATCTGGATAAAGAGGTCTATCAACATCAAGAAATTCCACGTATTTCCTAATAGTATTTCTCGCAGTTTGAACCCCTAAACCATTATTGAAATTTCTAAAATCAAGTGCCTGAGCAGCAGCCATAAATTCTATTCCAAGAATGCCGTAAGCATTATCCAATATTTGCTGATTTTTAAGTGCTGTATTCATACCCATTGATACAAAATCTTCCTGATCGGCTGCAGCCGGGATTGATTGAATAGATGCAGGTGCAGAAAGAATTCTTTGCTCTACTATTAAAGAGTCAGCTGTATATTGGCTTAGCATTAGTCCAGAATAAAATCCGGGTTCTTTAGTTAAAAAAGCCGGAAGGCCCTGACTTAAAGCCGGATTTAACAACCTATTAAGCCTTCTTTCAGATAGGACGCAAATCATAGTTATTGAAGCTCCAGCTAAATCCATAGGAAGACTGACTGGTGTTCCTTGGAAATTTGCACCTGTAAGCGTGAGCTTATCCTCAGGAATAAAAATAGGATTATCACCTACACCGTTCAACTCTATTTCGACTTGACTTTTAGCAAATTCTATAGCATCTCTTGCGGCTCCAATCACTTGTGGAGTTGATCTCATCGAATAAGCATCCTGAACTTTTGTTTTCACCTTACCAGTTAACAAATCACTACCTTCTATGCACTTTTTAATTGCTGCTGAACTTTTTATTGCACCATTGAAGCCTCTTAGTTTGTGTAATCTAATATCATATGGTTTCATATTTGCAAGTAGTGCTTCGAGAGTCATTGCAGCTGCTATTTCTGCTTGTTTAATAACACGTTTGAAATCGTTTATGTGAAGTGCACTAATTGCTGTCAACAAATTTGAACCATTAATCACAGCTAAACCATCTCTTGCTTCAAGACCCGGTATTTTTATACCAGCTTTTTCGAAAGCAACTCTGCCGGGCAATCTTTCACCATTGTAATAAGCTTCTCCCTCTCCCATCATTAGAAGTGCAATCTGTGACATAGGTGCTAAATCACCACAAGCTCCAACTGAACCTTTTTGGCATACAACTGGTATAACATCCTTGTTCAACATTTCTACTAAAGTAAGGGTTATTTCTGGACGACAACCAGAGTTACCGTGAGAATGGACATTAATTCTTGAGGCAATAGCCGCTCGAACAAACTCTACTGGAACAGGTTCTCCAATTCCAGCTGAATGATTATATATCAAATACCTCTGAAAATTTTTTACTTGCTCATCGGACAAAACAATTTCAGAAAATTCACCTATTCCTGTGTTTGTTCCATACATAATTTCTTTTGCCTGAAGCTTTTCTTCAAGCATAATTCTACATTTTTTTATTCTTTCCAGAGCTTCATTAGACAATTCTACTTTTTCTTTTTTTCTTGCAATAAGCTCCAACTTTTCAGTTGTTAAACCACTGCCATCAAGAATTAATGCCATAAATTTACCTATATATTGCTAAAATGGAATAATTTCTTCTGAACCAAGAATGAATTGAGTTACTCTGCCAAAACCTAAACCCATTCCTGATCTTTCAACGGGATTATTTTTAAATAAGTCAAGATATTCTTCAAACATATCAGTAATTTCATCAGGCTTGTTATCGTGTAATATTTTCAGTTCTCTCAATTGTTTGATCATTGAACCTTCGTAAAGTCTTTTTCGAAGAATATCATAATCATACTCACGAACAGATCCACCAATTGACTCACCTGAGTGCTTTAAAATTACATCAACGCACTCACAAGTCTGTCTAGCTGGATCGCAATCCCTAGTCAATTTCATATTGAAAAACTTTATCAATTCAGGATAGTGAGTAATCATTAAATTACTGTCGAAATATTTTACAAGCATTTGCTCATGATCTGACTTCAGATCATCACCCCAATTAATATTTAGTGAATATTCTTTTTGAAGGATTTCAATAGCTTCAGTATATGTAATTACTTGGAAGCCTTTTTCATAATATATATACAAATTATGATGTTGTTCAGGTGTAAGAAGACCATACTTTGAGGATATATGAAGAGTATTCGTGAAAATATAGTTCAGCAAATCTGTGCAATGCTTCAATAGCCAATTTAAGTCAGTATCTAACGCTTCTGTTTCAAGTAGCTCAAAATCATTTAAATGACGTCCGTCAGATCTCCAATTTCTGTTATCTTTTCTGAATGACCGATTAGTTGAAAACATTCGAGGTAATCCATTAAGAATTATATCCCTTTCAAGATGAAGCTGAACTGTTTGTGAAAGTGTTTGAAATGTTTCTTCTTTTAGAGTAAAAACATTACTGACAGCTTCGCATGAACCGGTTGCATTAGTGATCCCTTGATAAGGGATACCAACAAAACCTTCATTCCACAAAAACTCTAGCGCAGATTGATAAATCAATCCTTTAAGTATTACTGTATTTTTTGACATTTACACTCCTTTAAATTATATAGATAAAATCGGTCAGTATGACCGGTTAACTAACACAACATCATAATCTATATTATTTAAGCCATTAAACTACAAATAGCAGCTACATTTATCATATCATCAACGCTACAACCTCTCGATAGATCACAATAAGGTTTTCTTAATCCTTGAACTATTGGACCAACTGCTTCAGCACCAGCAAGTCTTTCAGTTAATTTGTAACCAATGTTTCCAGCATCAAGGTCGGGAAAAATGAGAACATTTGCCTTGCCCGCAACTGGTGAACCCTTGCATTTTCTTTCTCCTATTGATGGTATCAAAGCTGCATCGGCTTGCATTTCCCCATCTACTAATAGGTCAGGTGCTTTTTCTTTAACATATTTTGTTGCTTGAATAACCTTATCAACATGCGGGTGTGTTGCACTTCCTTTTGTTGAAAATGATAACATTGCTATTTTCGGTTCTTCGCCTGTTACAGCTTTGAAATTCCTTGCTGATGTAATTGCAATATCAGCGAGTTGGATATCAGTTGGGTCTGGATTTACAGCACAGTCAGCAAAACACAACATCCTTTCTGGAAGAACCATAATAAAATAACTACTTACTATTGATATTCCTTCAGCCACTCCAACTGTGAAAATTGCTGCTCTTATTACATCACCAGTGGAAGAGACATTTCCGCCAACAACAACTTTAACAACATCGGTTTCCAGTAAAAAGCCAGCATAATAAAGTGGATTTTTAACTGTTTCAATAGCTTGTTCCAATGTCATTCCTTTAGCTTTTCTTTTTTCATAAAGTATATCAGCATACTTTTCGATCATATTGGATTGGTTAGGATCCAAAATTTCAATACCACTCAAATTAATTGAATTCTCTTCAGCGAGTTTGCTAATATTTTGAAAGTTACCCACCAAAACCGGTTGGGCTATTTTTTCTTTTAATAAATATTCTGCTGTCTTTAAAGTTCTAATATCTTCTGCGTCAGGAAAAGCAACTTTATAATTTTTACTTTTTGCTTTTTCTCTCATACTATCTGTGAAAGCACTCATTTGTATTTCCCATTTATGTTAATAATAGATCATTTACCAGATTCTTGGAGCATCAATTACCACTCTAAGAGTATCTCTTGCTATTAAAAGTTCTTCGTTAGTAGGAATAGCATAGACTTTAATTTTACTATTTTCAGAACTGATTAACATTTCTTTTGAACGAACAGCTAAATTGTTAAGTTCTTCATCAAGTTCTACACCGAACCATTCCAATCCTTTTATAGCTCTTCTTCTGATATCGGGAGAATTTTCACCAATACCACCAGTAAAGCATATAGCATCAACTCCATTCATAGCGGCCATATAAGCACCAATATATTTTCTTATGCGGCTACAAAACATATCTATTGCAAGAGTTGCTCGTCTGTCTTTATGCTCTTTTTCTTCTTCTAATAAGTCCCTCATATCATTTGTTAAGCCTGAAATACCTAATAAGCCTGAACGCTTGTTTAAGACTGAAAATACTTCATCAATTGTAATTCCCTCATTATGGGCTAAAAACTCGATGACTGATGGGTCTATATCGCCGCACCTTGTTCCCATCATTAAGCCATCTAATGGTGTTAATCCCATTGATGTATCAATGGAAAAACCATTTTTTATTGCACAGGCAGAACATCCATTTCCCAAGTGAAGTGAAATAATGTTTACTTGCTCTCTTTCTAAGTTATTCAATAATCTATATCTATATGCAATATATCTATGGGATGTTCCATGGAAACCATATTTTCTTATCTTAAATCTTCTATAGAATTGATAAGGAATAGCATACATATATGTTGTTTCAGGAATTGTAGAGTGAAAGGCTGTGTCAAAAATTGCAACTTGAGGAACCGACGGACCAAAAATATCACGAGATGCGTAAATTCCTTTCAAGTTTGCTGGATTATGAAGAGGAGCTAATGGTATGCAATCTTCAATTCCATCAATCACATCATTGTCTATTTTCACAGCCTTTTTAAATCTTTCAGCACCATGAACACAACGATGACCAATAGCATGAATATCACTGATATCCTTTATTCCGGGTATGTCAGTTTCTGGATTTGTTATCCATTTTATTGCATACATTAGGGCAATTTTGTGATCTCTTAATGGTTCAGCTGATTTAAATGCTGGTTTTCCAACAACTTGAAAAGATATTAATGATTGGCTACCTACCCTTTCGATTAATCCTTTAGCTAACATTTTATCGCTATCGGATTTAATCATATCAATGTCTGTTTCAATAATTTGAAATTTTAACGATGAACTTCCACAGTTCAATACTAATATATTCATAATTTAACCTTTAAAAAATAAATATTTACTTTGTAATCATTACAAAATTAGACATTTAAGTATATACAAAACAATTAAAGAAATGTAATAAAACATATTTTTTACAACAAATTGATTACAAATCTTATCAACATTTCATTTTTTTTGAAAAAAGGATTTTTTTAGACCTTCAAAAAGCCAGTTTGCTATTGCCTGACGATTATTGTATTCAATAAATCTTATTTGATCTCTTTCGTTTTGAATATTACCAAGCTCAATATAGAGTGTTGTAGGAATAGTATTTTTCAACATAAACAGGTTTCTCGTACTGACAGTCCCTTTGTAACCTCTCCCCGGTTGATTTTTATCATACTTATCTTTTATGGTAGTTAAAAGTATGTTAGCAATATTTTCTCCTTTTTTATCATTGTCTTGATGATAAAAGAAAATATCAATTTTTTGTTTGGTTTCTCTTGAATCTAAATGAATATTAATTGAAATTTGTTCTTTAGCATTTTTTTTATACTTTTCATATAGTGCATTAATTATGTCAGACCCTTTTGCTAATCTCTCCTTCTGATAAATAGAGATTGTATCTCCAGTTGAAAATATCTCTTTTGAACTTGTGGTTAAAAATTTCTCATCACGGATACCATCATTTTTGTCATAAACAAGAAAAAAAACTTTGGCACCATTTTCGATTAAATTCCTCCCTAATCGGAGTGTTACATCATAAGCATATTCGTCTTCGTGGAGTTCATAACCATCTTTGAAACCAATCGCACCCGGGTCAGGTCCACCGTGACCACTAACCAAGTAAAAAATAAAACCTTTAAATGTTGAAGATTTTTTTGTGAGTCTTGAATATTTTTCACCGAAAATTTTGAATTCACCTTTTTTCTCTTTTAAATCATATATTAATTCCTCCCCCGTGTTAAACTCTTCAGTCTTTTCATCATCAATTTTAACTGTTTGATTTTTTAAAAAACTCAAGGGAATATAAATTTTTTTACCTGATTTATAATCTTTTTTAATCAATCCTTTTTCAATAAGATTATTATTGAAATCTAAAACTTTTTGAGGACTGACATTACTGATACTTTCTATCATAGATTCAAAATTTATCGGGTCATAATCGAGAGTTAAAATTGGCAATTTATAAATATGATGTAAGAAAAGTTCCTCTTTGCTTGATATCTTTTTTTGGTTTAATTCTTTAAATTTATTAATGTTGAAGCTACTAATTTCAAGATTAAATCTTTGCAATAATAAAGTAATTCCATCACCGGGCTTAATTTTTGTTGTCAGAAATTCCTGATTCTTCTGGCATAATAAAATATTGTTAAAAATAACAAATGTTGTTAACAAAATAAAATAATAATATCTATGTTTCTTAAGTTTTAACAATATTTTTTATCTAACTTTGACAAATAATTTTAAATTTTAATATTTACAGAATTTAATTTAAAATTTTTATTATGAACAGAAAGAGAAAATTTCTTGAACTGCTTGAAAGCAAGGTGATGCTTTTTGATGGAGGAATGGGAACCGAAATCTACAAAAAAGGTTTCTTCATCAATAAGTGTTATGATGAATTGAATATTTCAAATCCAACAATAATTAGAAAAATCCACGAAGAATATATAAAAGCCGGGTCTGACGTTATTGAAACAAATACTTTTGGAGCAAATCGTTTTAAGCTGCAAAAGTTTGGTTTAGCAGACAAGCTATATGAAATTAATTTTCAAGGAGCTAAAATTGCCAGAGAGATTGCTGGAGAGGAAATTTTTGTTGCTGGTTCGATAGGTCCTCTCGGAGTTCAAATTGAACCACTTGGTCCAATAGCAAGAGAAGAAGCTCGAGCTTTCTTTCAGGAACAAATTATACCCCTTGTTGAAGGTGGCGTTGATATTATTATTTTTGAAACTTTTGTTTATCCCGACGAACTGCTTCAAGCAGTTAAATCTGTAAAATCATTATACCCTGATTTACCTGTGATTGCTCAAATCACTATTGATGAAGATGGAACAACATTAACCGGTGCTGAACCTGTAAGATTAATTAAAGAAATTGAAACATTTGGTGCTGATGTTGTTGGGGTTAATTGCACTGTCGGTCCTCAAGTGATGTTGAACTGGCTTGAAAAAGTCCGGAAGCTTACTCAATTACCGATTTCACTGATGCCAAATGCAGGGAAACCGAAAAATATTGACGGTAGAAATATCTATCTTGCATCACCTGAATATTTTGGCGAATATGCAAAACACTTCGCCCAAGCTGGTGCAAATATTATCGGTGGCTGTTGTGGAACTGGACCTGAACACATTAAAGCTATGAGGTCTTCTCTAAACGCTTTACTGAAAGATTTTAGAAGATCCAGAATTGAAATTGAAAAAGTCAGCGATCTACCGGATATTGAGGTAATACCCGTTGAAAAAAAATCAAGGTTAGCAAAAAGAATTCGAGACAGACATTTCGTAAAATTTGTTGAACTTCTTGCTCCACACGGTGTTTCAGCAGAAAAAGAAATCGAAAAAGCAAGAGAAATGTATTATTATGGCATTGATGTAATAAATATTCCCGATGGTCCAAGAGCAAGTGCGAGAATGTCAGCACTCTCTCTTGCCATTCAAATTCAAAGAGAAGTTGGCATAGAAACTGTCCTTCACTATGTTTGCAGGGATAGAAATGTTATTGGAATTCAGTCTGGTCTTTTGGGTGCTTATGCACTTGGAATTAAAAATATATTAGCTATTACTGGAGATCCACCAAAATTAGGGAATTACCCAGATGCAACCGGAGTGTTTGATGTTGATTCAATTGGTTTAGTTAATATTCTGAATAGACTTAATCACGGACTTGATATTGCTGGAAATCCTATTGGAAAACCAACAGGTTTTTTTATAGGTGTTGGTGCAAATCCGGGAGCAATTAACCTTGATGAAGAGCTCAAAAGACTCGACTGGAAGATTGATGCCGGTGCAGAGTATATAGTAACACAACCTGTTTTTGAACTCAATGTATTTGAAAATTTTGTTAAAAAAGTAGAGCATTACAAAATACCTATTATTGCAGGTCTCTGGCCTCTGACTTCAATAAGAAATGCTGAATTTATGAATAATGAAGTTCCGGGCTGCAACGTTCCAGAAAATTTGATGGAAAGACTAAGGAAAGTTCAGGACTCAAAAGAAAAAAGCCTTGCTGAAGGCATAAAAATAGCTCGTGAAACACTCAATGATATGCTTGGAATGATTCAAGGGATTCAAATTGCTGCTCCTTTTGGTAGAATTCAAAGTGTAATTGATGTCCTTGATGGTTTCAATCTCTAATCAATTTTGTAACAAAAATAAAATATTTTGCTAAACTTCGTAATGTCTTTGTTTTATTATAGTAATTAAAATGATTAAATCTGAAAATTTTGAGCTTTTAACACGAATTTTGAATCATAGAATATTGATTCTTGATGGTGCTATGGGCACTATGATTCAAAAACTTGGCTTTAATGAATCCGACTTCAGAGGCTCGAAATTCAGGGATTTTCCTTCAGATTTAAAAGGAAATAATGACATACTCTGCATCACTCAACCAGATGCAATTAAAAACATCCACTATCAATATCTGGCAGCTGGTGCCGATATTATTGAAACAAACACTTTCAATGCAAATTCAATTTCACAATCTGATTACATTACTCAAAGCTTTGTCTATGAAATAAACTTCAATGCTGCTAAAATTGCAAAAGAAGTCGCAAATGAATTTAATTTAAAAAATCCAGATAAACCACGCTTTGTTGCTGGTGCAATAGGACCAACAAATAAAACTGCTTCAATTTCTCCCGATGTAAATAAACCCGGCTATCGCTCTGCATACTTTGATGATTTTTATCATTCTTATTATGAACAAATATCTGGTCTTGTTGATGGTGGTGCGGATATTCTTCTTATTGAAACAATTTTTGATACTCTTAATGCAAAGGCAGCCATTTTTGCAATTTTTGAGTATTTCAAAAAAAATCAGGTTAGTCTTCCGGTAATGATATCGGGGACAATTGTTGATTTAAGCGGACGTTTGCTTTCAGGACAGACAATCTCGGCTTTTTGGACTTCCATTTCTCATACACCAAATCTTTTAAGTGTAGGATTAAATTGCGCTCTGGGTCCAGAACAGATGAGACCTTTTATTTCGGAACTCTCCGATTTAGCTCACTGTTTTACAAGTCTTTATCCCAATGCTGGTTTTCCTAATGAATTTGGTCAATATGAAAAAACACCGGAGTCAATGGCAAAAGTATTAGATGAATTTGCAAAAGAGAATCTCTTCAATATTGTTGGCGGTTGCTGCGGGACAACTCCGGATCATATTAAATTAATATCAGAAATATCACAAAAATACAAACCAAGAAAACCGAGAGAACCCCAAAAATACTTAGTTCTAAGTGGTCTTGAATCCTTAAAAATTACTGAAGATACAAATTTTGTTAATATTGGAGAGCGAACAAATATCGCAGGTTCAAGAAAATTTGCAAAATTGATACTCGAAGGTAATTACGAAAAAGCACTTGAAATAGCCCTTCATCAAATCCAAAATGGAGCTCAAATTATTGATGTTAATATGGACGAAGGTCTGCTTAATTCAGAGGAAGCTATGGTTAATTTCCTTAACCTTTGTGCCTCTGAACCTGACATTGCCAGAGTTCCAGTTATGATTGATTCATCAAAATGGACCGTTCTCGAAGCTGGTTTGAAATGTTTACAAGGAAAGGGAATTGTAAACTCCATTTCTTTAAAGGAAGGTGAAGAAAAATTCAAGGAAATGGCTCAGTTAATTAAGCAATACGGTGCTGCTGTAATTGTAATGGCTTTTGATGAAGAGGGTCAAGCGGTTAGCTATGAAAGAAAAATCGAAATCTGCCAAAGAGCTTATAAAATTTTAGTTGATGAATTGGGCTTTGAACCCCATAATATAATCTTTGACCCAAATGTTCTTACAATTGCCACAGGCATAGAGGAGCATAATGATTATGCAATAAATTTCATTAAAGCTGTAAAATGGATAAAACAAAATCTTCCCGGAGCACTTGTCAGCGGTGGCATTAGCAATATCTCATTTTCATTCCGAGGAAATGATAGAGTAAGGGAAGCAATGCATTCAGTCTTTTTATATCACTCAATTCAAGCTGGTCTTGATATGGGTATTGTTAATCCAGGTCAGCTGGAAGTATATGAAGAAATCCCTAAAGATCTTCTCGAATTGATTGAAGATGTAATTTTCAATCGTAGAAAAGACGCTACCGATAGGTTAATTGCTTTTGCTGATAGTATTAAGGAAAAAAGCACAGATAAACATATATTATCCGAAGAATGGCGCTCACATTCTGTTGAGGAAAGACTTAAATATTCACTTATCAAGGGAATAACCGAATTTATTGAACAAGATGCTCAAGAAGCACTCGAAAAATATCCCGAACCTCTTAAAATCATTGAAGGTCCATTGATGGACGGGATGAATGTCGTTGGTGATTTATTTGGTAGCGGAAAAATGTTTCTACCGCAGGTTGTAAAAAGCGCCAGAGTTATGAAAAAATGTGTTGCTTATCTTTTGCCATTCATTGAGAAATCTTTAAAATCTGGCACTCAAGCAACTACTAACGGAAAAATTTTATTAGCAACCGTAAAAGGAGATGTCCACGATATTGGTAAGAATATCGTTGGGGTTGTTCTTGCTTGTAATAACTATGAAATTATTGACCTTGGTGTAATGGTTCCAGCTTCGAAAATTATTGAAGAAGCCAAAAAGAACGATGTTGATATTGTGGGATTAAGCGGTTTGATTACACCATCTCTTGATGAGATGGTTCACGTAGCTAAAGAAATGGAGCATTCTGGTTTAAATATTCCTTTACTCATTGGGGGAGCTACTACTTCACGTGTTCATACTGCCGTTAAGATAGCACCTGCCTATTCAAAACCAGTTGTGCACGTTTTAGATGCGTCGAAAAGTGTTACCGTTGTTAATAACTTATTAAACAAAGAACAAAGCTCCGAATTCATTGAACAAATAAAGAGTGAATATCAGGAAATTAGAGAAAATCACCAAAAAAGACTCTCCGAAAACAAATTAATTAGCATTGAATCAGCAAGAAAAAATAAATTTAAATTTGACATCGACCAAGCTCAAATAAAAAAACCAAATAAATTGGGAGTCACAGTTTTTGAAAACTACCCATTGAAAGAATTAAGAGAGTATATTAATTGGTCAGAATTTTTTATTACTTGGGAATTAAAAGGAAAATATCCTGCAATTTTTAAAAATCCAAAAATTGGTGCTGAAGCTAAAAAATTATTTGATGATGCCAACAAATTACTTGATTATATAATTGATGAAAACCTTATAAAAGCTAACGGCATCATAGGATTATTTCCTGCTAATTCGATTGGTGATGACGTTCAAATTTTTACGGACGAAAAAAGGACTGGAATTTTAACAGAACTTCATTTTTTGAGGCAACAATCCCTTAAGACAGACTCTATACCAAATGCTTGTCTTGCTGATTATATTGCACCTATTGATTCTGGTGTTGTTGATTACATTGGTGCTTTTGCAGTTACTGCTGGAATTGGTGCAGAAGAGTTAGCTGAAAAATTCCGATTAGAAAATGATGATTACAATAAAATTATGGTCAAAATTCTTGCCGACAGACTTGCTGAAGCTTTTGCCGAGCTTCTGCATAAAGAAGTAAGAACAAATTACTGGGGCTATTCCGTTGAAGATAATTTGCAAGTTGATGACTTGATTAAAGAAAAATACATAGGAATCAGACCAGCCCCCGGTTATCCAGCTCTGCCAGACCATACAGAAAAAAGGATACTATTTGATTTGCTTGAAGTTGAAAAAAACACAGGTATAACCCTTTCAGAAAATTTTATGATGATACCTCCAGCCTCTGTATGCGGCTTGTATTTTGCACATCCTGAAGCTCGATATTTCCCTGTTGGAAAAATTGATAAAGATCAGGTTCAGGATTATCGCAAGAGAAAAGGTTTTAGCCTTGAGGAAATGGAAAAATGGTTGTCTCCTATTTTAGCTTATTAATTAATAATATATACTGAGTTTTATTATGACAAATGAAGAAAGAGAAAGAAAACTAAAAAATTACTCCAAAGCTTACGAACAAGTAACTGAGCTTTTAAGAGAAATTCCTAAGGATGTTTGGAAATATAAACCTGATAAGAACAAATGGAGTATTCACGAGATAATTATTCATTTAGCCGATAGTGAGGTTAATGCTTATCAAAGGTGCAGAAAAATTATAGCCGAACCCGGCTCAACCATTGTTTTCTATGATCAGGATAAATGGGCTGAAAATCTTGATTACCACAATCAAAGCACTAATGATGCTGTTGAGTTATTTAGGTTATTAAGAAAAATGACTTATGAACTTTTAGATAGAATCCCTGAAAATGTTTGGAAAAATGAAGTAATTCACTCCGATGGCTCAGTTTGGAGCTTGGATAAATGGCTTGATATCTACGAAAACCATATAACTGGACACATTGAACAAATGAAAAGAAATTATTTCGAATGGCGAAGAATTGCTTATATTTAACTTTTTTTTATTAATTCAATGAATAAAATATTAAATAGGATATCAAAACGGGCTAAGAAATGGATTTATATCATTACAGCTAACTTTCTGGTTTTGCTTGGAGTAATAGGAATTTTTGTTCCCGTTCTTCCCACTACTATCTTCCTGATTTTAGCCGCTTCTCTTTATATGCGTAGTTCTGAGTATTACTATAATTGGTTAATGAATAATAAAATTCTTGGGAAATATATTAAGGACTATGTTGAACACAAGGGTATGCCTATTAGTTCAAAAATTGTTTCAATTACATTTCTATGGGTTGGAATAAGCTTTTCTGTAATCTTTTTAATTGAAACATATTGGGTTAAGTTGTTACTTCTTGCAATAGCAGTTGGTGTAACAACTCATTTAATAATGCTCAAAACACTAAAAAAAGAAGTCTCCCCACAAAAAAATATTTCATTAATTACCAACACTGCTGAATCAGAAATTATTTAAATTAAAAACGGTGAGTTTTGCAACCCACCGTTTGATGCTGTGTAAAAACCAGTCATCCTGAGCCGAAGGCGAAGAATCCATATTACATAAGTGATTGCATTATAATAGACTCTTCACTTCGTTCAGAGTGACCAACAGCCATTTTTTATACTTTTTACACATATTTGTTCGAATTAATATCATTTATTTGAATTTTATTCTACTGACACCAGAAAATTGTTCCATCAGGCGCAACACAGGGACAATTTAATAAATTATTACCATTATAATTACACGGGTTGTATTGATTATTTGGCGGACAATCAACTATTATCCACTTGCAATTTTGCTGATCCCACTCGTAACAACAAATCCTACCCGGTGGACAATCCGGTTTTGAAGCAGTTGAAGGATCACAAGGAGGACAATCTTTGGCTACCCACCTGCAAAGTGATGGAACCCATACCCACTTTGGTGTCCCATCTGGACATTTTGAATCATCAGGTGGATTAAATAAGGGCTTATCACAAGGCGGACAATCCTTGGCTACCCATTTACAAATAACCGGATCCCAAACCCAAGTCTGTAGTGTCCCATCTGGACAATAAGTGATAGGTTTATCATAGGTTGGCTTTTCGCATTGCGGGCAATCTTTAGCTACCCATTTGCATAAAATTGGATTCCAATACCAAACCTGAGGTGTTCCATCCGGACAGAAAGTCTTTGGTGGCTTTGTTGTTGGTTGGCAGGGAGGACATTCTTTAGGAACCCACTTGCAAATAGAGGGATCCCAAACCCATGTTTGTGGCTTTCCATCTGGACAAAATGTCTTGGGTGGCTTTGTTGTCGGAGTGCAAGGTGGACATTTTACTGCAACCCATTCACACTTTTTTGTGTCCCAAGTCCATTGTTGTGGTGTCCCATCGGGACAAAATGTTCTTGGTGGTTCAGTTGTTGGTTCACAAGGTGGGCAAACCCACTCCCCGGCTGCGTTTTGAACAGCTAAAACATCACCGTGACTTAAATGATTTTGAACGTCATTAGGATCAACCCAAATCAATTGACCTTTATGACAGACAGCAACTTTGCGATCTTTTCCTTTGCCATTTTGGGCTTCAGCAAAAGAAACAATGGTTAAAACCATTAAAACTGCCAAACAAAAAGTGCGAAAAAGTTTCATAAAACCTCCAAAATAAATCAAAAAATTGTTGGCTTAACTTAAAAAATAATTTTAATATTTCCAAATAAAATATTTTTGCTAACCAATATATTTTATTATGATTTACTAAATATTTATATAGTAATATTTGAAATGGTAAATAAACTGGATATGATTAATTGGAGTCTGATATTTTGGAAATTAAGAAGTGAATAAAAAACAAAGCCATAAAACTAAAAATTGAAAAAATAACAACAATTAACCATTGATGGATGTCCATTATCATTACTTCATAGAAATCAGTAATAATATTGAATGGAAAAAAATTTAACTTTATAGCAGAGAACAATATAAAAATTAAAATCATTAAAATTGTATATACCAAATAATTTTTTCTGTTAATAAAATCCCTAAATGCTACTATGAAATAAAAATTTGCAATTGATGATAAAATAAAAATTGAAAACAAAATATAATCAGCTTCTATTGGTTTTATCATTAAGAATCTATGACTAAAATAATTACTTAAGTAAATAAACAGCAGGGATGTCAATGAAGCTGATATAACTGTTATACTTACATCCTTCCAAAAATTAGAAACATCATTAACTCTTTTATTTTTTAATGATACAAAGTAAGATGGCAAACCAATCGCTAAGGCACTTAAAAGAGAACTTCTACGGGGTGTCAATGGAAAAGGTAACAAAAAAATCCAATTTAGCAGAACCATCAAAAAAACACTGAAATTTTTTATCAAATAGAATAGAACTATAAAAGTTACTGTGTTGATTATCCTATTTCCTTCCTTAAAAATATCGGGCAACAAAGAAAACTTATTCTTAAGCAAGATAATATCAGATACCTCTTTTGTAGCAGTAACTCCAGAATCCATCGCAATACCTAAGTCCGCTTCTTTGATAGCTGGAAGGTCATTAAGTCCATCCCCGATAAAACAAATTTGCTTTTTGGTTTGCTTTAAGATTTTTACTATCCTTAACTTCTGGGAAGGTGTGAGTCTTGCAAAAAAATCATAAGATGTTACAATTTCTAAAGTTTCATCATCACTTATACTTTTAAGATTGTTGCCATCAAAAATATCTTCTCTTTTTGCACACAGTCCAACTTCTTTAAGCACTGAAAACGTTGCATCAATACTATCACCAGTCAAAATTTTAATTTCCTTGTTAATTTGCTTTAAATCCGTTAGCGTTGATTCGATATCTTCCCTAACTTCATCCTTCAATGAAATAATGCCCATTGGCTTCAAGTTTGGATGCTTAAAAATTTTATTTTGAATTTTTTCATATTCATAATTTGGGATATAACAGAATAGTAAGTTTCTGTAACCCGTTATATTTTCATTATCACAAAGGGTGTTCAATCTATATTGAGATCTTTGGTCGAGCTTTTCAATAATTGTTTCAAATGAACCAAGAATATAAAGGTGATTAGTATCATTTTTTTTCTGCAAAACAACACTATATTTTAGTTCAGAGTCAAAAGGAATCTGGTCAAGCAATAGCAAGTTATTTTCTGAGTTAAATGAGCTAAAAACCCCGATGGTTGAATTTTTATGTAATGATAACTGATAAAAATCACCCAAATATCTTTTTAATAAATCAATACCTGTATTTTCATCAATACTTATTATTTTATGAATAAGAATCTTATTTTTTGTAATCGTTCCTGTTTTATCAAGACAAATAATATCAACTGTTGAAAAGGAATCTATAGCATTTAGTTTTTGAATGATTGCACCAATTTTTGAAATATTATAAATACCAATTACAATTGTAAAGGTGGTAAAAAAAATTAAACCTTCTGGGATGAGGGTAAATGCAATAGTAGAAATTTTTCTAATACTTTCTATGTCAATTGACTCAGTCCTGCCAATTAAAACCCCTTCAATAAAAATTAAAACAAGTGTTATTAAAAAAGAAACTGTAAAAATCAGATTAATTTTATTCATTAGAGGGGATGTGTTTATTTTTATCTTTTTTGCAAATTGTGTAATTGTATTGGTATAACTTTCTAAACCAACTTTCTTGACTTCAATATAAGCAAGCCCATTTACACAGTAACTGCCTGAAAGCAAATCATCATTGTCAAATTTAGCTATTGGAAGTGATTCTCCAGTTATCAAAGACTCGTCAACTTCAAATTTCATTGATTTAATAACCTTAGAGTCAACTGGGATTTGATCTCCTTTAGTAATTAAGATAATATCATTTAAAACAATAGAAGAAATATCTATTTCGAGAACTTTTGAATCACGAACAACTTTTACTTTCTTGTTTTTTAATAATTCAATTTTTTTGAGAGCTCTAACTGATTTGATTTTCTGATATATCGAAAAAGAAATATTTATTCCGATAACGACTAGAATGCCAACAGAATCAAGCAGAAGTCTTTCATCCTGCTTAGTAAAGTAAAAATAGAATAAGAATGAAATAATTAAAAAGTTGATCAGGTTAAATAGCGTAAATGTATTTTCAATAACGATTTGGAAGTAATTTACGTATCCGTTTGTTTTTTTTGTTTGATTTGTTAGATTTTTGGATTCTCGCTCTTTTACTTCATCCTCACTAAGTCCCTTAATGTGAGATGGAACCAAATCAAGCAACATAGGTCTCTTTATAAACTTGTAATGATTTTTTTGGTATGTCCAAAATTTCGTGGTTTGTCATCTTAGATAGTAAAAATCTAAATTTTTGTTTGTTTTGAAGTAATTCATAGGCACTTATATAAATTACTTTAAAATCGTTTAGTCTAACAAACGATAACCTTTTATAAGAAATTGATAACAATATGCTTGATTCAATTATGTTGAAAAATGTTAATAAAGACTCATAAAGATTCAAATCTCTAATATGAAAACCAAATTTTAGGACCGAAGATTCCTTTAAAAAATAAAGGTTTCCTTTGATTGTAGCTTTTGGATTGATTAATCCGGCTTCTATTTTTTCGCACAAGTTTAATAATCCTTGCGTTAAATATATCATCTGTAACTTTGGATTAATTTTTTGCATTTTAAAAAAATCCCAGCTTGTGCCAAGATGAATCTCATATAATTTTGGAGTTAATGATATTGTAAAGAACATTGGTGAGTGATATTGATAAAAACCTATTTTTTTGAAAAAAGGTGTTGTTAAAAATCGGAGCCCTCTCCACAAAAGCAAAATAGAAATAATAACAACTAAAACATATAACATAAATTGATATTATTTGATTAATAATTATTCAAAAATACCAGTGAAATGTTATTTAGCTGTTAATTAATAATAAATGATTTGTTGATGTTAATAATTAGTTATAAATAAAAAAAAGCAGGCTTTCGAAAAAAGCCTGCTTTCAATTAAAAAAAATAATTTTATACCCAGCCACGCATTTTGACTGCTTCGGCAACTCTTGAAATCGAAATCATATAAGCGGCATCTCGCATATAAACATTCTTTTCTTGAGCTAATTCATAAACTGCGTGATAAGCGTTTGTCATCTTGGAGTCGAGCTTTTCAAGCACTTCCTCTTTACTCCAGAAGTAATTCATATTACATTGAACCTGCTCGAAATAAGAACAAGTAACTCCACCTGCATTAGCAAGAAAGTCAGGAATCATATGAATATTCTTTGCTTTGATTATTTCGTCTGCTTCAGGTGTTGTAGGTCCATTAGCTCCTTCAACAATAACTTTCACCGTTGATGCAATAAGTGGAGCAGTTTCTGCATTAATCTGATTTTCAATGGCTGCAGGAACTAAAATATCAACTTCTTGCTTAATCCAGTCAATACCATCAAGAATTTCATAACCTAAATCAGCAGCTTTGGCTTTATCAATCTCACCAAATTTATTTGTTATACCAAGTAATTCTTTCAAATTTAAACCATCTTTCTTTTTGTATGTTATAGATCTTTTTTCTTGATTATCCCAGCAAGAAACACAAATTGCTTTACCACCAAGTTGAGTATAAAGTTCAATAGCATACTGACTAACATTTCCAAATCCTTGGAATGAAGCTGTAGTATTTTTAATATCAATACCTAATTTTTTCAGTGATTCTCTGAGGCAATAAATAACTCCATAACCTGTCGCTTCGGTTCTACCTAATGAGCCACCAATACCTATAGGCTTTCCAGTAATGACGCCGGGTGCTTTGATTCCTGTTATTTTTTCATATTCATCCATCATCCAAATCATATGTTGTGGTGAGGTCATAACATCAGGAGCGGGAACATCTTGCAATGGACCAATATTTCTTGCAACTTGTCTAATCCAACCACGGCAAATGGCTTCTTGCTCTCTCATTGATAAATTTCTTGGGTCACAAACAACACCACCTTTTCCACCACCTAATGGAATATCAACGCAAGCAGTTTTCCAAGTCATCCACATTGCTAATGCTCTGACTGTGTCAACTGTTTCTTGAGGATGGAACCTAATACCACCTTTTGATGGACCTCTTGCATCGCTATGTTGTACTCTGAAACCTCTGAATACTTTGTAAGAGCCATCATCCATTCTGATAGGAATGTTAAAATGATATTCTCTATCAGGATTTCTTAAAAAGTCTTTTGTTGCTTGGTCTAAACCAAGTTTTTCTGCAACAGCATCAAACTGTTGTTGAGCCATATGAAACGGATTAAATGATTCACTAGACATAAAAAATCTCCAAAATTATTCTAAAATTAAAAACTCTTTTAAAATTAAAAGTTTATTCAAATGCAATTTAAGAAATAACCTATTTGCTATATCATTTTTATAAATTTTAAAAAAAAGTTAATTTTTTTTTAATATTTACAATGTTGTTTTATTAATTATTATGTAACTTTTTTTCCCGAAGTTTGTTATTATTTTTTCAAACAATTAGGATAAAAAATGAGAAAATTAATTCTTTTATTGTCCTGCTTTTTAATTATCACACTCTTATCAGGGTGTTGCACCACTCGTGTTCAAAGATATAGTGGCAAAGTATATATTCCTATTTATAAAGACTTAAAAGAAGTCCGTAACGAATTTCGAAATGAAAGTCCAAGAGAATTAGAAAATCCCGGAAAAATTTATGTCTATGGATCTTATTTGTTCATTAACGAATTGAAAAAAGGTATTCATATCATTGATAATTCCAATCCATCAAATCCAAAATTTATTAATTTCATCAATATTCCCGGAAATGGTGACATTGCCGTGAAAGGTGATGTTCTCTATGCTGATAGTTATATTGATTTATTAGCCATTGACATTACAAATCCAAAAAATGTTAGACTATTAAAAAGAGTTGAAGGAATTTTTCCTAATCCTCTTACATCAGATCAGTCATATTTAGACCCCGAAAAGGGACTTCTTGTTGATTTTATCGTTCGAGACACTGTCTATGAATATGTTTATGAAGATTGCTGGGATTCATATTCTAATCCCATAATGGAAAGCGATGGAAGGAAAGGTTCCGGCAGCACTCAAGGACCAGGTACACCATCCGGCATTGGTGGTTCAATGGCAAGATTTACAATTTATCAGAATTACTTATACGCTGTTGACCATAATAACTTACAAACCTTTGACATTTCCACTCCTTCCAACCCCTTGGTATGGGCTAAAATTAATATTGGTTGGGAAATAGAAACTATCTTTCCATTTAAAGATAAACTCTTTATTGGATCAACGACAGGTATGTTTATATTTGATAATTCCGTTCCTTGGAATCCAAAACAGGTTGGGCAGTTTTCTCACGCTCGTGGATGTGATCCAGTTGTAGCAAATGATTCATTAGCTTTTGTAACCTTAAGATCGGGAACAAGATGTGCCGGCAACCAGAACCAGCTTGATATCCTCGATATCAAGGACTTATTCAGACCTCAACTTATTGCGTCATACCCAATGCAGGAACCTGCGGGCTTGGGCATTGATGAAAATGTCCTATTTATTTGTGATGGAAAAGCAGGTTTAAAAGTTTTTGATTTTACTAAACCAAAAGAGTTAAAACTTTTAAGCTGGCAATCTGATTTCAACACTTATGATATAATTCCTTTGGGATCCTATGCTATAGTTATCGGAAGTGATGGTTTATATCAATTTGATTATAAAAATCCTGAAAAATTAGTGCTCTTAAGTAAGATTTCTGTTAAAAAATAATTTCTCGCCCTGAAAAGCGAGATGACAGACCCCCGAATGATTTTTCGCCTCCTTATCATCGGGGGTTTATTTTATTACAATTGCTGCAACATCTTTTTAGCTCTTGGAATTTGATTGCTATTTGGATATTCATCAACAAATTTAGCATAAGATTTTTTTGCATCCTCGATTCTGCCTATTCTCAAATATGATTCGGCAATCATTATTGTTGCATAGTCTTTTTTATATGAATCTCCTGATTTAACAACTTTTCTGAAATAATCAATGGCTTTGCTGTAATTACCAAGTCCGAAATAGCTCTCACCAAGCCAGTAATAAGTTTTTAATTTCTCTGAAGAATTCTTTTGATTATTTTCAAGTTTTGTCAGCTCTGCAACAGCACTTTGGTAGTCTCTTTTCGCTAAAAAATCCATAGCCAATTCAAATTCCTGAGGGTTTGTTGTTTTCTGAGTGTTATTTGCCTTATTTATCTCAACATTACTTTTATTATTGCTTGGTTTCTCTGTTGAAATGGAAATATTTTTCTTTGTATTTTCTTTTAAATTAGATTTTTTTGGTTCTGAGCGTTTCTGTTTGCTAGTATTCTCAGCTAAATCATTTGATGATTTTTCGCTTTCTTCGTCAGGATATAAATAAAACCCACTTTGATTATTTTCATAAACTTCATTTTTGGTCTCTTTATGCTTGCTATTTTCATCTCCATAAATGCCTGTTGCTGATTTTTGATTAAGGTTTGCAAGAATTGACCTAATGGTAACTTTAATATCTTCTATATCATTTTTAATATTATCAATATCTCTTTCGAGGAATGTCAATTTATCGAGCATTTTATCTTGCTGTTCTGTGTAAATCTTCATTTGCTCTCTTAATGAAGGAATTTTTCTCTGTGGATTGGTATTGAATTCTTCATTATTAGGATCTACTTCAGTATTTAAATTTTTATTTGATATATTATTACTCATTTTTTCAAAGAGTCGTTCAGCTTCTTGTAATTGGGTGCTTTTTTCATCCTTGACAACCTCTTTCTTTTTATTATCAACTTTAGAATTAGAGGTAAAAAATTGATTTCCGCTTCTAACGCTATTCGGAATAGAACAAGATGTAAGAATCAAATTAAAAACAATGGTGGATAATATTAAACAAGATTTTATTATCATCCAAAAACTATTATGTAAGATTTTTTTCATATAGCTTATTTATCAAGTAATTACAAAAATTATTCAATACAATTCATCTACATTACAATGTTCTTGCCAATTTTTTATGTTAATTTAAGTTCTTATTTTATCACCATTTTAATTAATTTGGATTTTGTTATTAATGTATAATCTTTGATAATAAATTGAAAATACTAATTTTTAATTGGCAGGATATAAAAAATCCTTTTGGTGGTGGTGCTGAAGTTCATCTTCACGAAATTTTCAGCAGAATTGCAAAAATGGATAATGAAGTTTGGCTCTACTGCTGCAAAACACCTGAATTAGAATATTTTGAAGAAATTGACGGAATAAAGATCTTCAGAAACGGAAATAGAAATACGTTCAATTTCACAGTTAAATCAGCTTACTTAAATAAGTTTCGAAAAGAAAAATTCGATATAGTTATTGATGACATAAATAAAATTCCTTTCTATACTCCATTATACGTAAAAGAGCCACTATTAGCCATCAGCCATCATTTTTTCGGAAAAAGTATTTTCAGGGAAGCTAATCCGATTAGTGCTTCTTATGTCTATTTCTCTGAAAAACTAATGGATTTTGTTTATAAAAAAACGCAATTTGCTGTAGTTTCGCAAAGCACTATGGATGAGTTTATATCACGTGGCTATGATCCAAAAAATTTCTCGATTGTTCAGAATGCAATCACGCAAGAAAAATTTCCGATGAAAGTTGCCAACAAATCAGAATTCCCTACAATTGCCTATTTCGGAAGATTAAAAAAATATAAAAGCATAGATCATTTGCTCTTTGCTTTTGCCAAAGTAGACAAAATTTTCCCAAATGCCAGACTTCATATTCTTGGTAAGGGTGATTTTATGCCGTCTCTACAAAAGTTAGCCGTTGAATTAAATATTTATGACAAGACTAAGTTCTTCGGTTATGTCAGCGAAGCTGAAAAAATTGAACTTTTAAGTTCAGCTTGGGTTGTTGTTAATACTTCAATGAAGGAAGGCTGGGGAATTACCAATATTGAAGCAAATGCCTGCGGGACTCCTGTTATCTCTGCGAATGTTCCCGGATTAAAAGACTCCGTCAGCGAGGGTATCTCAGGTTTACTATATGATTATGGTAACATTAACCAGCTTACCGAAAAACTTGAGGCAATCCTGAGCAATCAGCAACTTAGGAATAATCTATCTGAAGGATCAATTCAGTGGGCAAGTCTGTTTTCTTGGGACAATTCCGCAAAACTAATGCTCGAAAGATGCAAAGAAGTTATCGAGCTATATCACAAGAGAAAATAATATTTTAAATTTACTGGAAGTTTGAATTAATATTAAATCAAGCAGGAATGCTTGACTAAATGTTGGAACAATCATCATTTTTTAGTTAAAATGCATAATTTTTAAACTATAAGGTGATAAAAATGTGAACGGGAAATTGAGCTTTTTTGATAATATTCTCCAAAAACAAACATTATTTTCATTTTGAACGGATTTTTGAATTTTTTTTAATTAAATTTTCTATACTACAATTATAAGGAGGACAAGATTCCTGTATCTGGGGTTGTGCAAAAAGCAGCCATTCTAAGGCGAAAGCGAAGAATTTAATAAGCCATAGAATTATAATGGACTCTTCACTCCGTTCAGAGTGACAAAAAACAATTTTTATTCACATCTTCATACACAGGAATGAAAAGTTAGAAGGGTTTATTGATGGAGGTATAGAAATTTGAATGTTGGATCTTAGATTTAGCACCAATTTTTCAAAGAACTCAATACAAAGATAGCCTGATAGTGCGGAAAAATTGAGTGAATAGTTCAAGAAATAAATATGGATTTGAGAGAGTATGCAAATATTGAGCATTATTAACCCTACGGTAAACCGTAGCGTTGATGGAATTGGTGTAGATGAAATCAGGCTTTATAATTTGATTGGTGATTATGTTTTATCAAGCGATTACAGAGGAACACACCCCTTTATCCCCTCTCAATAGGGGAGGATGTGAATTGGTGTTTGGCTGAAGCCAAATAGTGAATAGAAACAAGGGACCCAGACCGAGTGTCAGGGCTATTCATTAGCAATAAGGCGAAGAAAAGAATCTTTTTCTCCAGAGTCATTCCAGTGCAGACAGGAATTTCGTCAATCCACATAGACTCCTGCCGCCACAGGAGCGACATATTGGTGGGAGACTCCTGCCTTCGCAGGAGTGACGTTTCCCAACTCCCCTTGTTATTCCTGTGCATACAGTAATCAGAATTCAAAATTGTCAACATCCTTGGTGAGTGTGTTTTATCCGTAGAGACACAGCATGCTGTGTCTCTACAAAGGATTAGCATTTCAAATTTGCCGACTGGAATTTACTATGTCCGTCTTAGTAGTTGGGTGGGACGGTTTGTCAAAATTTAAAAATTTGGATAGCATTAAGTAATTTATTAATTTAACAACTCATTTGACTTAATTATGATGGAATAAATCTTTTTTTTCAAACTTTATATGGAGCTTTAGTTATGTCTAAAGAGTATATTCCCCTCCTCCTGTATAATGTATATTTTTATCCTAACATTATTATTTTCTGTTAAGTTAATGGCATTTGACTGGACTCCGTACATTGATACTGAACCATGCAGTTTTGATATACAGACAAACGTCCCTTGGAGCGAAGAGCCACAAGAGAAAAAAAATATGTTTAACAGAAGACAGTGACAGATGCTGTTTTATGATAATATATTATGACATATGGAATGGGGTTAACTTGGATTTATATGAAGTTTTTATTGCTGCAATTTTTAATGATGGAGGTCAATGTTGTGATGAATACAATCAGGAAGAAATTCTTGAAGTTTTTTTTAAAGATTTGTATTTCCAAAAATCAGAAGATGATGCCGGATTTTATAATCAGGTTACACTTAAGTGGATTAAACAAGCACCATATCTGGGATTCAGAACAATAAAAGGAAAGTGTATCGAAGGCGAAACAATTTGTGAGTTGGTCTGTTGCACAATGCCAATTGAAATAACTTTCGGTGGCGAAGGATATCAATATTATCAGGTTAGAAATATTACAATTGGACCTTCACAATATACATCACCCCAATGCAGCATACCCTGTATTCAGTCTTGTATAGTCGAAAAACAAGGGGTGGAGCCTGTAAAATGTCCAATACCTTGCAATTACGGTGAATGGTCAGAAGTACAAGAACAGATAATTGATGTATATAATTGTCCGGGTTGCCAGATAACAATCAGATTTCAAAGTAGAACAACGGACCAATGCCCACCTGAAAATTTTGAATATTATGATTATAGACTTCTTGGCTGGTCGAGAAATATTCAAGGTTGCATTAATTGTTTGCAATGGGAGGAATTTTATTATAGTTATGCCGTTAATTGGTTACTAAGGGATGGTGGCTTACCTAAGCCTACAGAGCTTAATGAATGTTTTACAAACTACAGAATAATCAGTTCGACTTGCTGGAGATTTGTTCAAAGAAATGGTCAATACATTGCCGAGCCTTGCGAAACGGAAAAATGTTGTTATAAACTTTTTAGGATTTGTAAAACAGAAGAAAATCCTGATAGATGGACTACTACAGAATTAGAAAATAATTACCCGATTGAGCAATGTGACCAGCCTTGTATTAGAATATGTAATATAGTACCATATTAGTTTTGGAAAGGTTGAAAGAATGAAGATAAAAGCTGTCCTTCTAATAATAATTATTTTCCCAGTTTTGGTTCAAGCTCAAAGTGGAAAGTGGGAGGTAATTGATACATTAAGATTCATTCAACCAGGTCATCAATATCCATGGGAAATGAATTACATAAAAATTGAAAAGAGAGGAAATACAATTTGTGCTTTTGGTAATATGAGCCGACAATATCCTTGGAATCGAGTATCATGGGATAATGGTAAAACATGGTCTTCTACCTTAATGGACTCAGCAAGATACAATCCTGATGATTCTTATCGTCCGGGAATAATCAATTCCGTTTCATTTCCAAACGAAAATTTTTGCATTATTTCGACTGACTCTGCATATTTTTGGATATCAAAGAACAAATTGAAATCTTGGGAAAAAAAGACAATAAAATCAGGAGAATCTATATATCATATAAAATTTCTAAATGATAATGTTGGGTATGGTTTGCGAAAAAAAAAATTAATGATAACTAAAGACGGAGGAAATAACTGGCACGAAAAAGAAATTGTATCACCTGACTCACTATCTGATTTTTCAGTGAATGATATGGTTGTTTTTCCTGATAAAATCATTTTACTCATTTATTTACCTAAAAATAAAACAAAATATACATTCATATCTACCAATGATGGTGAAACATGGAATTATTATTATTCAGACACATTGAAGTTTCAGAAGGTGTTTTTTCTCGACAAGAATAATGGCTGGGGCTGTGGTGGACATCAAACCCAACAGGATTCACCTGTTTTAAGGGATGTGATTGTTCACACAACAGATGGAGGAAAAACCTGGCAAAGGCAACTCGATACATTAGTAATCCCACCGATGGGTTTAAATCAAGTCTATTTTGTTGATAAAGAAAATGGATTTGCTCATGGACAGGGAAGAAAATTATGGCGAACAACAGACGGAGGCAAACAATGGATAAGAGATACAAGTTTCAATAGTAGAAATATTCCATGGCCTACTATTGACATAGCACCAGTATCGCAGGATCTTATCTATGCATGTTCAGAATACATTGGATTAACATACAAATACTCAGAATCTACATCAGTTGTTCCCGATATAAAACAAAGTTTATTACCGGTGTTATCAGTTTCCCCCAATCCAGCAAAAGATTATATTGAAATAATTTATAGTATAGGGACAGGTCTCAGTCTTGCCTATACTGACGAAATAAATATCTACAACATTCTTGGTGAGTGTGTATTATCAGAGAAAATTCATCAGATAACTCAGAGTTATCGGATGAATATCGAACATTTGCCATCAGGAATTTACTATGTCCGTCTTGGTGATTGGGTGGGACGCTTTGTCAAAATTGAATAACCACTACTTTCAAGTAGTGGAGAAAGAAAAAATATTTCTAAAGAAGACTTCCGTTAGAACAGGCATCCCTTTCAGTGCAAAGAAAGATGTCCTACACTTCAAAGGTGTAGGACATCTGATTATTTGGTAAATCCAGAATTTTTTACTGTTTATAAAAACATATCAAAATAAAAGAATATTATTCGCTTTTATCATTCAAGTCTTTATAGCAGAACCACCAATCATAGTTCTTATACCTGCTTTTCTTATATTGAGCGGCTTTAATATCGGAAGCAGGTGGAACTATAACATTATCACCGATTAATTCATTATTGGGCCAATTAGCTGGCATTGCAGCGTGGTTGTTGTCTGCAATCTGAATAGCTTTGACCATTCTCAATAATTCATCAAAGTTACGTCCGAGTTCCTGTGGATAATAAAGAATCGCTCTGATTTTCCCGGTAGGATCAACTAAGAAGACTGCTCTAACAGTATTTGTGCCTTTGCCGGGATGGATAAAACCTAATTTCTTTGCTAAATCGCCATTATCGGCAATTATTGGAAATTGAATTTCGATGTTTAAATTGTCTTTTATCCATTCAACCCATTTAATGTGTGAAAAAACCTGATCAATAGACAAACCGATTAATTCGGTATTCAATTTCTTGAATTCATCATATCTTTTTTGAAAAGCATAGAATTCGGTTGTGCAAACCGGTGTGAAATCAGCCGGATGACTGAAAAGAATGAACCATTTGCCTTGAAAATCCTTTGGAATGACCATTTTTCCGTGTGTTGTTTGAACTTCGAATTCCGGGAACATATCCCCGATGAGTGGCATTGAACCATATTGTTCCATAAAAATTCCTCCTTTATTGAATTAGTTATTAATAATAATTAGTTGTTTAAATAAGCAGAATACATCCAAACAAGTTTTTCTTGCTCTCTGATATAATCGGACATTAGCGCATTTGTTCCTTCGTCGCCAGCTTCGGCTGATAATTCAAGAATTTTTCGCTGAAGCATAAGAAGTTTTTTGAAACTGTCTAAAATTGACTCAACACAAGCCTTACCATCAAAAACATTCACAGCGGGTTGAATTTGTGAATTTTTCAAATAATCCGTGAAACTGTGAAATGGGGTGTGGCTGAGTGTTAAAAGCCTCTCAGCTATTTCGTCAATCTTAAGTTGAATGTTGTTATAAAGCTCTTCGAATTTCAAGTGCAATTCAAAGAACTTATCACCTTTGATATTCCAATGAAATCCTCTTAAGTTTTGATAAAACACCTGATAGTTAGCAAGTAAGATGTTAAGTTTTTCGGCTAATTTTTTTGATTTTTGTGCATCGAGACCAATTCTGTTTGTTGCCATAGTTACCTCCTTAAAAAAATGTTTATTTAAATTCTCCAATTAGTTGAAGATTTATTTCTTTTAACTCAAAATTATCAATTTTTTTGTTTTTAAAATAGTTTTCTATCATATTTTTTAAATCATTGTCATAATAATCTTCCAATTTGTTTTTCTCAGGATGATATAAATGAAAATGATTAGTTGTGATTGCGTCATATCTCACGTAATCACAATCTGTTTTTATTGCCCTAACAAGACCGACTTCTTTCAGCGACTCAAGAGTTTTATAAACAGTAGCCAAAGAAATCGTCGGATACTGTTTTAAAATGGTTTTATAAAGCTCCTCAGCCGAAGGATGTGTTTTGGTTTTCATCAAAGCATCCAAAACAGCCACCCTTTGATGAGTTGCCTTCAAACCAGATTTATTTAACTTCTCTATGATATCTTTTTTATTCATAATATTAACCAATATTAGCTAATAACGATTATCATTTAGGAATTATTGTTAAATATTTTAAAAATTTTTTTGATGTATTTTGTATAGTTTGAAAATTTAGTTTTTAACAAAAAATATATTGCTTTAAGCAAATTTGAAAAAAAATGAAATGATTTTCTTAAATTTGGATGTTTGATAAGAAATACTGCGCTTGTCTTATCGAAAAGATAGAATAATTTATTTTTTTTAACTAATGAACTATCTGATGAAAAAATATTTGTTTATATCGTTAGGAACAAGCATATTAAAGTTAAAAAATTAAGAGATAGAATTTATAAATGTTGATATAAATTAATGGAAATCAACAAAATATATTGCGAAGATTGTCTAATGACTATGGCAAGAATGCCCGAAGAATTTGTTGATTTTATAATAACTTCCCCACCTTATGATGATATAAGAAATTACAATGGATTCCGCTTCGAGTTTGAAAAAATTGCCAATGAGCTATTTAGAATTTTAAAAAAAGGTGGTGTAATGATTTGGGTGGTTGCTGATGCAACTATTGATGGAAGCGAAACAGGAACATCTTTTAAACAAGCGCTTTATTTTAAAGAGAGAGTTGGTTTTCGATTGCACGATACAATGATTTATTACAAAAACAACCCTATGCCTCAGACGGGAAATCGCTATCATCAACATTTTGAGTATATGTTTGCATTTTCTAAAGGTAATCCAAAAACATTCAATCCAATTACAGAACCCACAAAATATCATGGACTTGCAAATATGAAAAACCGTGGTAAAGAAGGTTCGCTTGATTATGAAAAAGTTCCTCGCACAGTGGAGAAAAAAGTTGGTAATGTATTTTTTTATTCTGTTGGTGGCGGCATTTCAACAAAAGATAAAATTGCTTATCAACATCCTGCTATTTTTCCTGAGCAGTTAGTTTATGATCAAATTTATACTTGGACAAACGAGGGTGATTTGGTTTATGATCCATTCATAGGTAGTGGAACAACTGCTAAAGTAGCACATTTAATGAATCGTCTATGGATTGGCTCTGAAATATCAAAAGAATATGTTGAAATTGCTGAAAGAAGACTAGAAGAATATATATCAAAAAATTTATTTTCATTAAATAATGACAAATTTTGAGGTAGGCTCTAAAACAGCTAAAAATGGTTTCAAGAATGAAGATGATATTGTTAATAAATTTAACAATTGGCAAAAAGATAAAGATGCCCAAGAATGGCTAATAATAATGAATTATGATTTAAACGAGATAGAATTCGTTAAAGCTATCAAAATCTCTGGTTATAAAACAGATGTTCAGGTTCAAGTAACCATTAAATTAAAGAGTTCTATAGATGTTCAAAATATTCAAGTCAAATTAGTCAGTAATCCAAAAGGATTTAACCAAATAGATAAACATTTGATTGATCATTATGTTGAATTATGGAACATTCCTGAGAAAATAACTTATTTTTTGAAACTTTATACTGGTGAAATTAAGCCAATTTTTAAAATAACTAAAGACAAACGAAGAATGTTAGCAAATGAGTTTTCTGCTGAAGAGCAAAGTATAATCTTAGAATGGTTAAGGAAAAATCAGTCTATGATTGTTAGCGATTTATTGAAAGGTAGAGGAAAATTTGCAGCAGAATGGTTCTTAGTCGCTCAAAAAATACATAAAAATGCACGTTGGATATTAAAGCCTATGAATTTTTGTTTGAACTTTTTCGGTAACGGTGAGGTAAAAATTACACCAAGAGGCAATTTTAAAATTGCAAAAATTACGATGCAACGAAAGGGAGGTGATGCAGGAAGAAAGACAGCAAATATGCTACAATTTAAAATTAACCCTGCAGAATTATTTGACATCAATAATTATTTATAAAAATTTGATAAATCTTAGCCTTGTCATTAAACTGAAAAATTTAATAGGAAAAAATTAAATGAAATGCATTAAAAAAAACTATTACTTTATGTAGAAATGGTGCTGCTTTCAATGTAAAATATATAGTATAATTCAACAAGATCAAGTGTAAAATAAAATTACAGCTATTTTTAAGAATTTACAGTTGATTATGTGATTCAGAGAGTTTATTATTAAATAAATAAAATATAAATTTGTTAAGATTATAGATATAATGTTTTGATTAATAGTGAAGTGGACCCCGAAAAGTAGACAAAAATAAATATTATTTTTGTAAACAAACAAGGGAGAAAAATTATGAGAGCAACGAAATACACAACAGAATTCAAAGAACGAGCAGTAAGATTAGTTCTTGAACAAGGACTAA
>JAOABA010000047.1 GCA_026418625.1 Candidatus Kapaibacterium sp.
AAATATAGACAAATTGTATATAGAAATATATCAAGAAAAGCCAAAGAATTGGGCTTTGAATTGGTCCCTGTAAGTTAATTCCTTGTTTTTTATGCAATTACTAAAATAAATACATTGCTTTGTTCATTAGGAGGTGAAGGCAAAGAATCCAAATCACATAAGTTATTGAAATATAAGAGACTCTTCATTTCGTTCAAGGTGGCAAATAAAACTTTTTTATAAGATATCCGACATCTTCAAGATGTCGGATATCCGTATATGAAACAAAATAAAAATTATATTATAAGAATTTTTTCAAGATTGATTTGATATTTGGTAGACCGATTTCAGCTAATTCATAGAACACTCTTGTATTTGGCTGATTAATTTTGATAAATCTACCCAGATTAATTGGTGTTCCGATGACGACAGAATCGCAATCAGTATTTGCAATTGTGGCTTCGAGGTCCTTCATTTGCTGTTCTCCATAACCCATTGCAGGAAGTAATGTTCCGATTTCAGGGTAAGTTTCAAATGTTTCTTGAATTCTTCCAACTAAGTATGGTCTTGGATCAACAAGTTCATAAGCACCAAATCTTCTTGCGGCAACAACTCCGGCGCCAATTGCCATTTCGCCGTGAGTCAAAGTTGGACCGTCTTCAATAACAAGGACTCTTTTTCCAGTAATGATTGAAGGGTCTTCGACCATAATGGCAGAGGCAGCTAAAATAACCTGAGCTTTTGGATTATATTCTCTAATATTTTCTAAAACAATTTCAACGTCTTCGGGATATGCTGAATCAACTTTGTTAATGACAACAACATCAGCCATTCTTAGATTTACTTCACCGGGATAATAACTAATTTCGTGACCGGGTCTTAGTGGATCGGCAACGACTATAGAAAGGTCTGGTTTATAAAATGGCATATCATTATTGCCACCGTCCCAAACAATAACATCTGCTTCTTTTTCTGCTTCTCTTAAAATAGCTTCATAGTCAACACCAGAATAAATGACACTACCCATAGCAATATGTGGTTCGTATTCTTCCATTTCCTCGATTGTGCAGTTGTGTTTGTCAAGGTCTGCTATTTCAGCAAATCGTTGAACTTTCATTTTCTCCAAATCACCATAGGGCATAGGATGGCGAACGGAGACAACTTTTTTTCCAGCACTAAGTAAAGCTTTTACGACTGCCCTTGTAGTCTGGCTTTTACCACATCCAGTTCTGACTGCAGTGATAGAAATAACTGGTTTTGTTGATTTTAGCATTGTTGGATAGGAACCGAGCATTGAAAATTTGGCACCTGCAGCCATTACTTTAGAGCCAATGTGCATAACTGTTTCATAAGATAAGTCTGAATATGATAATATGCACTCATCAACATTATGTTGCTTAATAAGTGAGGCTAATTCTTCTTCACCATAAATCGGAATTCCATTTGGATATAACTCTCCGGCAAGTGAAGGTGGATACATTCTTCCTTCAATGTCCGGAATCTGGGCTGCTGTGAAAGCAACAATTTCATAGTTTGGATTATTCCTGAACATAACATTAAAATTATGAAAATCTCTACCGGCTGCACCGATAATTATAGCACGAACTTTTTTATCTGACATAATTTATCCTTTAATTTATTAATAATAACCTACTTGTTAATTTCATTTATAATATTTGAAGTATCAGTAACATAAGCAAAACCAAAAGCCAAATTTAAAAGGCTTGCCAAATGCATTTCCTCAGTTATTGAACCAGTTGCATCTGCAAGAAAAAATACTCTGTAATCTCTAAAATAAGCATCTCTTGCTGTTGATTCGCAGCACATATTTGTCATAATCCCAGATATAATTAAATCCTTAATATTCATACAACGTAGAATAGTTTCTAAATCAGTGTTGTAAAAAGCAGAATACCTTCTTTTTACAATAACTCTTTCATCAGGATTTGGAGCTATTTCATCATAAATCAAACTTTCAGGGCTATTTTCCAAGCACATACCTTCCCACCACCATTTCATAATACCAGCATCAGTTTCAGTATGATGGTGAGCATGTCGAGTGAAAATTACTGGTATATTTTCTTTTCGACAAGAATCAATGAGTTTCTTTATGTTTGGAAGTATAATTAATCCTGAAGGAGTAAATTCAGCAGACTCGGGATTAAGAAAATATTTCTGCATATCAATGACAAGTAATGCTGCATTTTTCTTGTTCAACGCCATTTGATGAATATTAAAATCCTTTATGGCATTCAACCAGTTTTTTGTCTTTAGGTCTAAATTCTTATGATTTATATATGTTTCCATAAAATCTTAATCAAGAGATTTTACTACCTTATCAATTTTTTCCACAGCCCAATCAATTTCTTCTTTAGTTATAACAAGCGGTGGAGCAAATCTGATAATATTATCATGTGTCTCTTTGCAAAGTATTCCTTCCTCCATCAATTTTTCACAATATGGACGGGCTTTGGTATCAAGAACAAAACCAATCCAAAGACCCCTTCCTCTTACTAATTTAATATGTGGGCTTTCAATACTTCTTAGTTTTTGCATAAAATATTCGCCTAATTCGAAAGAGCGTTGAATTAAGTTCTCTTCTTCAATAACTTCGAGAGCTCTAACAGCTACAGCGGCTGCTAATGGATTTCCACCAAAAGTTGAACCATGCTGACCGGGTTTGATTACTCCTAAAATTTCCTTGTCTGCTAAAATAGCAGAAACGGGATAGAAGCCACCTGAAAGTGCTTTTCCTATTATTACAATATCAGGACGAACATTTTCATAATAATGGGCAAAGAGTTTTCCGCTTCTTCCCAAACCAGCTTGAATTTCATCCATAACAAGCAAAACATTATTTTCACGGCAGATGGTTTCAACTTGCTTTAAATAACCATCGGGGGGAATGACGATACCGCCTTCACCCTGAATTGGCTCGATTAAAACTGCACAGGTATTTTTAGTTATTTTGCTTTTTAAATCTTCGGCATTGCCATATTCATGAAAGATGAAGCCCGGTGTAAAGGGACCAAATCCGCCATAGGAAGCGGGGTCATCCGAAAAGCCAACAATAGTAGTTGTTCGCCCGTGGAAATTGCCGGTAGCAACAATTATTTCGGCTCTATCTTTTTCAATTCCTTTTACGTCGTAACCCCAACGTCGTGCAGTCTTGATAGCAGTTTCGACTGCTTCAGCGCCAGAGTTCATCGGTAAAGACATATCATAACCAGTCATATCGTGAAGTTTTTTATAGAGTAATGGTAATTTATCGTTTCTGAAAGCTCGACTTGTTAGGGTTACAAGGTGGGCTTGTTCAATAAAAACTTCTAAAATTTTCGGATGACAATGTCCCTGATTTACTGCAGAATAAGCTGCTAAACAATCTAAATATCGTTTTCCTTCGACGTCTGTTACCCAACAACCTTTTGCTTCGTGGACAACAACATCAAGTGGATGATAATTATGAGCTCCATATTGTTCTTCAAGTGCAATATAATCTTTTGAATTCATTTAATTTCCTGAAAAATTAGTTAAAAAATATTATTAAAAAAGCTAAAATTATAATAATGATAAAAATAACAAAAGATACTATGGATATTGATTTATTTGATATTTTTTGAGAATTATCAAAAATAGCGTTATTTAAAGCATTAGAATTATTAACATCCTCATTAGAATTAAGTTTTTTGAGAATGTTTAGTAAATTTAATGCTTTTTCATAAGGGATATTACCTTTTGATAAGATGATATTCAATGCAGAGGAATCATTTCCATTAGAAATATACTCCATTATCAATTTTTTTTCTTCTTTGGTAAAATTAACTTTCATAGTTTATTTATCATATTTATCAAGGAGCATACTAATTAAAGCCATTCGGACATAAAGCCCATTTTCTGACTGACGAAAATAAGCTGCTCGTTTGTCAAAATCCACATCATGACTGATTTCTACTGAACGGGGTAGAGGATGAAGAATAATTGCATTCTTTTTCATCTTTTTAAGAACTTCAGCATTAATATTATAAATCGTAAGTTCAATTTCTTTACCTTTTAGCCTGTCTTTGTCAATTCTTGTTTGATAAACAACGTCAACTTTATTGATAATTTTATCAGTAGTGGAAGAAAGTTCATAGGCAATGCCCTTTTCATCAAGATGTTCAAGTATATCTGGTTGAATTTGCATTTCATCTGGTGCAATGAAATAAATCTTTGTTCTTTCGAACTTGCTCAGAAGGTAAGCAAGCGAACGAGCAGTTCTACCTTTATCCAAAGCTCCAATAATTGCAACAGAAAGTCCATCAAGAGTTTTACATTCGTTATAAATTGTATATAAATCCAGAAGAGCCTGTGTAGGGTGTTGACCACCTGAACCATCACCAGCGTTAATAATAGGAACCTGCGAAACTTCGGCTGCTCTTTTAGCACCACCTTCTTCGTGATGTCTTAGAACAATTATATCGCAATAGTGTCCTATAATTCTAATGGTATCTTCGAGCATTTCACCTTTGATTTCGGATGAAAACATTTTTGCCTGTTCCGTTGATAAAACGTTACCACCAAGGCGATACATAGCAGCCTCAAAAGAGAACCTTGTTCGTGTGGATGGAGCATAAAAAAGAGTTGCCATAACTTTCTTTTGATAATCGAGAGTTCCTCCCCTTTGAACAATTCTTCTCATCTGATCGGTTCTATTGAAGAGTTCCATCAGAATTGGAACCGTGAACTGCTGAGAAAAAATAACGTGATCAAGCAACATAAATTCCTCTTATTTAATTTTAATTTAATTTCATTTTAAATAGTAATTTTAGGGAACAATATGAGTTCCAGCTTTTTCCTCAAGTGCATCCATCAAATATTCATAAGATGTTATTATAACTTTCTTACCTCCATTCCTGATAAATCTGATAGCAGATTCTACTTTTGGTCCCATACTTCCTGCAGGGAAATGTCCTTCCTCGAAATACTTTTGCATTTCGTCAGCAGTAGCTTTTGGAATCCCTGTTTGATTTTTCTTTTTGTAATTTAAATAAACCTTATCAGTGTCAGTGCTGATGATAAAAAGATCAACTCCTAATTCTTTAGCTAATAGAGCCGAGGACTTATCTTTGTCAATCACAGCTTCTGAACCTACAATTGTTCTGTCGGGTTTGACAATTACAGGAATTCCACCACCGCCAAGAGCAATGATAATAATATCAAGCTCAAGAATTTTTTTGATTACTTCGAGTTCTAAAACTTCAATTGGTTCGGGGGAAGCTACTACTCTACGGTAACCACGTGCAGCATCCTCTACGATATCCCAACCTAAGGTTGCTTTTTTTTCTTCGGCTACTGCTTTTGAATAAAAAGGTCCAATAGGTTTCGATGGTTTTAAAAAAGCAGGGTCATTTTCATCAACACGAACCATAGTAGGTAGAGTGATGATATGATTATTTAGTTCGATATTTCTGAACTGGTATTCTAATGCCCTTTGCAAGATGTATCCTATTTCACTCTGAGTAGTAGCAACGCACATATCAAGTGTGTGAGTGTAAACTTCAGCTGCTGCTCTTTCAGAACGCAGAAGTGCTGCACCAGCCTGAGGACCATTCCCGTGAGTAATGACCAATTCCCAACCGAGTTTTACCATTTGAGCTATGCTTTTAGCTGTAGCATAGGCATTGTTTAACTGCTCCTCAATAGTTCCTCTTTCGCCTGCTCGTATTAAAGAATTACCACCAATTGCAATTAAAGCTGTCTTTTTCATTTAAAAACCTTAAAAGATTAAAATATTATTTCATTAGCTGATACATAATTGCTTTTTGCACGTGTAGCCTATTCTCAGCTTCGTCGAACACTACAGAATTTTTTGAATCAATTACGCTATCGGTTACTTCATCACCACGATGGGCAGGGAGGCAGTGCATAAAGATAGCATCGCTTTTTGCATAAGACATTAATTCATCATTAACCTGATATGGTGCAAAAATTTTCTTTCTCATTGCGGCTTCGGATTCTTGTCCCATAGATGCCCAAACATCAGTATAGACTGCGTCAGCATCCTTAATTGCTTCTTTTGGGTTGTGGATAACTTCGATTTTTGCACCTGTTTCTTTTGCAATTTTTTCAGCTTCTTGAAAAGCTATCAAATTGGGCTCAAAACCTTTTGGAGTTGATATGGTAACATTAACACCAAGAATAGCACCTGCTTCCATCAGTGAATGTGCAACATTATTACCATCGCCAACATAACAAAGTTTTTTTCCTTTTAAATAGCCTTTCTTTTCATAAAAAGTAAGGTAATCAGCCATTGCCTGACAGGGATGAGAATAATCTGTCAAACCATTAATAACTGGAATATTTGCAAATTTTGCCATATCAACAACTTTCTGGTGACTGAATGTTCTCATCATAATTCCACCGACCATTCTCTCTAAATTTTTGGCTACATCATAAATTGATTCTCTTGTTCCAATTCGACTGCTTTCATTTGCAGCAACAACAACTACGGAAAATCCTCCGAGTTCGTGAATACCTACATCAAAGCTAACTCTTGTTCTCAATGAATCTTTTTCAAAATAGATGAATAAACCTTTACCCTTTAATCCATCGCTATATTTTGCTTTATTTTTCTTCATATCAATAGCTAAATTGAAGGTTTCAATGATTTCAGCTTGTGAGAAATCCGAAACAGATATAAAATCTTTTTTCATATTGTAATTACCTCTTTAAGTTTTTAATAATTATTATTGATTAGAATGTAATTTATGTATTTATTTGAAATTAGACAAAGTTAAAGTAGCTTAACAAATTTTTTTGGGGTTAAACTGGAGCGTCAGTGGTATAATGTTTGAATTGGTGTATTTTTCCAGACCTTGTTTTAGCAGGGCAAAATGACATATATTTTAATGATAATATCTTAATAAAAATTTTGTAAGCAATATGTTGCTTGTTGTTATTCAATTCAATATTAATGTTAATTAAACATTGCAAATTACTAAAAACAAATGGATTAAAAAAATTAACAGATAGATAAGGCTAACCCAAGATATTTAGAAAAAAGAAATTAAAGATTGTATTTTTTTTATTGATATTTAGTTTTATTTATTAGAAACAAACAAATTATTGCTATAATTTTTAAAATTGTTATATTACATTTTTTTTTGATTTTATTTAAATTACCTATACTTGGAGGTTTAATATTATGACAACAAAGGGAGAAATTTTTAGCTTAGCCAATCCTATTACATTTATAACCAATAAAGACAAAAATGATTTAACAAGAGCTGACTTGATTAAAGTCATCCTTGAAAAAAACATCGAAAAAATCACGTTGCATTATACCGGAATTGATGGTAAAATTAAAGAACTAAAGATACCAGTAACAAATAGGTTACAAGCAGAGCTTGTGCTTGCTGAAGGAGAAAGAGTTGATGGATCTTCGCTTTTCAAAGGGATTGTGGAGGTAGGTCAATCTGATTTATATGTTGTTCCTTTATATCGCTCTGCTTTTATAAATCCATTTGATAACACAAGCCTTGATTTCGTAGCTCGATTTTTTGATAGAGACGGAAATTTAGCTTCGTTTGTCCCAGATAATATTTTGCACAAAGCTGCAAAAAATCTATATGATAAATATGGCTATGAACTTCATACCCTTGGGGAGCTTGAGTTCTATCTTTTGGGTCATTTCGATAATCAAACCTATATTTTACCAAAACAAAAAGGGTATCATGCGTCATCGCCATTTGCAAAAACTGGCTATATTCTTAATGAAATGCTTAGGTATTTAACTCAAATTACTGGCAATGTAAAATATGCTCATAATGAGGTTGGCTCACTCGAAAAAGTGATAAGCGATTATCCTGAATTAAATGGAAAGAGTGCTGAACAAGTTGAAATCGAATTTTTGCCAACAAATGTCGAGGAGTCGGCTGATAATTTGGTAATTGGGAGTTGGATAATTAGAAATGTTGCGTATAAATATGGTTTTATTGCTACATTCTTTCCAAAACTTGAACAAGGACACGCTGGAAATGGTTTGCATATTCATATGGCTTTGCTTAAAAATGGAAAAAATATAATGACTGACCAAAACGGCGAACTAAGTGAAGAGTCATTGAAACTCATCGGAGGTCTATGCCATTATGCACCAAGTCTGACTGCTTTTGGTAATATGGTTTCTGCATCATATTTAAGACTTGTTCCAAATCAGGAAGCACCAACCAAAGTATGCTGGAGCGATTCAAACAGAAGTGCTCTTATTAGAGTTCCACTTGCTTGGACAAAGGCGAAAAATTTAGCATTAAAAATTAATCCCGCTGAAAAGGAACCTCTTAACTATGATAATTCACGGCAGACAGTAGAGCTTAGAAGCCCCGATGGGAGCGCTAATGCTCATTTGCTTCTTTCAGGAATAACTATGGCTGTTGAATGGGGACTTTCGAATGCCAAAACTTCATTAGATATAGCTAAAATGTGCAGAGTAACTGGCAATATTCAGCAATCACCAAGTTTTTCAGAATTAAGCGAATTGGCAACAAGCTGTGCCGAATCAGCTGAAAAATTGTTACAGCAAAAGGATTTATATGAGCGAGACAACATTTTCCCATCTCAGGTTATAAATTATGTGGCAAAGCTTCTTCAATCCGAGAATGACAGGTATCTGAACAGCAGACTTTTAGCTATGGCGGAAGAGGAGCAAATAATCGAATCCCGAAGGATTATGCATCGAGATATACATAGATGTTAAATCAGATAAGTTTTATTATTTGTTAGCGTCAGATGGATGAGAATCTAAAATATTACCTCGAAAATACGATGGTTTCTAAAACTGTCATTGAAAGCAGATTAACTCATCCCATTACCAAATTAAGGTATCCAACGAGACTAGTTTTTGATGTTTTAAGAAAATATGCTAAGGATTTTTTAGAATCAGGTATAGAACCAAGATTTATAAGTTTAGCAGGACTAAGAGGAGTAGGTAAAACCACTTTACTTTGGCAAACAGCAAATTATATAATTTCAAATTATAAGATTAACACATATTTCTTTAACGTTAATACTTTAAGAAATTTAGATATTGACTTGCATATTGCACTGGAAGAGTTCCAGAGAATTATTCTAAAAAAGAGATTTAACGAGCTTACAGAGACAATCATTCTACTTTTTGATGAAGTTCACGATGATGAAAATTGGAGCAGAACATTAAAAATTCTATATGATGAAGCAAGAACTGCTTTTATTCTTTGCACGGGTTCTTCTGCTCTTTTATTGAATCAAACTGCTGACCTAACCAGAAGAATGAGGATAGAAAAAATATATCCTTTTAAATTTATTGAATTTATTGCTGCTAAATCTTATTTGGAAAAAAATGGGAAAATGATAGTCCCTATTAAGGGTTTATCAAAAAATTTGAAAGAAATATTGTTTTACAGTGACTCATCGAATTATGCTTATTCCCAACTAAAAGACCTTGAGATTAATATTCAGGAGTATTTTGATGTAATAAAGAATTTAAATTCAAATAGTTTTAAGGATTTATTACAAGGTTATATTAATTAAAGGTTATATTAATTATCAGAATATACCTGCTTTTCTATTTTACAAAGATAATATTATAATCAATGATAGTATTCTTGATCTTTTTAAAAGAGTAATACTTGAAGATATTCCCAAATTAAAACCATCAATATCTGACTATAATAAAATAGAAAAATTAATTTTAAGGCTTGCTGGTTCAGATGAAATTAACACCGAAAAATTATCCTCCTTGATAGGAATAAAGCAGGAAGAAGTGGCAAATTTAATTGATATTTTGGCAAAGTCAGAATTGCTTAATGTTTTAATGCCTTATGGTGGACTGGATTCAAAAATATTAAAGAATAAAAAAGCTTTCTTTATGTCTCCTTCTTTGAGAAGAGCTTTACTTTCAACATTATACGGCCAAAGATTACCGGAAATTCATAAAAGTAAATTAATCGAAGACATTGTAGTTATGTATTTAAAAAGAATTCTGACCGATAGTTTGATTTCATTTCATTCAGGTAGTAAGGATTCGAACCCAGATTTTGTAATTGAAACAAAAGATAAACCAATTTTATTAGAAGTTGGAACATCTAAAACTTCATTGAAACAATTAGGAAAAACAAACATTGATAAGCGTTATGGTTTGCTTATATCGAATGGTATTACTTCACTACAAGTTTCTGAAAATTATTTAAAGATTCCATTGAGCTGGTTTTTCTTACTTTAAAAAGCATATAAAAAAAGCCCTGAAAATAAACAGGGCTTTTTTAGAATTATAGTCATTTTCTCTCTTACCACACATCGGGATTTTTGAGGTATTCATCTATGGCTTTTGCTGCAGTTCTACCGGCGCCCATTGCTAATATGACTGTGGCACCACCTGTAACTATATCCCCACCAGCAAAAACTCCTTTCTTATTTGTTTTCATAGTTGCTTCGTCAACAAGAATATTTCCCCATTTGTTGACTTTCAGATCGGGGGTTGTTTTGCTAATAATAGGATTTGAGCCATTCCCGATAGCAACAATGGCGGCATCAATCGGAATTTCTTCGATTGCTCCGGGTATTGGGACTGGTCTTCTTCTTCCGGAAGCATCAGGTTCGCCAAGTTCCATCTTCTGTAATTTCATAGCTCTTAGCCAACCGTTCTCGTCTCCGAGAAGCTCGATTGGAGCAGCTAATAGGATGAATTCAACTCCTTCTTCTTTAGCGTGTTTAATTTCTTCAATTCTTGCGGGCATTTCTGCTTCAGTTCTTCGATAAACTATCATAGCTTTTTTTGCACCAAGACGCAAGGAAGTTCTGACAGCGTCCATTGCAGTATTGCCACCTCCAAAAACAGCGACAGTCGCACCGGTCATATCAAAGACAGGTGTATCTGCGTGTTCTCGGTCATAAGCTTTCATAAGGTTTACACGTGTTAGAAATTCATTTGAAGAGTAAACTCCGTTCAAATGCTCACCCGGAACATTTAGGAAATAAGGCAATCCGGCGCCTACCCCAATAAATACAGCATCGTATTCCTGAAGAAGTTCATCAATTGTTTTGGTTAATCCAACAATAAAATTTGTTTCAAATTTGACACCCATAGCTTTAAGCCCGTCAACTTCGGCTTTAACAATTTCTTTTGGTAGTCGGAACTCTGGAATACCGTAAATAAGGACACCGCCTATTTCGTGAAGTGCTTCGAAAACAGTTACGTCGTGCCCCATACGAATTAAGTCACCTGCACAGCTTAAACCGGAGGGACCACCTCCAATGATAGCTACTTTCTTACCTGTTTTCTCTTTTATTTCAGGAACTTGTATTCCAATATTCATTCTTTCCCAATCAGCAACAAATCTTTCGAGATAACCAATTGCGACTGGTTCAGCTTTTTTGGCAACTACGCATACTTGTTCACACTGAGTTTCTTGAGGGCAAACACGACCACAAACAGCGGGCAAAGTGTTATCTTCTTTGAGTATTGCAGCTGCTTCTTTAAATCTGCCTTCGGCAACCATCATTATAAAATCAGGAATTTTAACGGCAACAGGACAGCCCTGAATGCAAACAGGCTTTTTGCAACGAAGGCATCTTTCAGCTTCCGCCATTGCTAAAGCAGCATCATATCCTAAATTAACTTCATCAAAATTTTTATTCCTAACTTCCGGATCTTGTTCGGGCATATGATGGCGTTGTATTGCCATTCTTTCTTTAGGCGTTAACTCTGGCATTCTCAACCTCCATAGCCATTTTATCCAAATTACACATAAACTTTTCCAAGGAATGTTTTTCCTGTGGTAAATACATTTTGTTTCTTTTTGTCAAGATTGAAAAATCAACTTGATGTGCATCGAATTCTGGTCCATCAACACATACAAACATTGTTTTTCCGTTAATCACAGCTCGGCAACCTCCACACATACCCGTTCCATCAACCATAATGGGGTTTAAACTTACAACGGTTTTAATTCCATAGGGTCTTGTAACTTCTGCTACAGCTGCCATCATTGGAATTGGACCAATAGCAAGGACAAAATCAATTTTACGTCCCTCATTTATTAATTCTTTAAGTTTATCGGTTACTAAGCCGTGAAAACCGTAGGAGCCATCATCAGTTGTTGGATATACTTCATCGCAAACCTCTTTCATTTCATCTTCCAATATTACAAGTTCTTTAGTTCTGCCGCCAATTATGCTTATAACATAATTTCCTGCTTCTTTGAGTGCTTTTGCAGTTGGGAAAGCAATCGCAGTTCCCACGCCCCCTCCAATGCTGACAGCGGTGCCAAAGTTTTCAATTTCGGATGGTTTTCCCAAAGGACCGACAACATCAAGAATATAATTACCGGCTTCGAGTGTATTTAAAAGTTTTGTTGTTTTTCCAATACCTTGGACTATTATAGTGATTGAGCCTTCCTCTTCGTTAGAATCTGCGATTGTCAGAGGAATTCGCTCGCCATATTCGTGAACCCTGACAATCACGAACTGCCCAGCTTTTCTTTTCTGAGCAATTAAAGGTGCTTCGATTCGAAATAACTTGATGTCAGGGGCTATAAATCTTGCTTCTAATATTTTATTCATAATTTTATCCCTGTTGGTATCATTTTAAAAAAAGAGATTTTAAAAATTAAATTTAAAAGATTCAAAAATATCGAAAAAAAACCAATAAAAAAATTAGAACCATTAGTAGAACAAATTCTGTAATCAAATAATTCTTAATTTTAAACATCTTAGCTATAGTAAATATAGCTTTAAATAAGACGTTTTAATCTTAAAATCATTAAGGAAATAAAATGATTAACAAAATTCTACTTATTTTTTTGTCAGTTATTATAGTATTAAATTCTTCAAAATTGGTGTCTGGTGATTTTCTTGTGCTTTCAATGTATGGTGAAATTACAAAAAAAAGCAATTCTGAAAAAAACTGGGTTAAAATTAAAACAGGTTCTGAGCTGAATTATTCTGATGAAATTAAGCTTTCGGACAAGTCATATATCTGTCTTTATCATAATAGCGGTAATTCGTTAGAATTTAAAAAAAATGGAATTTATAAATTAAGTTCATACTCTGATAATTTAAAAAAGAAGAGCAGACCTGTAATAGACATAATTGGGCAATACATATTCAAACAAATCTTCGAAGCAGATAATAATATTATTAAAGATCCGAAAACAGGAGCAATGTCTATATCAATTGGTGGGGTTGAAAGAGGATTAGATAATTTTGGAACAGAAGCTAATGAATCAAGAGGTAAGAAAATAAGAATCAAACCTCCAAGCCATTTTTTTACTTTGGACGAGGCAGTTGAATTTTGTTGGTTTCCTATCAAGAAAGGTTTGAATTATGAAATTACTATTACCGATTCAGCCAATGATAAAATTTTTTCAAAAATTACCCAAGACACTAATTTAACTATTGACCTTAAAAACTTAAAACTTGATAAAAATATATGTTATTTCTGGCAAGTTTCTTCGGATAATTATAAATCTGAAAGTTATTGCCTTTATCTCTTTCCTGATGATGAAAAAGAAAAGATTTTTGATGAGGTTCGAGCCATTGAAAGTCAGTTCGGGGAAGAGCAATCACCAATCAAAGATATGGCTTTAGGGATTTATTATTCATCAAAAAAAATTGATAACCGAGCAATCAAGCATTTTGAAAATGCCATAAAATCAGCTCAGGGGTCATTTGAATATAGAAAGATATATTCAATATACCTTGCAAAAGCTGGATACACTGAAGAAGCTACAAAGATTTTAAATAGTAAATATTAACGTCTTGCTTTTTGAAGTAATCTTTTTATAGATTCAAGGTTTTTGTCCTCATTATCATTTGTATCGTTTTCTTTATAACTATGAATCGAACGAAGCCCCGGATCAGATTCTTTTTTTATAGAAGACTTGACATTTGATTTCGATAGAAAAAGTGAGTCTTCTTTTTCGTTCGACATTTCATTTACAAGTAAATCGATTTCATTATCTATTGGTTCTCCCCTTGCTATTAAATCGAGTTTTTCCTTACCAAATATTGATAGAAGCTTTTCATAAACTGTTGAGCGAGTAAATGGTTTTGAGATGAAACCAGCTGTGCCGCTTTTGACTGCTAACCCTAAGTTTTCAGTATCGGAAAGAGCTGATACCATTAGGACGGGAATGTTTTTTGTAATTTTTATGGTTTTAAGAATTTTTAGGGCAACCTGACCAGAAAGTTCCGGCATTAATATATCCATAATAATTAATGTTGGCTTATATTCAATTGCCATATCAATACCTTCGAAGGCATTTGCAGCTAAGTAGCTTATATTAAAGCCGTAACTTTGTAAAGTTTTCGAAAGTATTCTTTGCATCCATATATCATCGTCAATAATTAGAACACTATAGTCCATATTTTTTCCTAAATGTCACTTATTTTGTGAATAATCATCCTTGATTTTTTTTTGCATAAAAATCAGATTTTTTTGCTGATTTTGATTAGTCTCTTTAAGCTTTAAATCAGTTTTTGAAATTGCTGTTTTAAGCGACATAATGTCCGTCTTGGCAGCTTTTTTGTTTAACTCTATTATTTTATCATAAACTTCTTTTCGATGAACAGGGATAGTTTTAGGTGCTTCAATGCCAAGCCTAACAACTCCTCTGTCGAAACTTAAAACAGTTATTTTTACAGATTGTCCTACTGTAATTACTTCACCTATCTTCCTTGATAATACAAGCATATTTTAACCGTTATTTATAATCCATTTAGTGTAAATTTATTTTCGGCAAATTTTTCAAGAAATTGAAACAAATTAATAATATTTTTAAAATGTTTAAAAGTTTTTTTATTTTTTTGAAATAACAAATTTTCTAAACTCAAAAAGTGAACCATTTTTTAGTATCAAATAATATACGCCATCAACAAAATTAATCGTCGAAACAGTCCCTTGATAAATACCCTTTGTTTTTTTCCCCGAATCAATGAATGAAATTTGTTGCCCCTTAATATCAGTAATAAATAGTTCAAAATAGTCGTTTTCAATAATATTATAAGTGAAATTGATTTTATCACTTACAGGATTTGGTGATATTTCTGAAAGATAAAACCAGCTTGAATCTATATATAATCTTGTTCCACCTGAGAAACATACATCTGCCAATCTGAATTTTCCGCTAATTTCAGTTACGGTAAGGTTATGACCCATAGAATAAGTATTTTCGGGGATTATATCAGTCTCTTCGGCATTACCCCAAGTAGCAAGAAAATTTAAATAGGTTATAATAGTATCTTTATTAATTATTGGAATATTAATTTCGATATATCTTTGACCATTTTTTATAACACCAAGTGGCAAAGGCTCAATGGGTAAAAGAATTGTTGGGTTTAGTTTAATTGTAGTATTAATGCTTGTTACTCCCAACTTGTATAAATCGCTTCCACCAATCAGATGGACAGGAATATTGACAATTTCGCCTGATTTAGCTGATTTGTCCTTAATCTCAACCGTAATTTTTGCTTCTCTTCCTAAACCCTCGCCATATAGCAAGGCAGAGATAGGTGAGGATACATTAGAAATTTTAAATTCTATTTCTGTGCTGGTTTTTCCAACTTTTTTTGGTGCAAATTCAAGCGTCAATTCTCTTGATTCGTCGGGTTGTAATATATATCTTTCATTACCGGCGATTATCTTAAATTGCTCCTCATCAGGTCCGATTATTTGAGCCGAAATTATTTCAACCGCTTTTGAACTTTTATTTTTCAACAATGCTTCAATTTTTTGTTTTTTATCCCCCAAAGGGACAGCACCAAAATCCACAATTCTTGTTAGTAATTCTATTTCTGGGGTAATTGCATATGCAGTAATTTTTTGCTTAATAGTTTTTGTTTCAGACTCAATAATTACTTCGGCACTTTTTGCTCCTATAGAATTAGGTTTGAATCTTATCTCGACTGCTTGACCGACATTTTGATTAATAATGAAAGGAGGAAGCGGGGAGACAATCTCAAACTCGTCTTCGTTTAAACCCGAAATCGAAAGATTTGTAATAACTTCCTCGCCGTTACCCTGATTAAATATGAAATTATTAACAACAGAATCTTTATAATTTCCAACATATTCTTGTCCAAGATCTAAATCAAAGCTCGAAATGTTCGGTTTGGTTATAGCCCATAGAGAATCTGAAACATCGGAATTAGCAAGAAAATCCCAGATTATTACAGTCGAATCATCTGAGCAACTTGCAATTTTCAAACCGTCATTTCGCCATCTGACGCAGTTGACACTTTCCTTGTGACCTCTCAATTCTTTAACAAAATCAAAGTTTTGTGTATCCCACATTTTTATTGTTTTATCTTCAGAAGCAGTAGCAAGAAATTTACTGTCTGGGCTGAATTCAAGGCTTTTTACGCTGTTTTGATGAGCTTTGAAAGATTTTAGTTGAGTTTTTTTGTCGGCATCATATATTTTTACAAGACCATCATTAAACCCACAAGCTATCAGGTTCCCCTTTTTATTCCAATCAATTGAGATTATTGAATCTTTATCAACATTGATTTCAGTTAAAAAACTGTTAGATTTAACGTCCCAGAAAATTAGTTTTTTATCAACTCCGCCGGTTACGATGAAAGAACCGTCAGAATTGTTATCTCCTGCCAAAACAGGACTCAAATGATTGTCGAGTGGTTTGCCCGATTGCCCTAAGGATACATTCCAGATTCTAATGTCGCTATCATAACTTCCACTGAAAAGGATATTGTTTGAGTTAAGCCATTTCGCTATTGAAACTTTATTTGCGTGTCCATAAAGTGTTTTGGTTAATGTTTGATTATTCAAATCCCAAATTTTAATGGTTCCATCATCGCTTGAAGTGGCGGCTGAATTGCTTTTATTAATTGAAATTGAATTAATACTGCCATTATGACCGGCAAGTTCAAAAAACTTTTTTTTCTGAATGATATTCCAAATGGCAGTCTTTTTGTCAGAGCCGCCAGAAAGAATTGTATTATAATCGTTTCCCCATTCAATAGCGTTAATTTTTGCCTTGTGACCAGATAATTTAATAAATTCATCTGAATTCGAGGCGATACTGACACGAACAAGACATTCTTCGCTAATTGTATCGGGAACTTGCCACAAATATTCATTTCCTGTTATATCGCTTCCTATTTTAATCCAATCAAAGCCATTGTTAATTGCGTAAAAGAGGTCCACAGGTTGCTCAGGGGGGGCACCGCTCCATTTAATCTTCGTTTTGGACCCAGCTTTTATTCTTTCTCCTCCGTTTGGATAGATAACAGTCAATTCGTATTTATCATCTTCTTTTTTTGCGCCGGCGTTTATTAATATGAAATTTTCATTACAAGAATTTGATGAAATTATTATTTTCAAATATTTAAATAATGTGTCTTTTGGTTGAAAGGATAATCTGAGGTTGATTGACTGTCCGCTGGTTAATATTATAGGATAATTAATTTGTGTTTCCAATTTGAATTCAGTATCAGGAATTTCAATATTTGTAATCTCAACTTTTTGATTTAATGCTTTTATCTGAAAGTCCTTAAATGCTTTTTGAGGTGGTTGAACTACACCGAAACTATACCATTGAGGACTGATTTCAAGGATTGGAATTAATGAGGAACCTAATTTATAAGTCGAGAATTCCGAAATATTTTGCTCAATCAAATTAATTTCAACATTTCTGATTGAATCGCAATCAAGCTCGCTTTCCCAAACGAGTTCGCAGGGTCTGCCACCTTGAGATTTTTCAAGCAAATTTAAATAAATAGCTTCAATCTCTTTTGGTGTAGCGACTTTTTCGAACCAAGTTCCGCCAGTGCTTTGAGAGATATTCTTTAATGATGATGGAATTCTCATTCCGACAGCTATGGAAAAGATTATTATATTATTTTCCTTTGCCTGTTTAATTATTTCCTCTTCATTTGGTTGAGTGTTTGGCATTCCATCTGTAAGAAAAACGATAATTTTTTTTGCCTTGCCTTTTTTTGCAAGGTTGATATTACCGGTTAGTGGGTTTAAAAAAGCCTCATTATAATCAGTTCCCCCTCTCGGCTTAAAATCGTCAATTGTTTTTAAAAGCAATTCCTTATCCGTAGAAAAATCCTGATTGATATAACTATACTGATTAAAACTTGTGATACCGCATTCTGATTTACCCAATGGCATTGAATTAACCCAAATTTTCCCTGCCGCTTTTACTAAATCAATATTTGGTGCACCCGAACTCATAGAGCCAGATATATCGAAGGTTAATATTGATGAAATTGCTTCAGGTTCTTTATCTGTTGGGCAGTCCAGAGATATGACTTTTCTCTTTTTGCCATTTTCATAAACAGAGAAAGAATTTGGACTTAATCCTTTCATCAGCTTACCTGATTTATCTGTTACAAAAATATCAGCCGATACAATTGGGAATTTGTCAGAATCTATCCTGAACAGGCTCAATTTCTGTGCTTCAGATAAATTAGAACTTAAAATGTATATTATTATTAAAATTATTATTCTTTTCATAGTGAAATTATTATCGTCTATAAACAAATCTTTTTAAATTATGTTTCTGATTTATTTGAGAGTTCTTAATATTAACTTCAAATTAAATCAAATTTTTTAAGAAAATTAAATCCTTAAATTTTTAACTTTGAAAGAATCATAAAATTAAAATTAATAAAACTGAATAAATTTAATTGAATATGAAAAAGAAAAAACAAGCTACTGATGAGGGTAAAATATTCAAAATTGCAATTATAATCCTCATAGCTGTTCCATTAATAGTTTTTTTTCAGGCGACTAATTTTAGTTTTGTCTGGGATGATTTGCCTTTGTATATTAATCATAATCACTTTCCAGCACAGAATCCTTTTCAGAATATATTTTCATTTTTCGTCCCGAAAAGCAATGAAATGTATATTCCTTTAACTTATTTGTTTTGGGCAATATCATCTTTTTTTTCTGGCTCTGAGTTTAACCCTATGATTTTTCATTTTTTTAATTTATTGATTCACATATTAAACGGGCTTTTGGTATTCTTAATATTACGATTAATCTTCAAAGAACAACTCCTTTCCCTTTTTGGTGCTTTATTATTTTCCATTCATCCGATACAAGTAGAAGCAGTAGCTTGGGTTTCGGAGTTAAGAGGATTGCTCAGCGCTTTGTTCGGTTTTTTGGGGACTTATTTTTACCTTTTATATCATCAAAAAAATTTTATTTTTGAACAAAATCCAAAAAATCCAAAGACAGACATAATAGATAAATTTAAACCAAATACAAAAATTTTGATATTTGTAGGAATTTTTTTGATTTTGTCAGTATTATCGAAGCCATCAGGCGTTGTCTTCCCATTTATTATTTTCCTTCTTGATATTATGTTAATTAGGCATAATATTATTGAAACATTAAAAAGGACTTGGGTTTTTATTGTTGTCATTATTCCTGTTTTCATACTGACATTGTTTTCTGAGACGGAATCAAAGATTGATTTAAGTGTAAATATATTAGCCAGACCATTGATTTTTTTGGACTCAATAGGATTTTACATCAAACAAATAATCTATCCTCTTGATTTAGCAGTAAATTACGGCAGAACACCCTCATTTGTTCTTGATAATATCCTTAGTTTAATAATTCACATTGTTCTTGCTGTATCCTTGTTTTTAATATTTCTTTTCAAGCAAAATAAAAAACTGCTATATGGGTATTTAATCTTTATCGTTGGTTTTTTGCCTGTTTCCGGACTGGTTACCTTTTACTATCAACTATTTTCGACTGTAGCGGACAGATATATTTATTTCTCGATGCTTGGAGTTTCAATAATTTTTGTGGGTTTGATATCTGAGATAAAGAAATTAAATACAAGAAATATTTTTTCTGGAACTTACCTTTTTATATTAATTATTGTTACTTTTTCCCAGCTTCCCGTTTGGAAAGATGAAATAAGTCTATGGAATAATACAATCAAGAAATATCCTGAAGTCTCAGCTTATTCATATTTTGCCAGAGGTAGTGCTTTGATGGATTCTGACAAAAATCAGGAAGCAATTTTGGATTTCACTATGGCAATCAGGCTCGATTCAACACTCGAACTTGCTTATTACAATCGTGGTAATATTTATTTTGATATAAGAAACTTCGCCGCCGCTATAAATGATTATTCATCAACGCTGAAATTAAACCCAAAAAACCTTAATGCCTTGATAAATAGAGGCCTCTCGTATATTGAAATTAATATGTTTGACAAAGCAATTACAGATTTTTCTTTAGCACTTGATATTGATTCTACAAAATCGGACGTCTATGTTAATCGTGGAATAGCTTATGCGAATCAAGGCAATATGGAATCTGCTATTAAAGATTTTCAAAATGCTTTAAGGCTTAATCCTAATGATGAATTCGCAAAAGAGAATTTAAAAATGGCTTTAGAATCAAAAAATAAGTAAGAAATGGAATCAACACCTAAATCATTAAGGTTACAAATAGGTATTTTCGGAAGAACTAACGTAGGGAAATCAAGTTTTCTGAATATGATAGCTGGGCAAGATGTTGCTGTAACATCACCACTTCCGGGAACCACTACTGATGTAGTTGAAAAAGTAATGGAACTTCTGCCGATAGGTCCAGTTGTTTTCTTGGATACTGCTGGTTTTGATGATGTTACAGAATTGTCAGATAAACGTTTAGCTAAGACTATCAAAATTCTTGACAGGGCAGATATAGCAATCCTAATTGTAGAACCAAACATTTGGACTGACTTCGAAAATGAAATCATTGAAAAGCTTAATGAAAAGAATATCAATTTTTTTGTTGTAGTAAACAAAATTGATGAGACTCAGCCTACTGATTCATTTTTGAGTATGCTTGGTAATAAAGTAAGTCAATATGTTTTGTGCTCAAGCACTAATAAATCCCAGCGAGAAAATTATATTAATCAAATAAAAAGCAGGATTCTGAATATAATCCCCGATGATTACAATTTGCAGGTTCCTTTGCTGAGCGATATAATAAAAAAAGATGATGTTATTGTTCTTATTGTTCCCATTGACTCACAAGCACCCAAAGGGAGGTTGATTCTACCTCAGGTTCAATCTATTAGAGATATTTTGGATAATAATGCTGTTTCTGTTGTCGTTCAGGATACCGAATATTCAACAGCTCTTAAGAAGCTAAAGGAAAAGCCAGCACTTGTAGTATGTGATTCTCAGGTTGTTCATAAGATGGTTGCTGAAACACCTCAAGACGTGAAATGCACTACGTTTTCTATTTTATTTTCCCGATACAAGGGTGATTTGAATGAAGAAGTCAGAGGAGCCGCTATAATTAAAAAGCTAAAGCCCGGAGATAAAATTCTGATTGCTGAAGCTTGCACTCATCACCCTTTAGAAGATGATATTGGCAGAATAAAAATTCCCCGATGGCTGAGAAATTATATTGGTGGAGATGTTGTTATCGATTATTCAACTGGTAGAGATTTTCCTGATAATTTAAATGATTATAGAGTGATAATTCATTGTGGAAGTTGTATGCTCACAAGAAGAGAAAAACTGATGAGAATTAGAAATGCCATTGCTTCTAATGTTCCCATTACTAATTATGGTATAACGATATCAATGGTTCAGGGAGTTCTTGAGCGGGTTTTATCACCTTTTGAGGATGCTTTGAGAATATATAAAGAGGAGCTTAATTCTTAGCTTTACATTATTTTCTTGTTTTATTAGTAATAATTCCGTATTTTTGTAAGTTGTATTTATTTAGATTTAAATATCCAAAGTAAACGGTTCATACCAATACCTTCGATATATCCAAATTATATAACATATTTTTATTATCTTTTTTTTAGGAGTTTTTTTGAATATTTATGTAGGAAACCTTCCGTTTTCAGCAACGGAAGATGATTTGAAGGAAGTATTTTCTTCATTTGGAACGGTTGTTTCAGCAAAAGTTATTATGGACCGTGAAACCGGACGGTCAAGAGGTTTCGGTTTCGTCGAATTGGGCGATAATTCTGCAAGAAAAGCCATTAGTGAATTAAACGGAGCCGAATACGACGGTAAAGTTCTTACCGTTAATGAAGCAAGAGAGAAAAAACCGAATAATAGGTTCAATAGAGGCAGCCACAGGGCTTGGTAAAATATATATTTTAAAAGCTTAACTCACTGTGTGATTTTTATTTAGAAATTTAATTCTGATTTAAATCACACAGTTTTTTTTCCCAAAATTCTAATCGTGCATCGGTAAAGTTTTCATTTCTGTTTTATCTTTACTAGATACATCAAACACAAATGATGCCTGAAGGTAACTATGCCCTTTTGGATTTGTAATCCTATAATCATATTGATAAATATAACCAACTTGCAAAGTAAGAAAATCGAGTTTGTAACCTAAACCTGCAAAAATCCTATTTCTTTCAAAATATGGAGGCAAGTTTGTGAAAAATACTTCTTCGAAGATTGCAGAATATAGTGTATTATCCTTTAATTTCTCGCTATTTATTGGGACAACAAGCAATAAACGATATCTGTATCGGTTTTTATATCCGTTAGAAGTAAATCGTTGTTCTATTCTATATCTATGTTCAAAATTAAATCTATCCAAGTATTGCTTTGTAGTCAATTCAATCCAAGTCCTTAACTCTCTTTGTGAAGAAGGTGTAACAAAGTTCCCTCCCGGAGGAAAAGTATGATAAAAACCTGTTCCCAAAAGAAGAGTAAAATTTTCGCTTAAAGCGTAATTTATTCCACCTTTTAGCTCATAATAAAAGAACTCATCATAAAAAGAGAGACTCCTGAGCTGAAATTCACTCATAAAACCAAAATTATCAAATAAATTACCTCTTACATTGAAAATATTCCAACTTCCAAGGTTTTCAGAAAAGGACTGATTTATTGTGATAAAAAAGCAAAGGAATGTGATGACAGTGTAAGTTTTTAGTCTTCTTAAATTCATATAAAAATCTTAACCCCAAATTAACAGTAATAAAAAAACAAAAGTAAGGAATTTTTTATTTTTGTTGATTAAAAGTTTATTCTTCAAATTCTTTAAAAGGAGATTTTCCTTGGCGATAGAAAGTTAAGGAATCAGCAAAACCATAGTCTTTTATAGCCTCGGAAACAATATTTGGCTTTCGTCCGTATAAGCGCATATATTCGAGCATACCCTGCTGTTGCCAAAGGAAAGTCTGTGGTAAATTCGGGTATTTCCTCTTCAGAATTCCGTAAGTATGTAATGATGGTGTTGACCAGAACCAAAGAAAGAGACTTATTCTTGCCTCTTCATTAGCAAGGGAAATAGCTAATGGAAGAACACAATTTAAAATTATTTCTCTTCGAAGATGAGCTCCCTCAACAGATATTTTTTCTTTTAAAAGGCGATAGAGAGTATCTGCAATGAAATTACTATTACCATTTTCCAAATCTTCAAGGAATTTGAAAGCAGAGGAATCGCAAATTGAATTTATAATGTTTTTTAAATCTTCATTTGAATAAACAGGCCTTTTACGTCTTGAAAAATATTTCAATATGAATTCTTCAGTTAATTTTGAAAGAGCTGAGTCTAAACCAAGTTGACGCAATAACTTTTGTGCTTCGGCTGTTTTCCTAAGCAATCTGAGTAGTGCAAAGTGCTGTAAGTCCTCAATTGAAGCAAGGTCTGTCTCTTTGTGAATTTCTTTTTTAAGTTCTTCCGAGGCTTTAAGTATTTCGTCAGGATTGATTATTAATATTTCTGCATTCAATGCATTAATTTCAGAGTCATCATTTATGATTATATGAAGAATGACATTTTTATATTTTTCATCAATAGTATGCCCGTGCTTTTCCCAATCCGAAGAATTTTTATGAAATTCAACATCACCAACTATAACTAAACCATCAAGAAAAATAGCTACGTCAAGGTAGTCAGGTCCTTGATGAACATTATGTTGTCCGGGGGATAATATTTGTATTCTTTTTCCTGATTTTGTTTGTCGGACGACTGAAGGATCAGAAATTAAGTGATGAACAATTTCCTGCAAATCTTTTTCCGGCAGTTCTTCAATTTTCATTAATCTCAATTAAAAATTATGATTAAAAAACAAAAATAAATCAAAAAAATTGATTCTTAAATAAGCATAGAAAAAATTTTGTAAATAATTGAAAAAATAATAATTTTGAAAAAAAAGGAGTAATTATGAGAATAGCAATTTTGATAATTTTTTCATCGCTTTTTGTGTTGTTGTCTTGTAATAGCACAAATGAGCCAACAGTTCCTGTGAAACATCAAAACCGAATTATTGTTGGCAAAGTCGAATTTGATTCTGCTGCTCAGGAACCAAAATTAATAATTGATTTTCCTGAAATTGACACAGCAACTTCAAACAAAGGGATTTATAAAATTTGGGTTGAGGTTGAAAATATTATTGATAATAGCTTGCTTAAACTCAGAATTTGGACAAATGAATCTATGCTCGTTTATGAATTCCATAACTCTAATGATAGAGTTGGTCATTATTATGTTTTTCCGGCTTTTAAAGGTTCTGAATCAGCAAATCCCTATAAGTTTAATGCTATTCTTCATAACCTTACATCAAGCAAAGATTCACTACTGGTAAGCAGAATAATTGATTTTAGGCAAAAGTAAACATCTAAAAATTTTCTTTGTATTTTATTCGAGATATTTAATTTAGAATTTCTATATACTTTATTTATAACCTGTCAAGGACTCTTTTCAGAGTTGAGGATGAGCAAAATTTAAGTAAACTTCCAGTCGATTTATGGCTGTCTCATTACAAGCAAACAAGGATGTTTGAAAAAATGAAAATGAGACAGCCAAAACTTTTTAAATTAATTAATCTTATTTGAGTTTTGAAGAAAACCATTCTGAAGCAAGTTTTACAGAATCAGATACTTCTGGTTCTTGATCATAAAAGCTAAATTGGTGATAAGGAGAAGGCAACTCAGTAGAAATCCAATGAAGCCTTTTATTATTATGAGGTATATCATTAAAGAATTTTTTTGTGAAGTCGGGCAAAACTGCGCCGTCAGAATGAATCATAAGGGTATGTGAATTCAAATTTTTAGCATAAGGCATAGGATCAAAAGTTAACCAGTCCTCCCAACTCATAACCGCAAATTTATCAGCACTCCATTCAGGAATAGCGCCTCTATCGGGGTTTAGATAATAATCAAAAGGTCCAAACATAGCTGCATTTGGATCATCGATAGAAATTGAGGGGACATAATCCACTTCACCAGATTCATTGAATTTAATTTTTGCTTGCTTAGCTGCATTAATTTTTGATTGGACGCCTTGATCGCCTCCGTAAAACAGCTTAACTGCCTCAGAGTTATGTAACCAAGAAGCAACTGTAACAACAGATTTAATTCTTTTATCTTCGGTTGCTGCCATTAAAGTATACATAGAACCAGCGCAAACTCCAAAAGCACCGATTTTATTAGAATCAACCTCCGATATTGATTCAAGATACGAAACAGCATTTTTAATATCTTCAATTTTTAATTTTGGACTTTCGTAAAATCTGGGAGTTCCTTCGCTTTCCCCATAATTTCTGAAATCAAAAGCAAGGGTAATAAAACCCTCATTGGCAATCTTTTTGGCATATAGTCCCGCCATTTGCTCTTTAACTGTAGTCCAGCTTCCTGAAACAACGATTGCAGGGTATTTTTTATCTTCCTTGAAATTCGGAGGGAAAAATAAATGCCCTATTAATGTATGCCCGTCACTTTTAAATTTGACTTTTTTCATAATTAGTCCTTTATTAATAAATAAATAATTTAATATAACCTAAATATTATTTTTGAATATACTAAATTTAATTTATTAAAAAAAATTATTTATTTATGTATTAATTGGTTTTACTGCAATGAAAGAAATTGATAATAAAGCAGAGAAAATGTAAGCTGCTAATGTTATTAATTTTTTAATATATGATATTATTGAATGTTAATTCTAAGGAAATGAAAAAATATCAATCTAATTCAGATTTTTCTATTCTTCTATCTTGATGCAATGTTGCTCGATTATTAGCCGTTCATTTTTGCCAAATATATTATAAACTTTATAAGTATATTTATTCTCTCGTTCAATTTTTAATACAATTTTGAAATCTATATTTTTTTTGGTTTTTGGATCAAATTCAGTGCCGTTGAATACTAACTCCTGAGTTTTATTATTGAACTCACCATTGATAAATAATGGCTTGGTATCATAACTATCAATACCGAATAAAAAGTATTTTGATATGTGCCTATTGTAACCAATAATAATTTTACCCTCCATAGGATAACCGGAAAAATTATAAAGGGCATCCATTTCGAGGAATCTGCCACTATATATAATCTTATTCTCCACAATTCCTGTGGCGGGCAATTCTTCTGTTGTCTGCTTCATTAAGATATTTTGTTTCCATTTACCGGTAAATTTAGTTAATATTTCGTGCTCTTTGCCGGGAACTGTAAGTTCAAGAAATTTTTGTTCGTCAGGATATTGAAAATTCTGAGAGAAAAGGTTTGTTACTACAAATAATAATAAAACTAAATACTTAAGCATAAAAGTCTCATTTTGTATTAAATATTTCGTATTAAAAACCGTTTAAGCAAACGCATTATTTTTAACTATATCGAAATTTTTATGAAAGTATTAATATTACACGCACATCCTGAACCGAAATCATTTACCTCGGCATTGAAGGACACTGCAATAGATTTTTTTACAAATAGAGGCGATGAAGTTGTTGTTTCCGACTTGTACGCAATGAATTTCAATCCAGTTGGGGTTCAATCAGATTTTAAAAGTCTGGCTAATCCCGAATATTTCAGCTATTTGAAGGAACAGATGAATGCTCATATTAATAACTTATTTGTAGATGATTTGAAAGCTGAAATGGATAAGCTCAAATGGGCTGATTTTCTATTAATAAATACTCCTTTATGGTGGTCAAGTTTTCCAGCAATATTAAAAGGTTGGTTCGACAGGGTTATAGCACTTGGTTTTGCATATCATCCTAGAGAAAAATTATATGAGACCGGAGTTTTTAAAGGAAAAAGGGCAATGCTTTGCCTTACTGCTGGTGCTTCCGAAAAAGCTTATACTGATGAAGGTGCAAATGGTGATATTATGAAGGTCCTATTTCACATTCATCACGGCTTATTATACTATATTGGAATGGATGTTTTACCACCCTTTATAGCTTGGCGAGCCCATCTGGAACCAAGAGAAACATTAGTAAAATATATTGAAAATTATAAAGCTTATTTATCAAATATTGATAATTTGAAGCCTCTTTATTAGTATAAGTTAGTTTTAAACAAAATCCGAATAAAAAAATCTTTGCGACCTTTGCGTAAGTCTCAGCGAGCTCTGCGAGAAATAAAAAGAGTTTCACGCAGAGAACGCAGAGGTAGAAAAGAGACCGCAGAGCTTTAACTAAGTTATTCTTAAATTCGAAATGAATATGTTCGATTTTGAGGGCAATCTCACAAAAGAAGTGTGTAAG
>JAOABA010000017.1 GCA_026418625.1 Candidatus Kapaibacterium sp.
GCATAAGGAATAGTAATATTTTCAGAATAATTTGTTGATGTTCCTTGAACTACGATACTATCTCGACTGCAGCTTGTTAATGTTCTTAATGCATTTGTAATATTATCAAAATAATTGGATGTATTACTGTTATCAACTTTCAAATTGCTCAATGCACCAGTGCCAAGATTAGACATATAAGGATTGATATCTACTGGACCATAAACAATAGAATTTGAATTGGTATTATCTCGACCGCCGTCAATAGTTGGGTTGTCAACAGAGCCCCAAGCATATTTTGGACCGAGAGAAGTGCTTGGACCATTCCAACCTGTTTCATAACCATTATATATGTAATAAGGTTCATCATAATAGTTCTTCTCTGCGTCAATACATTTAATATCGCTTTGTTTGGCGTTATAATATATTCCAAATCTTCTGTTAGAATGAATTACGTTATTATTAATTTTGATATTAGTAAAATCATTTTTTTCATAATGACTGGTAATTCCAATTGGATGGCCGGGCTCGTTAGTTGTGTAATTAATAAATATACCATCTTTATTATCCCAAAAATCAGAATAGTTATTAATGGTAACATTATCCGCTCCACCAAATAAATAGATACCACTGGATCTGTTTAAGTAGAATGATGATTTAACGTTTATATCACTTCTCTTGGAGACATCATTTGTACCACCATCAAAAAGAACTAAACCATTACCGTATTCAGCAGTGACTGTATTATCATCATCCTCTATTCCAAAGTAATCATTATACCAGCCATTAAGAGAAATTGTGTTATCTTCTAAAGTGAGACCCGATATCTCTCCAGCGGCAACGATACCACTTCTGCGATTCAACATAATATAATTATTAGATAATAATACATTAGAAATGACAGAAGCTGAAGTCTCATCAGCTTTTGGAGCTTTTAAATAAATTCCTTCTCCCTCCCCGGAAATATAATAAATCATAGAATTTTGTATGGTAATATTGGAAGTTTCGTAACCATCTCCCTCAATATAGATTCCATGCTTTCCAGCAGGTTGAAAGTCATTCTCGTATTCCCAAGGTTCATAATATTGGTTTAAGCCACCATTTGGAACCCAAGCCCAAACCCATTGATTGTTATAATTTTTTTGCATAAAACCATAAGTGAGCGTGGTATTGCACAAAGGACCAATGTAACAGGTTTCGATCATAACATTGCTAACACCGGAGGCAATACTAATCAAGTTTGTAGAAGATGTTGCCTGTGTATTGAAAATTCTTAAATTTTCAATTGTTACATTGCTTTTTTGGATTGTAATAGAGCCGTGAATCCTGGCTTTCTCCAAAATAACGACATTATCTGTATTTTCGTCATACCAAAAATCTGATGGGGGGTGTTCCATTTCTGGACCAATGATAGTTAAGGATTTGAAGTTAACACCTTCTCCACCAATAGTAATATTCTCATTATAATATTCCTTTCCGGAACCGTTTTGATTGATTATCGGATTTGCAGCAACATAGATAGTATAGTCATTATCGCTATTAGTGCATTGATTTACAGCATACTGAATCGTTCTCCAAGGGCTTGTTTCCGTGCCTAAATTTGAATTACTCCCATAAACACTAACATAATAGCTGACATCAGCAGCCGAAAGGTTCTGATAGCCCATTATCAGAGCTAAAATAATAAGTATTTTAAAAAATTTATTCATAAAATCTCCAAAAAATTTAATATTACCAAATTTTTTTTTTCAATTTATTTCAAACAAATAAAAAAAAAAACTTCCATTTTCCTCCATTTTTTTGTAATTAGCGAAAAATTAACAGATTAATGAATTTTTTCAGTTTATAGAAAGTTTAAGGTTTAGAATGATTAGTTATTATTTTATTTTGTTATCATTAATAATAATAATAAAATAAAACTAATTTTATTCTTTTTCCATTCCCTTTCTTTTGAAAACATTAGGTGAAGCAGTAAAAGTGAGATTTTTGTAATAGGATAGACCTTTTTCCTCAATTTTTTTTGAAGCTATAAAGCCAATCATTCCGGCATTATCCATACAATATTGAAATTCAGGAATAAAAACCTCGATATTCTGATTTTCGGAAATATCTGCAAGTCTTCCTCTTAATCTGGAGTTAGCAGAAACACCGCCCGCAACAACAAGTTGATTAAGATTTTTTTGCTTGAGAGCATTAATTGATTTTGAGATAAGAACATCAACTATGGCTTCCTGAACCGAGGCACATAAATCAGGGAAATTATTTTCTTCGACACCGTTTGGAAAATTTTTATTAATAAAGTATCTAACAGAAGTTTTCAATCCACTAAAACTAAAATTAAAATCATTACTGTTAATTAATGGTCTTGGAAATTTGTATTTTTCTGGATTACCCATTTTTGCATATTTATCAATTAACGGACCACCGGGATAATCGAGTCCAATAAGTTTAGCAGTTTTATCGAATGCTTCGCCGGCTGCATCATCAATTGTTTGACCAATTATTTCATAAGAATTAAAGGAATTCACTTCAAAAAGTATTGTATGGCCACCACTGACAACTAACGCAATAAACGGAAATTTTAAACTTGAATTATTAATAAAACCAGAAAATAAATGACCTTCGATATGATTAATCGGGACAACGGGCAAATTATGTCTTATTGAAAGTCCTTTAGCAAAATTTGAACCAACCACCAATGAACCGATGAGACCCGGTTCAGTAGTAACTGCAATAGCATCAATATCTTTTATGTCAGCTTTAGCTAATTTCAAGGCATCCTGAACAACGATAGCTATAGCTTTTAAATGTGATCTTGAGGCTATCTCTGGGACCACTCCGCCATATTTATTATGTATATACTGGGATGAAATGATATTACTGGCAACTATTCCATCTGAAATAATTGCAGCAGAGGTCTCATCACAGGAAGTCTCTATAGCTAAAATTTTCATTTTTCGAATTCATTTAATTTTTCAAAAAGCATAGTGAGAGCTGCGGCAACAGAACGCTCTCTATTGATTTCTCTATCATCACCAAAAAGAAATTTTTTTGCGATAGATTTTTTATTATCTGCTAAACCTATCCAAACAGTTCCTACAGGTTTTTCTGAGGTTCCACCTGTTGGTCCGGCAATTCCTGTAATAGAAATACCAAAGTCAGCTCTGAATTTATCTTTAATATTTTTAGCCATTTCTAATGCTGTTTGTTCGCTAACTGCACCAAAAGACTCAATAGTTGCTTTTTCCACACCTAATATATCAATTTTAATTTCATTACTATAAGCTATGATTCCACCCAAGAATATATCTGAACTGCCTGAATAATTGGTAAAGTTTGCACCAAGCAACCCACCTGTGCAAGATTCTGCAACGGCAACTGTCATTTTCTTTTGTCTTAATATATTGCTTACTGTTAGCACCAAATCGTCTGAGTCAGTTCCGACAACATATTTGGATATTTTTTTCATTAAATATTTTTCAATTTTTTCTATTTTTTCTTTTCCTTCCTCAAAAGTTTTGGAATTGACACCAATCCTCAAACGAACACCTTTGTATGAGGGTAAATAAGCAAAACTACAATCTTCTGGAAAGTCAGATTTACTTCCAATCAAAATTGCTAAGTCAGACTCAAATATTCCGGCAGTATGAATAGTTTTATATAATACTAAGTCTGAATTCTTTTGATTTAAGAAATTTTTCAAAAAAGGGATAACACTATCTTCGATGATAAATTTCATTTCTTTTGGCACTCCGGGGAGAGAAATGAAAACTTTGCCATTTTCTTCGAATAACATACCCGGTGCAGTTCCAAACATATTTCTTAATGCTTTACACTTAGTAGGTAGCATTGCTTGAGTTTTGTGAAGCTCATTCATTTCTCGACCTCTACTTGAGAACCAATTCTTAAGGTATTCAAATGTCGGTTGATGAAATTCTAATTTATCATTGAGAAATTCACAGAGCGTTGGTTTAGTTATGTCGTCTTCTGTCGGTCCTAAACCACCTGTAATAATTACAATATCTGATATTTTAGCAAGACGCTCAAGTTCTGCTAACATTAATTCTTTTTTATCTGGAACGGTAGAGTGCAAAAGAACATTTAAACCGATAGATGTGCATTTTGAAGCGATATATGCTGAATTTGTATTGACAATCTGCCCAATACAAATTTCATCACCTATTGTCAGTATTGAAACATTAACCATATCAAAAATTTTAAATGACGAATAAAAATAAAAAAACTGTCAGAAAAATATCCTGACAGTTTCTCAAATTAAATTTAACTAAATATTAGTCTTTTTTCTCCTCAGATTCCGCTTGTGGCTCAGTTGTAATAACTACGATGTCTTCATTTTCGACCAAATCCACCTTAGAATCAGTTGAGTTATCCTCAGTAACATTAGACTCAACATTTTGTAAGTCAATTGCTTCCTCTGGTTGTTGATCAGTAACAGTTTCTATAACAAGCTCAGTAGATTCAGTTTTAGCTTCTTGAACTTTTTCAACTGGCTTTTCGTAAGGTTTTTCATACATCTGATATTCGTCAGGGAAGTTTAATTCCTCAGGGGTTACCGGAGGTGGTGGCTCATTGACATACATATCAGCATTTGGAACAGGGTGAGCAGCATTGTAAGCATCAATAACGGCTCTATCCTTATCTCTCAAAGCTTCAACAACTGAAAGAACAATTTTTTTAGATTCTTTGTTAAATTCAACTACTTTTAAAGGCAGCCTATCACCGATTGTGAAATAATCACTAATAATTTTAACAGGTGCAAAAGAGAGCTGAGAAGCAGGAACGAAACCATCAACAGCATCGGGTAGCTCTACAATAACGCCCTTTTCAATGATTCTTTCAATTTTAGCTTCTGTTTCGGCTCCGATGTAATATTTTTGTTCAAAATAGTCCCACGGATTTTCTTTAATTTGTTTATGTCCAAGAGCAATTCTTCTTTGTTCGGAATCAACACCGATGACCATAACTTCTAATTCTTCACCTTTTTTAACGAATTCGCCGGGATGTCTGATTTTTTTGGTCCAAGACAAGTCGCTAATGTGAACAAGACCGTCAACACCGGGTTCAAGCTCGACGAAAACGCCGAAGTTTGTTAGATTTCTAACAATACCTCTGTGTCTTGAATTCAATGGATATTTTTGCATCAATTCATCCCAAGGATCGGGCTCTAATTGTTTCATACCCAAAGCAAGTTTCTTTTCTTCCTTATCAATATTAAGGACAACGGCATCGACAACCTGACCCATCGAAACGACTTGAGAAGGATGTTTAACGTGCTGTGTCCAAGACATTTCGCTGATATGAATTAAACCTTCTATACCCTTTTCAATTTCAATGAATGCACCATAATCAGTTAAGCTGACAACTTTTCCAGTAACTTTGGTTCCTTTTTCGTATTTGTCGCCGATAGTATCCCAAGGATGCGGAGTTAATTGCTTCATACTGAGTGAGATTCTGCGTTTTTCGTGATCAAAGTCGAGAATGACTACCTTAACAACTTGATCGAGTTCGACAATCTCAGATGGATGAGTTACTCTTCCCCAAGATAAGTCTGTAATGTGAACTAAACCGTCAACTCCACCAAGATCAACAAAAACCCCAAAGTCAGCGATAGCTTTGACAACTCCTTCAAGCACCAAGCCTTTTTCGAGTTTTGAGATAATGCCGCTTCTTTGTTCGCTCAGCTGTTCTTCGAGAAGAACTTTGTGGCTGACAACGACGTTTTCGCTTGGATGGTTAACTTTAACTACTCTGACATCAATAGTTTTACCGACCCAAGAATCGAAATCTCTAACGGGTCTGATGTCAATTTGTGAACCCGGTAAAAATGCCTCGATACCAAGTAGATCCACAACCATTCCACCTTTTATTCTTCTAAGGATTCTAACGGGGACGACTTCTTGTTTGTTATAAAGGTTAAGAATATCTTCCCAAATGCGCATAAAATCGGCTCTGCGTCTCGAAAGAATAAGTTTACCATTTGGATCTTCAATCGTATCAACATAGACGTCTATTACGTCGCCGATTTTTAAAGTTTCTGCATTTAAAAGTTCAGCTTTTGGAACGACTCCCACTGATTTAAAGCCGATATCAACAAAGACTTCATCCTTGGTTATGTTAACGATTTTGCCTCGAACAAGCTCGTCCTCTTTGATATCTGTAAAAACTTTATCTAAAAGGTTTTTGAAACTATCATCATCCATTTCTAAGTCATTAAATTCAGCTTCCTTGGATAATGAGGTTAGTGGATTGGATCTTTTTTCAGCAATTGCAGAATAATCAAATTCTGATGATGTTGTGTTTTCTGTGTTTTCGTTATTAATCTCTTGATTAATAATTTCAGTTTCGGACATTAATTTCCTCCATTATCGGTGTTTTCTGCCGCCGACAGCATCTAGTTAAAAAATACAATTTTTTTAATTTTGTAAAATAAAGACTTACAATATAATATATTTTAAGAATTTATGGAAATATTTATTCAATATTTTTTTGAAAATTCTTATTTTTTGGTTTAAAAATCATCTTGTTATTTTTTTTTATTTTAAATCAGAAAGCTTGCTTTCCCAAAAGAATAAAGTTAGAAAAAATCAGATCTTTTCTTGCAGAGGATTAAGAGATTAAATGATGTTCTTAGATTAATTACTTTGTAAATTTTTTGATTATTTGGTAATTGAAAATCCTGAGTATTTATGTTAGATATAATTTATTGTTAATTATATATTTTTCAACTTCTTTTGTTACTAAATATTTTATAGGTTTATTGTTTCTTATTCTTTCCCTTATTGATTCAGAAGAAATTTCAATTATTGGGTTATCGAGCCAGATGGGTGACTTATTTTTTGATGATAATGTATTGTTTATTTTTTCTCTATCTCTGTCTTTTAAATCAAATTTTCTTTTTGCGATGCAAAGTTGAACTTTTTCAATAATTTTTGTCCAATCTTTCCATTTATCAAAATAAATTGCTTGATCATCACCTATAAGTAAAAATAATTCATCTTTTGGAAATCTTGACTTAAAGTATTCTATAGTATTTATTGTATAAGATATTTCCTCTTTATCTATCTCATAAGTATCAATTTCAAATTTTTTGTTTTCATTAATTGATATTTTTAGCATTTCAAGTCTGTGTTCTATGGCGACTAAATCGTTGGTATTATTAATTTTAAAGGGTGAAATATAAGTTGGGACAAAAAAACATTTATCAAGCTGAAGTTGATAGAAAAATGTTTCGGCTATAATTAAATGAGCAATATGTATTGGATTGAAAGTTCCGCCAATAATACCAATACGCTTATTCATATAAATCGAAAAATTTATACAGCTTCAATCAATGTATCAGCGGTGTTTCTTCTGCCGTGAACTATGTTTGGAGCTTTAAAAACTCTTGACTGGGTGACATATTTTTCGAAATCTTCCCTGAATCTTGTAACAAAACCTCTAACGGGCCAAGCGGCAGCATCTCCAAGTGCACAAATTGTATTGCCCTCGATATTGTTAGCAACTGAAACAAGCAAGTCAAGATCTTTTATTGTCCCTTCTCCAGCAACGATTCTTTTCAGAATTTTTTCCATCCATCCACAACCTTCTCTGCAAGGGGTGCATTGACCACAAGATTCGTGATGATAAAAATGGGCTATTCGTAAAGTAACTTTTACGATATCTGTATCTTCGTTCATAACTATAATACCGCCCGTTCCAATGTGTGTGCCATATTCTTTCAGCGACTCTTCGTCCATTTTAACACCATCTATTTCATCACCTCGAAGTGGAGGCATCGAACTGCCACCGGGTATCACAGCTTTTATTTTTTTATTTCCAAGAACCCCTTCACAATGGTTATAAATAATATCAGTCAGAAGTGTTCCTGTTGGAAGCTCATAAACGCCGGGTTTATTTATATGTCCACTAACACCGAAAAGAAGTGTGCCGGGGTGTTTTTGTGCTCCTATTTTAGCATAATTTTCACCACCAATAGCAATAATTGCGGGAACCGTGGCAATAGTTTCAACATTGTTGACGGTTGTAGGCATATTCCAAAGTCCTCTTTGAGCTGGGAATGGTGGTTTAAACCTTGGATAGCCTCGGTCGCCTTCGATTGAAGTCATAAGTGAAGTTTCCTCACCACATATATATGCTCCGGCTCCTTTGTGTATGTAAATTTCTATTGAATAGTCTGTTCCAAATACTTCTTTCATTCTTTTACCGATAAAGCCACTTTCATAGGCATCATCCAAAGCCTTTTGCATAAGACGTATCCACTTGTGATACTCTCCCCGAATATAAATATACGCTGCATCAATACCCATAGCATATCCAGAGATTAGAATGCCTTCTATTAATTGATGGGGATTGAATTCAAAAATCTGCCTATCTTTGAAAGATCCGGGTTCGGACTCATCACCATTAACAGCAAGGAATTTTGGCTTTTCTTTTCCTTTTGGCATAAAGGTCCATTTTAAGCCTGTTGGAAAACAGGCTCCGCCTCGCCCTCTTAGACCAGAAGTTTTAACTTCATTAATAACTTCATCAGGGGTCATTTTAAGTGCTTTTTTGAAAGCTTCATAACCACCATTCTTAATGTAAACATCTATTTCATGGAGGTTTTCAATATCGTGTAAAAGTAATTTTGTTGTATTTTCAAACATAATAAAAACCTTAATATTGTCTTTTGTCAAAAATATAAATTTAATTAATTATTCCAAGTTTTCAAGGTTTGATAGAACTTTTTTTAAAGATTCTTTCATATTCTCTAATTTTTCTCGCTCTGCATTAATAATATTTTGAGGAGCTTTACTAACAAAATTATCGTTGGAAAGCTTTTTCTCAGAATTTTCAATATTTCTTTTTAACCTTTCGACTTCTTTTCTCAATCTATTTTTTTCATTATCTAAGTTTATTGAGCCTTCTAGAATTAAAAATATTTCAATACCTCTAACAACTGAGGACAAAGCATTTTTTGGTTTTATTCCATCGAGTGAAACATCTACTTTTGAACATTTTGCTAATGTTTCAATAATATTTCTTTCATTTGTAAAAAAGTCAACTAACTCTTGATTATTACAAGTGATTAAAACAGGTAGTTTGTGCTTTGGTGAAATTTCCAAATTAGCTCTTAAACTTCGTATTTCATCCACAATTGATTGAAGTAATGAAAATTCTTCTTCAAGGTTCGGGTTAATCATAGATTCATCAATATTTGGAATGCTCTCCAAACTAATGCTCTGATTTTCATCTCTAGTGTTAGTTAAATGATATATTTCCTCTGTTAAAAAGGGCATAACTGGATGAAGTAATTTCAAAATGCTTTCATACAAATCAATAGTGAATTTTGTTAGTTTCTGTTTATAGACCAAATCAGAAGTGCTGTTTAATTGGACTTTAATGATTTCGATATACCAATCACAGAAATCTCTCCAAATAAAATCGTAAAGTATTTTTGAATAATCATTAACACGATAATTATCCAATGAAAAATGAACATTTTTTATTGTCGAGTTAAGTCTCGATAAAATCCATCTATCCGAGAGGCTTAAATCAGAATTTTCAAGACTTGCATCTTTATTCGAAGGACAGACTTCTGGAAGGAAAGCCATATCTCTATTCATTACCAAGAAACGACCGGCGTTCCAAACTTTATTTGCAAAATTCCTTCCTATTTCCATAGAAGGAATGTCTTGATGTTCAACATCAACAGCCATTCTGACATCCTGACCTAACGGAGAAAGATAAATAATTGTAAATCTATTAGCATCGGCACCATATTTTTCAATTATATTTATTGGGTCCGGTGAATTACCCAAAGATTTCGAAAGCTTTCTGCCAAGATCATCACGAATTGTGCTTGTAAAATAAACATCTTTGAAAGGAATTTCATTTTTGAATTTCATCGTTGCCATTATCATTCTTGCAACCCAGAAAAAAATTATGTCTGGTGCTGTAACGAGTAAATCAGTCGGTAGAAAAAATTTTAAATCATCAGTTTCTTCGGTTTCTCCATCATAAAGCCATCTCATTGTCGTAAGGGGCCATAACCAAGATGAAAACCAAGTGTCCAAGACATCCTCATCCTGTCTGAGATTAGTTCCTTCGGGCAAATTCAATTTCCTTAGTGCTTCATCAGGATTTCTTGCAGCTGTATATCTACCATTATCTGCATAGTAAACTGGAATCCTATGACCCCACCAGAGCTGTCTTGAGATACACCAATCCCTAATATTATTTAACCAATTTTCATAAGTTTTAACCCAGTGATTGGGATAGAAATTTATTTTACCTTCGAGAACAGGTTTTAAAGCAATTTCAGCCAGTGGCTTCATTTTTACAAACCATTGATCGGAAAGATATGGTTCAATCGCTTCGCCCCCTCTTTGTGAAAATCCAACATTATGGGTGTAATCCTCAACTTTTTCAATTAAATTCAATTCTTTAAGTTTTTTAACAATTAATTTTCGTGCTTCGAACCTTTCAATTCCATTAAATTCACCAGTAATTTCATTTAATGTCCCGTCTGGATTAATTGAATTTATTATTTCGAGATTATGCCTTTCGCCAACAAGAAAATCGTTAGGATCGTGCGCTGGAGTAATCTTGACGCAACCAGTTCCAAATTTAGGATCAGCATAATCATCTGCTATGACTTCAATAATTCTATTAACCAAAGGGACTCTGACTTTTTTTCCGATAAATTCTTTATATCTTTCATCATTAGGATTTACTGCGACTGCTGTATCTCCAAATATTGTTTCAGGTCTGGCTGTAGAAATTGTAAGATAATTATCACTATCAACAAAATAATATTTTAATGTATAAAGGTGTTCTTTAACCTCCCTGAATTCTACTTCTTCGTCTGACAAAGCAGTTTGAGCCAAAGGAGACCAATTTATGATTCTTTTTCCCCTGTAAATAAGCCCTTCGTCAAATAATCGAATAAACACTTCCCTTACAGCATTGGAGGCACTCTCGTCCAAAGTAAACAAAGAACGATCCCAATCACAGGAAATACCGAGTAATTTTAATTGTTGTATAATGATATTCCCATATTTTTCCCGCCAATCCCAAACCTTTTCAAGGAATTTTTCTCTTCCTAAGATATATCTATTTAGATTTTGTTTTTTTAATTCCTGCTCAACTTTTGATTGAGTTGCAATGCCAGCGTGGTCAGTCCCGGGAAACCAGCAAACTTCGTAACCTTGCATTCTTTTCCATCTAATAAAAATATCCTGAATAGTATGATTCAAAACATGCCCGAAGTGCAAAATTCCAGTTACGTTTGGTGGAGGCATTAAAATACTATATGGTTTCTTCTTAGATTTATTACTGGCAGAGTAAATTTTATTCTTTTGCCAGATTTCATACCATTTTTTTTCAGTTAAAGCTGGATTGTATGTTTTTTGAAAATTCTCAATCATAAAATAAATTAAAATTTTAAAATATAAAACTACAAAGTTACTATATTTTCATTGGTTTTTAAAAATGAAGTTGGTTTTTCTTACATTTATTACTCAAGATTTTAATCTATTTTTTTAAAAAAAGAAAAAAAAATTAGTTTTGAAAAAAGTTTTTTACGATATTTGTTCTTGGAAAAAAATAATTTATCTTGAAATTATTTAAATTTATTGTTATACAGTTCATTCATAATTGTGAGGAGGAAAAATGTCTATTAGCAAATGGTTTTCCCGAATCGGTATTGGAGTATTAGTTGTATCCTTTGGTCTTGGGCTTGGTAGTTGCACCAGCAAAATAACCGAAGAACAATTAATGACTCTCAAAGAGTTGAGAAAAGAAGAGAGAAATCTCTCGGAGCAAATCAGGAAAAAACAAGATGAAAAAAGTAAACTCGAAGCAGAAATTAAATCGAGAAAAGCTGAATTGAAAAAATGTCAGGACGAAGTTGATTTCATCAAGCAAAAGTTAGCATTGTGGCCTGATATCTGGCCCGATTGGAAACCCGGTCAAGGTGTTAAATAATGCTTAACTAATTTAATCATTTGTAAAAAAATAATGGAGAATTCAATGAAAAATATTTTTATCCTACTTTTTGCTTTAGTGTTTTTTTCATTTTCTTACTCTTCCTTTGCTCAGAGAGAAGGCTGGGAATCAATGCCTGACGAAGAGTTGACAAAAAAGGAAGCAGAGTTGAGAATTAATAAATTCGTTATTGACAATACCAATCTAAAAACAAAACTTGCTGGACTTGAAGCAGAAGTTGACAAACTCAAAAAAGATTTGGATGAAGTTAATAAACAAATCAAAGATTGTAATGCTTCAATTTATTCGCTGGTTGGTGCAACAGAAGCTGATGTTACTAAATTCAGACAAAAGCTTGGTGTCTTAGAAGGAAAAGTTCGTCAGATGAAGGGGCTTTCTGAGGATGTAAGAGCTGATAAAGCAGATGAAATCAAAGCATTGGAAAACGAATTGAACGAAATGCGAATGAACAAAATCTCCTGTATTAGAGAATTTTATGAAAAAATAATTGCGCTTGCAAGAGATATTCGTGGTTTATATGTTGAAAAGAAAATTAAAGAATATATCGTGGGCACTTGGGCTGAAAATAGAGACTGCCTCTGGAATATAGCTGGTAAAGTAGAAATTTACGGCGATCCATTCCAGTGGCCCAAAATTTGGCAAGGAAACACTAATCAAATTAAAAACCCGGATATCATTTTCCCCGGTCAAAGATTAACTATTCCTCCTGCTGGTCCACTAACACCAGAGGAGAAAAAAGCCGAGAGAAAATACTGGAGAAACAAACGTGCAATGATGGAATCTGACCAAACCGGTAAGAAAGGCGAATAATTCATTGAGCAAAATTAAAGTGATTTGCTTGATAGAAACAATTTTTATTCTTTTATTTTTAGTTAATATAAAGCCCTACTGTTTTCTGACAGAGGGCTTTATGTTTTTTTAAACTAATATAGTTTTATGGAGATACAAGAAAAAAAATTAAAAATAGAAGCTGAAGATCTTAGAGATCTTCTTGGGTCTAACGACCAGAATTTACAAATGATTGAGAATAAATTTCAATCAACACTTATTATTCGTGGTGAAAACATCATTATTCGTGGAAATCCTAATGAAGTTAAAGTGATTGAGAAAGTATTTAATGAACTAATTTATATTTTGCACCGAAGCGGAACACTCAATATCAATGATGTATCCACAGTTCTTGGTCTTGTTGATTCCAACAATACAAACGGAAATCAAAAAACATACGATACTTCTAACATTATTTACAGCGGAGTTAAAGAAACAATAAAAATCCGAAGCCAGAAGCAAAGAGAATATTTCGAAAAAGTTCAGAATAATGATTTAGTTTTTGCAATCGGACCAGCTGGAACAGGGAAAACATTTCTGGCAGTTGCAATGGCACTTGCATCCTTAAAAAGAAATGAGGTCTCGAAAATTATTTTATCACGTCCGGCTGTCGAAGCAGGAGAATCGCTCGGTTTTCTGCCCGGTGACTTAACCGAAAAACTTGATCCATACTTAAAACCTCTGACAGATGCCCTGTTTTATATGTTAAGCTCTGATAAATTAAAAAGTTATATGGAAAAAGGAGTTATTGAAATCATTCCTTTAGCTTATATGCGGGGAAGAACATTAAATAATTCTTTCATTATACTTGATGAGGCTCAAAATGCCACAATAACACAAATGAAAATGTTCCTTACTCGTTTGGGTTCCAATTCTAAAGCGGTAATAACGGGAGACATTACCCAAATTGATCTTGATAGGAAGGAAAATTCAGGACTTATCAACGCCAATAAGCTTTTGCAACATATCGAAGGAATTGAATTTGTCTATTTCAGCGAAAAAGATGTTGTTCGTCATAAATTAGTTGCTGAAATAATCAAAGCTTATGAAAATGAATATCAGGAAAAGGAAAACGGAAATCAAAACGGAAACCAAAATAGTTAAAAAAAATTATCTCATTATGAAAATTCAAACTGAGGTATCATACCTTCTTTATGATTGACTTATTCAAAATAGGGTTTCTTTCCGTTACATTAGTTGATATTATTGATATAATAATTGTTGCTTTATTGTTTTTTTGGTTATATCGCTCTTTGAAGGGAACTGTTGCAATTCAAATCCTTTTCGGTCTTGTAATTCTTATAGGCTTATCATTTATTGCTGATACAATAAATTTAAAATCAACTTCTTGGATAATAAAGACTATCACAAGTATTTGGCTCTTAGCTTTCATCATACTTTTTCAACCTGAAATAAGGAGACTGATATTAAAAATTACAAGCACTCAACTTTTCAGATTATTTATGAAATCAAGAATAACTGCCACAATTGATGAAGTCATAGATGCAGTTCTTGAAATGTCTGAAAAGCATATTGGTGCTTTAATAGTTTTCACACGTTCGCAGAATGTTGAAATGACTGTAGATACGGGTATTCCATTACAAGCAGTGGTTTCAAAAGAAATCCTAATCTCAATTTTTAATCCAAAGTCACCTTTGCACGATGGAGCCGTTATTATTGAAAATCAGACCATAATTGCTGCAAAATGCGTTCTACCACTATCATCAGTAACTAAAATTAATAATAGGAATTTAGGAACCCGCCATCGTGCTGCTCTTGGCTTATCCGAGCAAGCCGACGCTATTGTTATAGTCAATTCTGAAGAAACTGGTGGCATTTCAATTGCTGATGGAGGCACTCTAACATTGGATATTCCCAAGAGTGAATTATCAAATATACTTAAAGCCAAGCTCTCAATAAACCAATAACTTATTTTTAATATGATAAATAATTATTACTCATCAAATTTTAAGGAACAGCGACTAAAACTTGTTAAAGAGCTTAGGAACCGTGGTATTGATGATGAAAATGTTTTATATGCAATTTCAATTTTACCTCGTGAAAAATTTGTTTTACCCACCTTTATAAACAGAGCTTATGAGGATATTGCGCTTCCGATAGAATGCAACCAAACAATATCCCAACCTTACACAGTTGCTTATATGACAAGTGAGTTAAAAGTGAAGAAAGGGGATAAAATCCTTGAAATTGGAACTGGGAGCGGTTATCAGGCTTGTTTATTAGCCATTATGGGTGCAAAAGTTTTTACAATTGAACGTATTCCTGAATTATACGAAAAATCAAAAAAGATTTTCCAAGAATTCAGATTACAAATAAATACCAGATTAGCTGATGGGACTTTAGGATGGAGAGAGTTCGCTCCGTATGATGGTATCATTGTTACTGCTGCTGCCCCAAAAGTTCCTAACACGCTGAAAGAACAGTTAGCAATTGGTGGAAGACTTGTTATTCCCATTGGGGATAAAATCTCACAAACTATGCACATAATCACCAGAATAAACGAAGAAGAATATGATGAAAAAGTTTCAGATAGATTCAAATTCGTTCCCCTGATCGGTAAAGAGGGCTGGAGCAATGATAATAATTAGATTAGTCGTGTTCTTGTATGGCTGATGAAAAAATAAAACTGATTGTTTTGCTTGGACCGACTGCTTCCGGAAAAACTGCCCTTTCATTGCATTTAGCTGATTACCTTGATTTAGAAATCATTTCTGCTGATTCACGACAAATATATAAATACTTAGATATCGGGACAGCAAAACCAACTCCACAGGAATTAAGTAAAGTTAAACATCATTTTATAAGTATAATCGAACCCGATGAATATTACAGTGCAGGTATGTTTGCCAAAGAAGCCTCTGATACTATTAAAAAAATTAATCAAGAAGGCAAAATACCTATAGTAGTAGGTGGCTCTGGTCTATATATCAAAGCTCTCTGTGAGGGCGTTTTTGAGGAGAATTACGACCCGATACTAAAGAGTTTTGTTAAAGAAAAAGTGAAAAAAATGAGAGAGCAAGAAGGCATAGAATATCTCTACGAACAACTATGTTTATTAGATCCACAAGCTGCAGAGCTATACCCTGATAAAAATCCAAGCAGGATTATGAGAGCTTTAGAGCATATTTATATCACAGGGAAAGAGTTCAGCACCTCAATTAAAAATATATCTGAATCTGATTTTGAACCCATCTATATCGGTTTACTGTTAGATCGTATGACACTATACAAAAGAATCAATGAACGAACTGAGTTAATGTGGAAATCAGGATTGCTTCAAGAGACAGAAAAAATTTTGAATATGGGTTATTCCCCAGATTTGAACTCTTTAAATACAGTTGGTTACAAGGAGTGCATATCTTTGATAAAGGGTGAATTAAACGAACAAACAGCTATTGAAAAAATTAAACAACATACAAGAAATTATGCTAAGCGTCAGATGACTTGGTTTCGTAAAATTCCTAATGTCAATTGGCTCGATTTTGATGAAAATTTGCAGAATAAAGCTTATTCAATTATTAAAAAAGCTTTGAATTTATAAGTAAGATAAAAAATATTCTAAAAATCATATTAAATTAATTTAATTGTAATTTATTCCATAAATTTTTATTTTACAATGATTTTGGAATGATTTTGTAAATTTTTTTAGTCAAGGATGAAAAAAATACTATTTTTAAGTGTTATTATTTTAAGTTTTGCTATTTATCAACCTATATGCACTCAACATCAAACAAAAGGCAGTGGATTTAATTACCCTTCAATTACTGCATCTGATTCAGCAAAATCCATTTTAACTTTACAGAATGACATTCAAAAAATTCTTGGTGCATCGGGTTTGAAAACTCTGAGATATGGTATTTCTATCTATTCTGTTGACTCAAAAAAATATTTTTTTGAAAAAAATAGTGATATGTTGCTAACTCCTGCTTCAGTCTCTAAATTATTTACTGCAGCGACTGCTTTGCATTATCTTGGCAGTGATTATAAATTGAAAACTGAATTATATATTGATGGATCAGTTCAAAACAACATTTTGATTGGAGATATTTATCTTGTTGGGTATGGTAATCCTTTCTTTTATTCAAGTCATTTGGATTCAATGGCTCAAACAATTAAAGATCTTGGTGTGAAGGAAATCAGGGGGAATATATATGCTGACGGTTCTTTTTTCGATGAGTTAACCGAACGTCTTGATTATAGTGGAGATAAGGATATTGTTCAAGCTCTTCAACCTATTACAGCATTAATAATTAATAATAATATTTTGAAAGTAACTGTTACGGCTGGTAATAGAGCCGGGCAATTGGTTTGGGTGCAAACCGATCCACCCTCTGATGGATTTTCCTATAATGTAACTGCAAAGGTGCATGGCTTTATCAGAGAGGAAAGAAAGATACCTACACCAAGACAAAGGGGTAACAATTTAGAGCCTGAAAATCAGCAAAAAAGTAAATCTCCAAAAAATGAGATTATTGCTGGGGATAGCCCCTCTGATATTGCACAAAGAAGACAATCTTCAGACACAAAAGAGGGAATATCAGTCAACACCAAACTTCAAAACGACGGAACTCAATTAATTACAGTTACTGGAAGACTTGATGCGGGCAAATCATACACTTATTTTGATTTTATCCGCAAACCTGATTTAGTTGCAGCTGGATCTTTAAAGAACAAAATTGAAAAGCTGGGAATTACTATAATTGGAGCTTTATCTCAAAAATCTGTTAAATCTGTAAATAATAAAAGTAATTTAAGAGTTGTTTACGAAGTAACAAATAACATTACAGACTTGATTGTCCCAATGGTTAAGAATAGTGATAATTTTCAAGCAGAGGTATTATTTAAAATTATTGGTGCTAAAAGTGGTAAACTGCGGGACAATGCAAAAGAAACAAGAAGATTAATTGAAAACTTATTTGAAAATTTTGGTATTAATTGCAAAGAGTGTGTTCTTTACGACGGTTCTGGTCTCTCGAGAAGAAGTAAGATAACAGCGGATGCGGTTACCCGCTTGCTTGAAAAAACTTACAATACGAATTACGGTAAAGTAATTGATTCTTCTCTTGCCATTGCAAGTGTTGATGGCACTATTCGAAACAGATTTTTTGGGACTTTAGCCGAAAATAATTTGCACGGCAAAACCGGAACCCACAGCAATGTTAGCGCCCTTGCTGGTTATGTTCTTACCCTTGACGGAGAGCGTCTTGCTTATTCAATGATTTTCAATGGGGGAGATATATCTACTTTCAAAAAAATTGAAAATGAGATTGGTGCTGTGCTTGCCCAATTTTTTTATTTTAATCGAATAAATTAACTTTTTTTGTTAGCAGGAAGGAAAGTCCCATCTGGTAGTATCATCGGATAATCAGCTTGATATTGTCCTTTTTCTATTTTTTTCAATTTACCTTTCAATAGTGTTTTTCTCAGAGGTGTCAATCTCTCATAAAATAAAATGCCATTAAGATGATCGATTTCGTGTTGAATGACTCTCGAAAGCAAATTGTCAGCTTCTATTTTATGTTCCTTCATATTTAAATCATAAAAACTAACCTGAACAATTTTGGGTCTTTCGACAACATCTCGAACGCTTGGGATGCTCAAACATCCCTCTTCGTATTCATAAATATCGTCAGAAAAATATTCTATTACTGGGTTAATCATAGTTAAGGGCGGTCCTTTGTATTTTTCGTTGTAATACCCAATATCGATAACAACAAGCGATTTTGAAACACCTATCTGATTAGCAGCGAGCCCAATTCCTTCAGCTTTATGCATTGTATCAAACATATCATCAACTAACTTGACCAAACCGTCATCAATTTCAGTAACTGGTTCAGTTTTCTTTTTCAAAACGGGATGGAAACAGTTATAAACCGGTATAATAGACATTAGCAATCCTATTTTTGATAGAAATCAGTGCTTTCGAATATTTTATCAGCTGATTTAGCTATAAATCCCGAATATAAATTTCCAGTTGCGTCAGGATAGCGTTTAGCAAACTCATAGTAGCAACCGGGTATTTTATGCTTTCCTTCGACGAAATCTATTTCTATTAGTCCTGATTTAATGCTTGATTGCTCTAAAAGCTCTTCAGGGGTTCCTTTAACTTCACCGCCAGATGTGTTTAAATCAAAACCATTATTTTTTAATAATTCGTTAACTTTTTGAATTGTGTCGTATTTCTTGAGATGATTAACACTTACAGTGAAATGGTTTGCACAAAATCCAAATACATAGAACCAAGCAGCATATTCAGATTTTTCTCTTAAAGCGTTATATTTTTCAAATGACGGTTTTCCCCATAAATTTCCTGAAAAAATCAAATCTTCAGAGTTAAGGGAATTTTCAGGTATTCGATTGATAAGGTTAATTAAAAATGATTTGAAATCATTGTCAAACTCTTCTAATATTAACTCACTAATAAATATTCTTGGAGCGTTTTTTAATGATTTATGTTCATAATGTTTGGCAAATAAGTGCTTATCTCTAAATTCATAAGAATTTATGTATTCATAACCATTTTTTAAAAAGGGTTTGGCTAAAACATCAATATTCACTCTTTTATCATTAAGAGTTCTAAAAGCAATATGATCATTGATTACTTCTTCACCCTCTGATTTAAAAAGGTTATACACTTTTTGAACGTCAGGGTTTTGAGTAGTATAAATTTCCCAAAGTTTGTTAAAGATATTTTCCAAATTCATAATTATTTTCACCTAAAAAATAGATTTTTGACGATTAATATTTCTAAATTATTATTTATTCTATAGAAATGAAATTAGCTTGTAAATTTTAATAATGAATTTTAGGGTATTATTACAAACACAAAAACATTAATAATCAAATCAATCAATTTAAGGCAATGCTTATTTATAGTCAAAAAAAGGGAATATGGTTGATGTATAGACATCCTCATTAGAGGTTGTATAAAAAGTAGTCATTCTGAGGCGAAGGCGAAGAATCCATATCACATAAGTCATTGATATATAATGGACTCTTCACTTTATTAATTCCGACAAAGAGCTATTTATTTTCGTTTTTACAGAGCCTCATTAGCAATAATCCTTATTTTTGTAATGATTTATTCATAATTTTTTAGATTAAAAATGAAAATTACAATAATAGGTGCAGGGAAGAGCGGTATAGCAGCAGCTTTACTTGCTAAAAGAAAGGGGTATGAAGTTTTTCTAACCGAGAAAAAACAATCCGATGATTGTCAGGAAGCAATCGAGATACTACAAAAACAAAACATTGATTATGAGTTTGGAAATCATACACCCGAATCTTTAAGAAACTCTGAATTAGTTGTTACTTCACCCGGAGTTCCCCCGGATAATGATATTATCAAATTAGCTGAACAAAAGCAGATTAAAATCATTAGCGAGCTTGAATTCGCTTATAATTTCTTAGAAAATCCTATAATTGCTATTACTGGCACAAATGGAAAAACAACGACAACAACACTAACCACCTTCATTTTTAATCATTCTGGCAGGAAAGCAATAAGTGCTGGTAATATTGGAACTCCGCTATCAGATCTTGTTGATAATATTAATAGGGAAACTATAGTTGTTGTCGAAGCAAGTAGTTTTCAACTTGATAGAATTGAAAAATTCAAACCCGATGTAGCAATAATTTTAAATATCTCACCCGATCATCTTTATTATCACAAAACAATGGAAAACTATGTTTCAGCAAAGTGGAAAATTTTTTGTAATCAAAATGAAAAAGATTTATTAATTTTGAATGCAGACGATAACGAATTAATAAAAGCAGCCGGGCAATCAAGGGGGAAAGTTGCGTGGTTTTCAATGAATCCAGTTGAATACGGAATATTTGGAAACCAGGGCAAAATGATTGCAAGGCTAACAGATAACGAGGAGGTAATTATGCTTTTCGATGACATAAGAATACCCGGCATTCATAATGCCTACAACTCGATGGCTGCAGCTCTTGCAGCAAGAGCATTCGAAATTAGAAATGAAAATATTAGAGATTCTTTGATGGCTTTTCAAGGTGTTGAACATCGCCTTGAATACGTTGCAACAATTGATGGTGTTGATTATATTAACGACTCAAAAGCGACCAATGTTAATGCAACTTGGTATGCACTATCAAGCTATAATGAACCTATTATCTGGATTGCAGGTGGTCGTGGCGATTCAAATGATTATTCTCAGCTTGATACAATAGTTTCGCAAAAAGTAAAATGCATAATAGCCATAGGTGAAGAAGCAGATAATATTTTCAATCATTTTAGCGCTATGAAAAGATGTTTTAAAGAGCCTACCTTACTGTATGCAGTTTTGAAAGCTAAAGAAGTAGCCGACAAAGGTGATGTTGTTCTATTTACTCCTGCTTGTAAATCCTTTGATATGTTTTTAAATTATGAACACCGAGGTGAAGTATTCAAAGAAATTATTAAGGAATTAGAAAGTTGAAAATTTTTAATCCACCAAAATCTAAAGTAAGTACCTCAATGATGGAGACCAATTTCGATAAATCTTCATCTAAAGGAAAAGACTTAAATAAGCATCAGGGTTTTGATTGGGTTATTTTTCTTTGTGTTACTGGTTTGATGCTATTCAGCATCGCTTTTGTTTATAGTGCAAGTGGAACAATCGCAGAATTAAGATATGGTTCGCCTGATAAACTCTTCTGGAACCATAGTATTAGAGTAATTATTGCTCTAATAGTAATGATTATTTTTGCAAAAATTGATTATAAAATATGGAAAAAATTTGCAAAACCAATTTTATATATTTCAATTCTCTTTCTAATTCTGGTGTTTTTTATCGGTTCACCCATCAATGGGGCATATCGCTGGATTTATATCGGACCTGTCAATTTTCAACCATCTGAATTAGCAAAATTTGCATTGGTCCTAATATTAGCTGTTTATTTGAGCGAAAGGCAGGATTTTATTAAGTCTTTTAGACTTAGTTTCTTTCCAATGTTGATATGGATAGGAATCATTTGTGTGTTAATAGCTTTGCAGCCAAATTTTTCAACTGCGCTTGTTATTTTTTTAATTTCGATGACCCTGTTATTTATTGGTAATGTAAGTATTAAACATCTAATAATTACTCTATTAATAAGCCTTTCATCAGCTATCATATATGCATTAAATGCGAGCTATAGATTTCAGAGAATTGTAGCTTTCATCGAAAATGTTGATGGAGCTAAAGAGGCTGCAGTATCACCGGCTGCTTTCCAATTGCAACAAGCCTTGATAGCATTTGGAAACGGTGGCATTTTTGGGCGAGGTCCCGGACAAAGTCGTCAAAGCCTTCTTTATTTACCAGAATCCTATGGTGATTTTATTTTTTCAATTATAGGCGAGGAATATGGCTTCTTTGGTGTTGTTCTTCTTCTTCTTGTTTTTGCTGTGATAGTTTATAGAGGAATTAAAATCGCTCAAAGAACAAATGATAGTTTTGCTTACTTTCTTTTGTCAGGTATAATCATAACAATTTCTTTATATGTTTTTGTTAGCGCTGGAGTAAACATTGGACTGCTTCCTACAACTGGACTACCCCTACCTTTTATAAGCTACGGAGGGACAGCAGTAATTTTTTATGCTGCTTCAATCGGGATCGTTTTGAATATTTCTAAAAACACAGAATAAAATTTGAATCAAAAAAAATTAAAATTATTTAATTTTTCTTTGTTATGTGGAAAATTAAATTTATCTTTGAATTGCTTTTTTAACAAATGGTATGAATTAAATGCCTTGGTTTTTAAGATCAAAAGAAAATATATCTGAAACTCAACAAAAAGAAATGCCAGACGGGCTTTGGACAAAATGTCCATCCTGCAGCGAAATGATCTTCAAAAAAGAACTTGAAGAAAATTACTTTTGCTGTATCAAATGTAATTATCATTATCGAATTGGAACAAAAGAATATGTAGATATAATTCTTGACTCTAATACTTTCAATGAGACAAATACTAATATTCTTTCGAGCGATCCATTGAACTTTGTTGATAGCAAACCATATAAAGACAGATTAAAAGTGACTTACGATTCTTTAGGAATAAACGAAGCATTAACAACAGGAACAGGAAAAATTAATGGGGAAATGGTTTCCTTTGCTTCAATGAACTTTTCTTTCATTGGGGGAAGTATGGGGTCAGTAGTTGGAGAAAAATTCTATCGTGCAGCAAAACTTGCAATGGATAAGAAATATCCTTTGATTGTTATCACATCTTCTGGTGGTGCAAGAATGCAGGAAGCTGCTTACTCACTGATGCAAATGGCAAAAACCTCAGCTGTTCTATCAGAACTTGCTGAATCTGGCGGTATATATATTACTATTTTAACGGATCCTACAACGGGCGGTGTTACTGCTTCCTACGGTATGCTTGGAGATATAATATTAGCTGAGCCGGGTGCTCTTATCGGTTTCGCAGGACCAAGGGTAATTGAACAAACAATCAAAAGAAAATTGCCACCCGGCTTTCAAAGAGCTGAATTCCTACTTGAAAAGGGGTTTGTGGACCTGATTGTGCCTCGAAATGAACTTAAATCAACTTTAACAAAAGTTATCAAATGGTTCAAATCATAACTCATTGATTTGCATAATTGACAATAAAACAAAAAAATATCATCTTTTTGTTTTTTATTCTATACCATAATTTTAGTATTATTTATGCACAAGAAACTAAGTTGAACCAGTCACAACCAAAGAATCAAGATTTTCACTTTCTCTTTTCTATTGGTTATCTGATGGCAGGGGCATCAACTGAATTTTTTAGCTTTTACAAAAATGAGCTTTCAGGAGTAAGTAAAGAATTCAAGCTTAGTCCATCATTGTCATTTGGTTTGATATTCTATTTGAGTCCCAATGCAAATATTCAACTACTGGGTGAGATAAACAGAGCCAAAATAAACGATAATTATGATGAAATAATCACTTCAGGTCACACTGGTGCCAGAAATATTACTCAAAACTTTGATATTTCGAGCTTTCCAATAACGATAAACTATAAATTTAACCCAGTTATTTCTGAATATTTTTCTTATGTTATGATTGGGGCTGGTGTAATATATTCTCACTTAAAATGGGAAGAGAGTGTTTACTCCTCGATTCAGGACGATATAAGAACCGGTGGGGTTCATTATAATAATGACTTAATTGCTCCTATGATTAGGCTTTCAAGCGGAATTGAGCTTGAATTTGATAAAAAAACGGAAAAAAAATTTCTTCATAGTTTTTTTTTCGAATTCAGCTTTAATTATTTTTTTCGGTCAGCCGATATATTTTCTAAGGTTGTAAATCAATTTTATACACAAAAGGAGGATTTTAGTAAAAATTATACAATTTTACCTTACTATTTCGGTCTTAATTTTGGAATTTATTTTAATTTAGATTTTGTGAATTGATTTTTAAGTATTATATTCTATAAATTTTTAATTATAAAAATTAAGTTTTTTGAATTAATGAAGAAAAAAAATTACATTTTTATTATAGATTTTAACCGTTCAAAAAGCCAGACAAGGCAATTTCTGGGCGGTTTTTTTTATTCATTCATAATTTTGAGGTGTTTATGAATACACAAGTAACCTTCAGACATTTGAAGTCTCGTCCCGAATTGCATGAGGCAGCTTTGGAATCTGCCCAAAGGTTTACAAAATTCTACGATGGCATTACTAACACTAATGTCGAGTTTATTGCTGATAACAACAACACCGTTGAATTCAGGGTCCGGATTAATGGCAATGTTCTTGTTGTCAGAGAATCCTCCGATGATTTTATGAAAAGCTTACATACTGCTACTGATAAAATGATTAGACAATTAAAAAAACAAAAAACTAAACAGTCGAATAAATTAATTGAAATTTAATCTTTGTTAATAAATGTTATTTAAAAAGGGCTTTCGAGCCCTTTTTTTTTATTGATTTTTATATTAAATTGTCTTTTTGTTTTATTATTATTAGCTTTTTATGACATCAACTCTTGATAATATTGTTCCATTGAAAATAGATAAAATTACCGTAGATGAATTGTTAGTATCTGATTTAAAGCTAATAAAGTTAACTGATAAGGTTGGTTTGGATAATATAATAACAAATAAAAATATTTACAGACCACAATTAGCACTAACAGGAAATTTGGGATTTTTCAATCGTAATTCAGTTCAGGTTTTTGGCAATACAGAAATATTCTACTTGAACTCTTTAACAAAGAAGAAAAAAATAGAAGCATTTAAAACTTTAGCTCATTATAAACCTCCTTGCATAGTAATAACCAATGGTCATAAACTTGAAGAAGAGTTACTGGATATTGCTCGAGATGAGGGTATTGCAGTCCTTGCAACCCAATATGACACAACTAAAACAACTTTCATTTTACTCGAATATCTCGACGATAGGTTCGCAACTCAAGCTGTTCTTCACGGGTCTTTTGTTGATGTATTCGGTGTAGGTTTACTATTTGTTGGTAAATCAGGTATTGGTAAAAGCGAAATAGCTCTTGACCTTGTCGAGCGAGGGCACAGGCTTGTTGCAGATGATATAATCCTCCTGACAAAAAAGAAAGAAAAGATTATTATGGGAACTGGAACAAGTGTGGTTCAACATCATATGGAGGTCAGAGGGCTTGGTTTTATTGACATCAGAAAAATGTTTGGCATAAGATCGGTCCGCTTTCAAAAAAGGCTTGAAATAATCGTTGAACTCGTTGAATATAAGCACGGAGAAGAATATGAGCGGGTTGGTCTTGATGAACATCCAAGAAAGATTCTTGACGTTGAGGTATCATCAGTAACTTTACCCATATTTCCGGGTAAAAACATTACAGTAATTGCAGAAGTTATTGCAATTAATTATCTTTTGAGAACCTATGATTCAAATCCTGCTTGGGAACTATCAAACAGGCTTCAACAAGAGCTCGAAAGAAAGACCAAAGACCCGAATATGTTCAGGGATATGAGATATATCAAAGATTTTCAAGGAGACACAGAATAATATATCTATTAATTTTTTTCAGTTTTTTTCGTTTGTATAATTTTTTAAAATTTAGATAAAAGAAATGGTAAAGTATTATTTAATTTTTATATTACTATTAAGCAATGTTTTATTTGCTTTTTCTCAATCTAATAAACATTTTGATGCAATAGCAAAGCCCTCCAAATTGGCTGTCAAACAAGGCGAAGCTTTTGAAATTGAATTTACCCTGAATTTCAAAAAAGGATGGCACACATATAGTTTAAAAGAACAAGTTGGTTCAGATGGCATTGGACCTTCACAAACTATTATTGATGTTGAACCCAAAGCTTTAATTAAATTAAATGGAAAAATAAAGGCTCCGAAGCCAATAGTTAAATTTGACTCTGGTTTTTCTGTCAAATTAGAGAAATATTATGGCAAGAATACTTTTTTATTACCCGTAATTGCCAAAAAAGATATAGATTTTAGCAAGGAAAAGCTTTTCGTAACAATAGATTTGCAGCAATGCACTGAAACAAGTTGTTTACCACCCGAATTCTTCAAAATACCGATATCAAATGAAATTTTTATTTCCGAGAATATACAAGATAAGCTTGATACTAATCAAGTGATTGCAGAGGAAAGCACCCTTACAAAAAATAATGGTAAAGATAAAAATCAGGAATCAGTAAAGACTGAGTCAAGCACACAAATCCAATCAAAAATTAATGAAGGATTAATACCCTATTTGCTTTTTTCAATGTTAATGGGACTTCTTGCACTTTTTACCCCTTGTGTTTTTCCGATGGTCCCAATTACGGTTTCATTTTTTACGAAAAGAGCTGAAAAGCACAAAGGTAAAGGTTTAAGAGATTCGCTAATTTATACATTAGGTATTATTACCACATTTACGGGCATTGGTTTAGTGCTTTCATTGTTATTTGGGGCAAGTGCTATTCAGGATTTTGCAACAAATCCATGGTTGAATATCGCTATAGCAGTTCTTTTTGTTGTTTTTGCACTCAATTTATTCGGAGCATTTGAGATTCAGCTTCCAACCGGATTATTAAATAAACTAAACCAGAAAAGTCAACAAGGGGGCATATTTAGTGTTCTTTTGATGGGTTTAACCTTTTCATTGACATCATTCACTTGCACGGTTCCTTTTGTTGGTAATGCAATTTTTGCTGTATCTCAGGGTGAATGGTTTTATCCAGTCATTGGGATGATGGGATTCTCTCTCGTGTTTGCTATTCCATTTTTCTTTTTGGCTCTCTTTCCTTCTTTAATGAATAAACTTCCAAAAGCCGGTGGCTGGATGAATAACATTAAGGTTGTAATGGGATTTCTTGAAATTGCTTTTGCTATTAAATTTATCAGTAATGCAGACTTAGTATGGACACTTGGTATTATGCCAAGAGATATTTTCCTCGCAATATGGATTGGATGTTCTGTATTAATCACCATTTACATTCTTGGCTTATTTAGGTTACCACACGATTCACCTGTTCAAAGTGTTGGTTCAGTAAGAATTATCTGGGCAATTATTTTTGCTTCAATTACATTTTATCTTGTAGGAGGGCTTTTCGGAAGACCCCTTGGCGAACTCGATGCATTCCTACCACCACCGGATTATAATGAATTGGTTGGTAGCACATCATCGAATGCAACAATTGAAGTTTCTAAACCAGAAACAAATAACAATAAAGGCAATAAATCTGAATTATTCTGGTATAGCGATTACAAAGAAGCACTCGAAGTGGCTCGAAAAGAGAATAAGCCCTTGTTCGTAGATTTCACCGGTGTAACCTGCACAAACTGTCGCTGGATGGAAATTAATATGTTTACAAAAAACAGTGTTATCGAACGATTTGAAAAAATGGTAAGAGTCAAGTTGTTCACCGATAGACGAACTGTTGAAAGTGATAGAAAAAACAAACAGATGCAACAAGAGCGTTTTAATTCTATTGAATTGCCGTTATATGTTCTTCTTACACCAGAAGAAAAATTAATAGGTTCACTTGCTTTTACAAGGGATGAGAAAGAATTTATTGACTTTCTCGATAGAGCTTTAAAATAATCTGAATTATCACAAATTATTTTTTTCCTTTATTTCTCTGTGATTTTCCAGAGCTTTGCTTTTTTTTGCTTTGTTGATTTTTATAGCTCATTCCAGCCATACCCGGAACACTTCTTCCTTGACTTTCAGCCATCTCCTGAGCTTCTCTCATTTTTTTCTGGAACCAACCTTCTTTCTTAGGCATTTTTTTGAGGTCTTCTAAAGTTAATTTCTTTCTCGAATATTTATTGATGTATATTTGCTGACCAATGCTAAGAAGGTTGAACATAAAATAATAAAGATTTAAACCTGATGGGAAATTCGAGAATAATAATGTAAACATTATTGGCATTATGTAAATTAGTGTTTTTTGCCTTGGGTCTGTTATTGTCATTTTTTGCTGGAAAAACAAAGTTATACCCATTAGCAAAGCCAGCCCTGAAATGAATTTCAATCCAAGAAATGAAAAAGGCAAATGAAAAAGAACATCGGGCAAGGATAAATCAGTAATCCAAAGCATAAAATGAGCTTGACGTAAATCAATGGACCCTCTTAAAACAGCCCATAAAGCATAAAGTATTGGCATTTGTAATAACAAAGGCAAACAACCACCCATTGGATTTATACCATATTGGGAATAGAGTTTCATTGTTTCCTGTTGCTGCTTTTGAGGCTCATCCTTATATTTTTCCCTCAATGCATTAACTTCTGGTGCAATTAATTGCATTTTCTGAGTAGAACGCATCTGAGAAATGGATAGAGGATATAAAATTATTTTCATCAATATAGAGAAAATAATTATTGCAATGCCAAAGTTTGGAATAATTTGGTGAATTAACTTAAATATTGGTAGCATAAAGAATTCACCTATCGGGCGAACTATGAATTTCCAACCTAATTCTATTGATGCTTCTAATCCATACTGACTTACTAAATCGTAGTGTAGGGGTCCTACAAAAATTCTAAAAGTATATTTTTTATCTCCAGATTTATAGGGTATTTGGACTGCAACATTATATTTTTCGATGATTCCTTGATCTTCAACGTGATATCTTCTTCCGGTAACTAAATAGCCATAACTAATGTCGCCCTGATTTTGAGGAAGTATAGCAGCAAGGAAATATTTGTTTTTGATTGCAAGGTAATCGATTCTACCTTCACCTTTTTTCTCAACTGGGTCATCATTGTGAGCATCTCTGTCATCTTCTTCTCCATTGACCTTAAAAAGGGCTTTAGCATCATTAGATTCGTCAACTGAATTTCCTTCCTGATATCTTAATCCTTCATTCCATCTGTATTCTATAGGTTCATTCTTTAAAATATCTTCTAAGTTAGTAAAGTTAAGATAGGTGTCAAAATGATATTGGTTACCATAGAAAGTATATTTTCTGCTTATTTTTTTTCCGGGTTGAATTTCAAGACTAAGGCTTAAAGAAGAACTTTGATTTCCACTGATTTTAATATAATCTGGATAGTTTTCATCGAACTTGAAATATAGGTCTCTTGTATCAACTTTTTTAGCTTCTCTTGTTGAAAGTGTTATTGAAAGGACGCCGAATTTAGACCATACTAATTGGACTGGATAGCCATTCCAGGATTTATAATCTTTTAATTTTATGGATTTCAGAACACCGCCTTTTGAACTAATCTTAGCAATGGCTAAATCATTTTCAATAGTTATAAATTTTTCTTCACCTTTTAAAAAAGGGACAAAATAAGTTCCATATTTTTCTAAAATTTCAAGCGAATCATTTTTGACTTGGGGATTTGTGGGTGTGGCTAATGAATCTTGAATATTTTCATTTGACTTGGTTGTGGCTGTTGTATCTTCCTTTGGCGGTGGTATTTGTCTATGAACAGCATTTTGAGAAGTCCAAATTGACCAAATTATTACTATTATTGCAATTAAAACTAATGCTATAATTGAATTTCTATCCATAATTTAATTATGTTTAATATTATTGGGAACTGGGTCATAACCTCCCGGGTGGAAAGGATGACATTTTAATATTCTTTTAACTGCTAAAATAGAACCTTTTCCTACTCCAAATTTTTCGATTGCTTCAATTGAATAACTTGAACAAGTTGGATAAAACCTACAGGAAGAAGGAAAAATAGGTGAAATAGCAAATTTATATAGTTTTATTATTGATATTATTATTTTTTTGAACACTGTCATTTAGATTTACTTTGTAGTATGATATTGCTGAATCAAATAATTCTAATACATCGGGTATAACATCACTTAGTCTTATTAGTTTGGGTGATAAAACAGGTCTTTTCCAAATTAGTATTATACTTTCAAAAAAAATAAAATTTTCACAAAAATTTGGTTGAATAATAGCATATCTTAAGCTTTCTCTCAAAAGTCTTTTAATTCTATTTCGCACAACCGCTTTTTTTGCAATCTTTTTGCTTACAGAAACAGCGTAAAATACATTGACGATGATATTTTCATCATTTGGTAAACAAGAGCGAAAACGTATAAAAGCATTGAGACTTTCAGACCTGAATTTTTTTGCTTCAGCAAAAATTTTTTCAAATGTTTTTTTTCCTTTAATAGGAGTTAGCTTAAGCATAAAAATTATGCTTTCTTACGTTCATCGCTCACTGTAAGTTTATATCTGCCTTTAGCACGTCTGCTTGCTAAAACTCTTCTGCCATTTTTGGTAGCCATTCTTGCACGAAAACCGTGCTTATTAAGCCTTTTCCTTCTGCTTGGCTGGAAAGTTCTTTTCATAAAACCCTCAAAATCTATTTCTTACAAAATAAAGAACTACAAAAATAAGAATTTTTTTTAATTTTTTTGAGTAAATTTATGGAAAGATTTTAAGTAATATTTTTATTTTAAAATTTCAACAATACCTGTCCAGAACACATTAAAGCTTTTTGATTTGTTTTTTATTGGTTCCATAAATGATGATATATTATTTGCTACTTCAATTTTTCTTAATCCGGTTTTAAAATATCCTTTACTTTGAAAAATTTTTTCAAAATATTCCCAAGTATTATCTATTGCATCAGGATTGTTAAGCTTATCACTTTTTTTAATATTACCAATTTTAGGATAAGCAGATTTTATGGCATCTGGATCGCCTAAAAGCCAAGATTCTAATTCTTTCATTGCAATTCTAATCATAATGTTAAAATCTTTTATCCCTTGGGATTTTGGTATTAGATTTGAGTCAATAGCAATTTTTTCAATTCTTTCCTTTAATTTATGGCAATCATCCTTGTCTAAGTCAACAACAACAATGATCTTAAAGTCTTTATCAATCCATTTTGAATATGCTTTAAGTGTAGACGGCAATTTCCTTAAAAGATCTGTTTTTCCCTGATATGTTATTACTCTATAAGTATGATTATTTATAACCATTCTTGGTAGCAAATTATCTAAAACACTTCTCATTGATAATTCTTCAACTAAAAATTCAAGGTGCATAGCTTATCTTATAACTTTTTTAAAATTTTTACTAAATTCACTTACTAATGGATCACCAATACCAAAATGACCTTCAATCCAAAGTTGTCCTAATTGAGCGCCTTCTTCCATAAATTCTTTTATACCCTTTATTTGATCTGCTCTTTTTGCCTGTGTGTAACCATTATTATCTCTGTATAGTATCCAAAGTTCATTTGATTTTAAACCATTAACAAAAAAAGGGCTATGAGTAGTAACCATTAATTGTGAAATCTCTGCTGAAGCTCTGCATTCCTCGGCCAGAATTGGTAAAAGGCTTGGGTGTAAGTGATTTTCTGGCTCTTCAATACCTATTAACTGGGGTGGTTCCGGATCATATAATATAATAAGATATGCTAACATCTTTAAGGTTCCATCTGAGGCAAACTTTGATAATATTGGTTTATCAAAAGGAGCATCTTTGATTTGTAATAGTAATCTTCCATCCTGCATTATATCTGCTTCAACTTTTTCTAACCTTGGAACTCTTCTTGATAGAATATTTAAAATTTTTTCTAATCTATCTGGATGGTTTTCCTTTAAATATTGCATAACATTAGGAAGGTTATCTCCTGTAGCTGACAATCTCTCTTGAGCTCCAGCTTCAGGAATACCTCTTATATGATCTGTGGTTAAATATGATAAATACCAGCTAGTAATGAATCTTCTCAAAGCAATGACCCTCGAATTTTTTGATAATTGACCTAAAGTATTAACAGCAATCATATCAGGGCTATCGAGAGATTCATTAATTTTTTCATCTTCTGAGTCTGGAAATTCTCCTGATATTACAGTTCCTTTGCCTTTTGAAAAGTCCAAAAATGCAAATGGTTTTCCAATACTTCCTTTTCTTCTCCAAAGAAGTTTTTCACTTTCTACAAATACTCCTTTTTGATTTTCATTTATTTTCAATTGGTAAGTTATTATTGGTGAATCTGTTTTTTCTCGATATTTTAATTCAAATTCAATTGGTCCTTCTGAATTTCTTGTTCTTAATTCTTTAAACCTTCCTCTTTTATCCCATGCTTTTCTTAATCCTATCGAAAAACATTCTGATAGGAAAGCGAAAACATCGAAAAGAGTTGATTTACCGCTACCATTTGGTCCAAGAAAAACAGATAATGGTGTTAAATCTGAGAGTTCCAGCTCTTTCAAAGCTCTATAATTTTTCACTCTAAGCTTTTCTATTCTTGGAGTCTCACGTGATAATTCTTTTTTTGCTTTCATTTTTTTTCAAAATTTAATAAATATTAATTTATGAATTATTTGGTATTATAACTTCAATCCCCAAAAAATATTTAATAAAATATTATTTTTTAGTGCTTGTTGCTTATCTATTCCATAATAATATTTATAAAACGGATAATCAAAAGCTATTGATATGCCTAAATTTCCTAAAGTGTAACTTAATTGAGGTGATAATAAAAACAAAAAACCACCAGAATCACAAATCACTTCATCATTATATCTGTCTTTCTGGCGAGTTTCATTCCTGATTTCCAAAATTCCGTTTAATCCACCAGTAATTTTTTTTAAGGCAAATATTGAAGTATAGTAAGTATTTCCGTATCTAAATTTGAAACGATTATTGAAGTTAAACTCAAACCTATTAACTAAAAAAAGATATAAATCAATGTCCTGAAATTGCTTTTTTATAAATGAGTTAAAAATTAAACCAAAGGATTCTGATGATGGCTTAAGATGTATGTTCAATTCTTCGTATTCAGCTTTATTTCTAAAAGGAACTCGAAGCAACCCACCAAGCGTGATTTCAAAATTTTCCTTTCTGTCATAATATAAATTGTATCTTGCACCTAAATTCAAATTTGATGGTCCGCTTGTTGATTGCTCTAAAAGTGTATAATTCTCATACTTTTCAACAAAATATGCAAATTCAGCTTCGATTAAGAATTGATTATCAAGACCATAGTTCATTGTAAGATTTGCCATATTAGACCTGAAATAATTCACAACTCCCTGTGGAGCCTTCATATCGTGACGATAGTATTCATCTCCATAAGAAAATCTATAATTAATAAATCCCCTAAAGAAGCCTTTTTGAATCATACCTAAATCGGTAGTTCCGGAAAGTGGCATAGAGCTTCCCATTGGAGATCCACCTGAGCAACCGCATTGAGCTAATATATCGTTACTCAAAACAAAATAAGTAATCAACAAGATAAAAAATTTATATGTATTCCTTGATAATAAACTTCCCACAATGATTTACTTTGTTAATTTTGTAAAAATGTAAAATAAAAAAAATTTGATTATTTTGCTTGATATTGAAAGATAATTGTCAAAGTGTTAAATTGAATTTTTTATTATTGTAATTGAAACAATGAATAATATAAAACAAGTTTTACTCGTTGAGAATAGATATGTAAGGAGTCTATACCCCTTTTCAATACTGCATAGTGGTTGGGAATTGAGATGTGGAGCTTTCAGGGTCTTTGAAAAATTGCAACATATTTTTCAGGATTCGAAAATCATCTTTTACGGTCGAGGTTTGCATTTGCAATCATTTCTCGCAAGGTTTAATCAAAATGATAATTCACCGCAAAAAACTAATACATTAATTCTTTTCTCTTCAATTCTGCCGTTAATAAGTTTTTTTGATGAATTGAAAACGAAATACAACGACTACTGCAAGGAAGTTGGGAATACAAATGTTTCTGCCGTTTTTGTTCACAGAGGACAGCCACTCGCTGTTTATCTTTCCGAGGATGATATCATTAACCCAATCGAGTTTGATTTGCAATTTTTGCCCAAACTACTTACAGATTATGCACATCTGATAAAAAATATCGAAATATCAGAACCTAAAATGTTAAATTTCCTTTGGGATGCTATTGAATTCAATTCGCAGTCAATTATTGATGATTCTGTATTTTTCAATCATAACCCTGAATATTTTGAATTAGAAAAAAAAGGAGTTCATTTTCTGAACAAAGATAGTATCTTCATTGGAGATGGTTGCAAAATTTCTCCGGGAGTGGTTCTTGATGCAGATGAAGGTCCTATTATTATTGGTAAATCGGTTAAAATTCTTCCCAATTCTGTTATCCTTGGTCCTTGCTTCATAGGAGATAATTGCATAATCAAAGCTGGTGCAAAGATTTACGAACATAGCTCTTTCGGTGAATTCTGCAAAGTAGGGGGAGAAGTTGAAAATTCTATAATGCAATCTTATTCGAATAAGCAGCACGAAGGATTTTTAGGTCATTCTTTTATATGTGAATGGGTTAATTTAGGTGCTGACACCAACACTTCTGACTTGAAAAATACTTATGGAAATATAAAAGTAATGATTGAAGATGAGGAATTTGATACCGGTAGAATGTTCCTTGGGCTTCTTTGCGGTGACCATACAAAATCAGCAATAAATACTTCTTTTACAACCGGAACAATAGTAGGTATTGCAGGAATTTTAGTTGCAAATGTTTTTTTGCCTCGCTACATACCTTCTTTTGCTTGGGGTGGGGAAAATAAATCATCAATTTATAAAATAAACAAAGCAATTGAAGTAGCAAAAATTGTTATGGCACGAAGAGGCAAAACGCTTTTACCTGAAGAAGAGAAATTAATGACCTTAGAATACGAAAGCACCCATAACAAATATTTCAGGAAATAGAGATATAATCTGCTGGGACCCAGATACTTTTGACAATATATTTTTTTGGATTTTTTGGATTCACAAGAATTTCAATTTCCTGACCCTTGTTGAAATCCGGCATATACCTAAGATAAGTAATTGGTGCTTTTATCTTGAACTCTTTTGAGTTGAAGGAATAAGACATTTCCAACACATAAAGCCCTTCCATACAATCATTGTTTATTGAGTCCAATTCAATATAGTGTCTTTTCCTTATTTGTCTTAGAATTTTTGTAATAGTTCCTTTTATAACAACACCGTTTTTAAGGCAGCCATTAATGTAATTATATCTGTAAATACATACCAAAATTGTTGAAATATTTAAAACAAAAGTAATAGCAATAAAAGCCCATCCAAATAGAAGTGGAAGCATTGACAAAATGAAGAAAATTGAAAACATTCGGAAGTGAAAATCCAACATAAAGAGCTTTTTGATTTCAGCTCTTGGATATTTACCATTCATATTTCTTAATAAATATATTTTAATAAAGTATTAATTTGTATGCTTTATAATTTCTATTGTCTTTAACCAGCACTTTATAACTTCCTGCTGGTAAACCTTTAACTGGTAGATTTATTTCATAATTTCCATTTCTCAAATCAGCATTTATTATATCTTTGATTTTCCTACCAAGAGCGTCATAAATTTCTATTTGAATTTTATCGGTATTGATGAAAGTTCTAAGATTCACATCTTGATTTGACGTTGCTGGATTTGGGAAAATTCCATCAAGAAAGTTTTCATCGGAAATTTCTTTTATATTGGTAATTACTGAGGAAACCTCACAAAGGATATAAGTTGTATCAATTGAAACTGAGTCAGGAAGAAAATCAAGGACTAAATCGAATGTCTTTGATCTTGAATCTATAACCAAAATCTCAGAATTTTTGATTTCACCTTCATTATAAAAATCAACTTTGACAGGTGTTATGAATACTTCAGGTACTTCCGAAAAAGTCTGAGTTTGGTTTAATGTAATTTTAGTAAGATATTTATTATCAACTTTGCGATAAGTTTCTGAAATAAGGTTAAAGATTGGGTGTCCGGGCGAATAAACCCAGTTATTGAAAAATGCATCAAAAGAAATTGGAGGATTAGGAACCGAACGAATGAAAAATTCCTTAAAATCCTCAGTGGTTAGGGATTTATATTTATATTCATTAAGTAAATTACGTAAGGTGTTAAAGAATACTTCATCGCCTAACATAGTTCTAAGCATATGATATATCCACGAGGATTTTGCGTAAGTAATATAGTAATTAAAAAGGTCTTTCATCGGAGGGTTATAACTACGGAAAAGAGCTATCCCGCCACCTTTGAAATAAGTTGCTCTACGATTAAGCATAAGGGCATTATAAAAATTTTTATTTATCGAATGTTCGGCATAAATTGCCTCGCTCCAAGTTGCGCCACCCTCATTAATCCATATATCTTTCCAACTAGCACAAGTTATTAAATCTCCAATCCATTGATGAGCAAGTTCGTGAGCCAATCCAAATTGTTCATTTGTTCTAAGCCAAACCCTATTGATAGATGACAATGTTTGATGTTCCATTCCTCCAGCCCAAAATGGTTGTAATATAACTGTTCCATACTTTGAAAATGGATACTCAATATAAACTTCGGAAAATATTTCCATCATACGTGCAGTTGTTGATAAAGCTCTTGTTGCATTATATTCTGTTCCATCTGTTTTTGTGGATCTAAAATCCTTATCCCAAACAAAATGAATAATAGGTATTGAGTCGTTAGGATTAGAAACCTTTTTATACCAATCTTTCATAATTACATATTTTGAAGCCGTGGCTGCCATAAGATAAGTTGCCACCGGCGCATCATCAGCCCAATAATATATGGTTGTTTTATCCGTGAGTGTATCAATTTTTTGTAATAAACCATTTGAAGCAACAATGAAACCAAGTGGGACTCTGACCTTAATTGTTGAAACAGCTTTGTCATAGGGATTATCATTGCAGGGCATCCATTTTCTTGCACTTTCGGGTTGGCTCATAGTATATGCAATTCTTTCCTCAACCCAAGCGGTATCATTAGTATTTGGAATCACTCCAACAAACATTTTTTTCGGATATAAAAAGAATCCATCCTGAGTATTTGATTTATATGTATATTCTATAGATAGATTTATGGTATCACCAACTTTTATATTTGGATTTAATGGAATTTTCAAGATGTTATTAACAGGTTGAGGTGTATTAGATAATTTTACACTATTTAAGGTAACAGAATTAATCAAAAAATCAGCAGCATCAAGCTCAATAAATTCAACATTGAAAGAATCAATTCTTATTTTCATTGAATTTATGCCTTTCCAGATTCTGTCTGTGCTATCCACATAAGGAACACCGTTTATATTTATTTTATCTTGACTTAAAGGATTTACCCAATCCATATATAAATTATAGCTTAGAACATCATAAGGTCTTCTCACTAAATCTTTTGATAATAACTTATCATATTTTAGTCCGGAATGTAGGTGATTACAAGAAAACTCCTTAAATTCATATTTATCACCGTCTATAAAAATCATTTCATAAATTGACTTTGAATAAGTTTCTGAAAAAAAGAACAATGTAAGGAATGTTACCCAAACTGATAATTTCATATTAACACACTTTCATTTAAACAATTCAAAAAAAAATATTACGTTACTGCAATTTAAAAGAAACAAAACTATGCAAAAAAGTTACATTTTATTCACTAATAGTCAAAAAAACTTATGGATATAAATTCAAGAATTGAACTAAACAATGGAGTTTTAATTCCACCAATAGGGCTTGGAGTTTATTTAAGCAAACCCGGCGATGAAACTTACAAAGCTGCCCTTTTTGCTTTGCAGAACGGTTATCGTCATATCGACTCAGCTGCTTTCTATAGAAACGAAGGCGATGTCGGCAGAGCTTTTCGAGATTCTGGTCTGGCACGAGAAGAATTTTTCGTTACCACCAAGCTTTGGAACAAAGATCACGGCTATGACAAAGCTTTGAAAGCATTTGAGCAAAGTTTGAAAAATTTGCAAATGGATTATATTGATCTATATTTAATCCATTGGCCCGTAGAAAATTTGAGAAAAGAGTCTTGGAAAGCTCTTGAAAGTCTCTATGAGCAAAAAGTGGTTCGTAGCATTGGTGTTAGCAATTATACGATTCGACATATCAAAGAATTGCTGACTTATGCAAATGTTGTTCCTGTTGTCAATCAAGTGGAATTTTCACCTTTTCTTTATCAGAAAGAGCTTCAAGAATTCTGTATGGAAAATAAAATTTATATTGAAGCTTACACACCTTTAACAAGAGGGCAAAGATTAAACGATCCAAGGCTTCTTCAGTTAGCTGAGAAATATGGGAAAACACCTGCTCAGATTTTAATTAGATGGACATTGCAGATTGGAACTATTACTCTGCCAAAGTCAGTAACTCCTTCAAGAATTCTTGAGAACATCCAAGTCTTTGACTTCGAGTTAAGTCAAGAGGATATGGAGTATATGAACTCTTTCAACGAAAATTTCAGAACTTCGTGGGATCCGACTAATGCACCCTAATCGTCATTGATTGGGATAAAGAATAATAAAATCATTCCGGGAATGGTTGCTATAGTTGACAAGACAAACAACCAATTATAGCCAACCATTTCCTGTAAAAATCCACTAATAAACCCGGGAATAATAAGCCCAATTGCCATAAAGCCCGTAGAAATTGCATAATGCGAGGTTTTGAATTCACCCTTTGAAAAATAAAGTAGAAATACCATAAATGCGGTGAAGCCTAATCCATATCCAAATTGTTCAATTATTATTGAAAATTGAACAAAAGGATTAAATATTAAATTCAAATTCTGTCCATTGCCAAATAAAAATGACAGAAATGAAAGGTCAATAGTCCACATCCCCATTGGGCGATAAAAAGCTAAGAAAGCATATAATACATTTGGTATGTTCATACACAAAATCAGAGGGAAAATAGTTTTTCTTAGACCATATTTTTTGATTATCCAACCGCTTAAAATACCTCCAATAACAAGTGCTATTACTCCAAAAGTTCCATACATAATACCTATTTCAGCCCACTGAAAATTCATCCCTCCCTTATCAATGGGGTCATTTAGAAAGGGTTGTAACATTTTTAGTAGCATTCCCTCGCCTAATCTCACTACAAGAATAAATGCAATTACAAATCCAATTTTTTCTTGTTTGAAATATGTGGCAAAAGCTTGTTTGAAAGGTATTTTTGTGTTTTCAGAAATTACCGCTTTATCTTCGAAGGGCTTGGGTAAAATAAAAAGGTGGTAAAAAAAGATTAGTAGAATTATTAAACCCGCTATTGCAAAAGTAAGAGACCATCCTATATGAATACTATGATATTGCTTAGCCAGTAGGTCTGAAAGATAAAGTAAAAAGCCCCCGCTGAAAATCATTGCAATTCGATAAAAAGTGCTTCTAATTCCAGAGAAAAAAGCTTGTTGTTTTTTGTCTAAAGCAATAAGGTAATACCCGTCAGTTGCTATATCGTGAGTAGAAGATAGTAAAGCCATCAAGATAAAAATTCCAAGTGATATTATTATAATATTAGGCAAAACAAATGAAATCGAAAGAATTAATAGCAAGACAGACATAAGAAATTGCATCCATAAAAGCCATTTTCTTTTCGTGAAATATCCATCAACAATTGGTCCCCAGAGAAATTTTACTGACCAAGGTAAACTCAAAAGGCTTGTTGCACCTATGAAAGCATTTGTGGCTTCTAATGATTTGAAAAGGGCTACTGATAATTGATTTACGATGATATAAGGGACTCCTTCGGCAAAATATTGCGTAGGAATGAAAAACCAAGGATTAGCTGATCTCTCTTTCTTTTCTTTCAAAATTTATCTTTATTAATTATCAAAATAACAAAGATATGAAATAACATTTTCTTGATAACTAATAAAAAAACCAATATTTTCTTTTGTAAATCGAAATAATAATATTATTTTTGTAATCTTATTTTTTTCAGGTGATAAAAAAATGGCAAAGCAACAAACTTTTGGTGATAAACTAAAGAAAAAGAAACAGGCTGATACTGGAATTAACGTAAAAGTTATTAAAGGATTCAGGACTGACGACGGTAACCTCCGTTTTCTTGAAAAATTTGTCAAAGTTCAAGATTTGAATGAATTAACTAAAGTTGATATTTCAAAGTAGGATATTTATGAAGAAAGGTATTCATCCATATTATAAAACAGTAGAAGTTGTAATGACTGATGGGACAACTTTCAAGACTCGTTCTTGCTACAAAGGTGACAAGATGGTGCTTGAAATTGATTCAAAATCCCATCCATTTTTCACTGGTAAACAAGTTCTTGTTGATACCGCTGGTCGCGTTGAACGTTTCAACAAGCGATTTGAAAAAACGAAAACAATGAAAGAGAAAAGGAGCAAGCAATGAACGCTATACATCCTATGCAAACCAATAGTATGATTAAACCTAACAAGAAAACTGTTAAGAAAAAACATAATCCTTTGAAAAAGTCAAAGGTTATTGATTATCTTGACACAAAATTCTTGAGTAGGTTTATTAATGACCAAGGTAAAATTCTTCCAAAAAGAATTACGGGAGTAAATGCTTATCAACAAAGGCAATTAGCAAAAGCTATCAAGTATGCAAGACATTTGGCTCTGTTACCCTTTGTTGCTCAGGATACAGCATAAAATTATTTTTATAAATTCTAAAACTGCACTTAAATGATTATCATTTGTGCAGTTTTTTTGTTTTTAATAATACAAAATAGTTCTTTTAAAAAATAAAAATTAAGCTTAATTTTGTAATTGTGTAAATGGCGGGCATAGCTCAGTCGGTAGAGCATCAGATTGTGGCTCTGAGGGCCATGGGTTCAAGTCCCATAGCTCGCCCAAGTTTTAATAAAAAACCATCAACCTCTTGAGAAGTTGATGGTTTTCTTTTTTTATAAGGAACTTATTTAATTATTACTGCTTTGACAGTAGAACTTGCCAAACCAGATTTCAATACAAAGTAGTAAACCCCTGAGGATAGAGAATTAGTATTAACTTTATATTTATGAACACCACTATCTTTGAATTCAGAGAGAACAGTTATAACATCTCTGCCGAAATTATCAACAACTTTCAATGTAACGTTTTCAGGTTTATTTAAAGCAAATTGGACGTCAGCTTCGTTTGATATTGGATTAGGTGTAACTTTCAAGCCGAAGTAATTATTCTCGTTCATTTCATCGTAACCTGTTGTTCTGTCAGTTGTAAACAAGGCATAAGTGCCATTTTGATTGATGAATCCTGTTACTATTTGCTCTGAGGTATCAACAGTGCTTGGGATAACCATCCATTTTCTTGTATTTTCGTCCCACTTATGAATTTTCAGACTGGTTTCATCTTTTAAAATCAAGTCAGTCTTAGAATAACGCATCAAAAGTATATTATTAGAATTTGGACTAAAATCCATAGGATAAGAAGTTATTGAAACAACATATCCAACATGTTCCGGTTCTCTGACTAAGCCTTCTGTAATAGGAAAGAAATCCGATGCTAAAAGAGCAATTGTCCTGAATTCGGAATTTTTTGGATCAATTGAGATTTCTGCAGAACCTAATGGGGCTGATAATTTGTCTTGCCTTTCTGATATGATATAATGAACTGGAATAAAGAATGGATTCTCAGCTTCATCAATAAGAGAAATTTGAATTGTGCCTTCCTTTAAAAGAGATGTTCCTAAATTAGCCGAAAATGATATTGATTTATCGATGTATCGTGTTGTCAATCGTTTGTAATTGTTTTGATCATCTGGAACACCAAGAACAGGAAGATTTGACAGAGAAGCTTTTGAGAATAAATGATAATTCAGTGCGCCTTGCTGATCAAATTTCCAAGTATTTACAAATTGGAAATCACCTTTAACTCTGTCTAGTTGAACTATAACTTCTTCAAGTGGTTTATCTTCAAATTCTTTGTCGATACCTGTAACTGAAGTAATAGTATAATTTTTATAAGATAAAAAGCTTATATAACCAAACAATGGTAAATACATTTTTTTTGTGTATTGAATGGCGACCATATTTCCAACAGTTGCACCTAAAACTTTAATTTTTCCGTCATCGGAGGTTTGACCCTGATATGACAAGACAATTGGAAACAAAGATGAGGGTAGACTATAATAAGTGTGAGCTTTTGTAACTTTTTTTCCTTCATCGTCAATGCAAGTAATATCCACATCACCGGCCGAAGAACTATTATTGAATATTTTAATATCCATCAAAGGATCAATTATGCATTGATTTTGATTAGATATGAAATCAAGAGGACCAAGCAAATAGTCCCTACCAGAACTTAATGTCCTTTCAGATGGTTTATAGATTGGACAAAAGAAACCACCACCGCTTGTAACATAGGTCTTTTCCCAGTCTTTTTCAAATTGTGTCCAGCAATCACTACCGTTCCAAGCCCATTGAGCGGTATATTTCCAGTTATCATTAGAATATCGTCCCGGAAATGACATTTCTGAAGAATAAGGACCACCATTACTATACTGGTATTGCATAAAACCAAACTTATAGCCCGCAGGGAGAGTCTTTTGTTTATTTGTATCAACCCAAACATATTCATCATAAAAACCAAAAAGATAATGCCCAAGCTCATGGGCAATTGTTGTTGATGAAGCTCTACTCCAATAATTATCAGATTCAGAAATCCATGTATTCAAAGCTGTTCTATTCCTTGATGGATCGGCATTACCAAACCATCTTCTTGGCATTCTCACTTGAGCGTCATAATAATCATTTAGTTTAATTCCGCCAACTGATGCATTAGGCCAGACAACATTACTCACAAATATCTTTATATCAGCTTGATTCCATTTTTGTTTGTTATCATAAATTGCTACTTTTTTAATATAAAGATGTCCATCGGTAACATCCCACAAATAATTTGACATAGCTTTAACCCAGCTTTTTAGTGTGTCAAGATATTCTTGTTTAGCGTCCCATTCAACTGAAATCACCAAATTAAATAACAGTTGAGTATGATCCATTTTAATATCCTGATACTCTGAATTAGAAATAGTATAATAAGATGGCTGTCCATTTCCATCAAATTTTAAATTGTTAAGCTTTATTTCATACATTCTGTTATCAACTGCTTCATGTCCAGTTTTAACTGAATTTAATGACGTAACAGACCTTTCAAGTTTTATTTGATCTCCAAGAGACAAACCTAAATCAGACAAAAAAATTGAGAAGATCCCTGAACTATTCGTTGTAACTTCAGTTAAAAACGTTGAATTATTATCGCAACTACCTTTGTAAAGATTGAATTTTATATTTTTCATTAAAGTATTTTTTGCATCATATACTCTAAACTTAGTTCTTTGTAACCAGTCAAGAATACCTGTTATGTCAAAATTTGATATCTTAATGTTGCTTTTCGTTATTCCAATAAACTTATCTTCTTTGTCTATTATGATATCAATTAGTCTATCATTGAATTTTAAATCTTCATTTTCGTCAGACCATTTATTTTTTTCTTTATCAAAAATTCTAATATCGAAATCAGACATAGAAACCAAATTACGTTTGGAAAATTTGATTTTTCTGATAACTTTTTGACCACTTGGAGGTAAAGCTGTCCATACCCTTTGTTTATAGTCATATTGATAAATTTGATTGGCAATAACTGCAAAAAAAGCTTGGTTCTCATCGAATGTAAATTGATTGACTATTGGTTCTTCTTTAATTCCTTCTATCACTTCCTGCCAAGTTCTTGTAGAAAGTTCATAAATGGAGTATTGCTCTTTTCTGATTGTGCAAATAAAAGGATTCAAATAAGCATCAAATTTTACTTTTGTTACTTTTATTTTTTCAAGATTACCAGTGATATTGCTCCATTGTGTGCCATTAAGAACAGATGCTGATTTGTAAATACCGTTGTCAGTGCCTACTGCTAAATCACCTTCTAAACTCATATCTGAACAGTTTATCATTTCCTGCTTTCTTTGAAAATCATAAATAACTAACCATTCAAACTGTTTCCTTGGTGATCTGTAAATTAAACTTTGCCCTATAACAAATATGAATCCATTTGGTGATAGATATATGCTTTGGATGTTATCCTGATCCATTAACTTTTGGCTAAGGTTTGTCCAAGATTTCCCTTTGTTATTTGAATAATGGACACCTCCGGCATTAGTTCCGATGAACATTTCATCTCCATCAGAGACAAAACAGGTTATTTCTGCATTAAGACCATCCGGTAAATTAATATCTTCCCATAAGTCTTGAGCGTTGATTATAGTGAACGCAAAGAAGAAGCAAATTACCGATAATGTAAAATTTAAATGCTTCATAATTACTCCATTATGATTTAAGAATAAATCAAATCTAAAAAAATATTTTTATAAATCAAAAATTCTTTATTGTTTTTTTTAATTTTTTGATTAATAATCAATGTAACACGGAAATTACATTTGAACTTTAATTTTGCTTATCTTGTTTGAAATAATTAACTTGTTATGCTAGAACTTTGTTTTTTTAAAATAAAAACTAAGGATTTTTTTGTTTAACTTTTAAAATTTAGTATGAGAGTTGATTCTATTATTTTTCTGATTATATTAATAGCCGCATTTGGATTTTTGTTTTATAACTTAAGAAGATTATTTTTATATCTAAAATTAGCTCAACCAGAAATTAGATGGGACAGACCTCTTGAAAGATTTAACAAAACTTTGAAAGTTGCCATTGGACAATCAAGAATTTTCAGGGATAAAATAGCTGGTCCTATTCACGCTGCAATTTTCTGGGGATTTCTTGTTCTGCTTTTTTCAGCCTCCGAATCAGTAATTCAGGGATTCGACAGAACTTTCACTTGGAGTTTTCTTGGACCTTTTTTCACTGCTATTACAGTTTCAACTGATATTTTTTGTGTTTTAATTATTCTTGCAGTGATTTGGGCTTTGCTAAGAAGGTTTGTTTTCAAAGTAAAAAGGTTGCAGGGGGACAGCAAAGAGAAGATTGACGCAGTAGTTGTATTATTAACTATATTCGTAATTGTGACTTCACTTCTTTTCCAAAATGCCGCATTAGAGAAGTTTCACTTTCATGGGGGAATGTCGTCTTTTAGACCTATATCTCATTATTTAAGTGGTTTTATCACTTTTTCATCTGCGATTAATATTTATAATATAAGCTGGTGGGTTCATATCATTTTCATTTTATCATTTATGAACTATCTGCCTTATTCCAAGCATTTTCACGTTTATACTTCAATCCTGAATGTCTTTTTTGCCCCTCTTGAGCCAGTTAATAAACTTAAACCTATTGATTTCGAGAAAGAAGGAGTTGAAAAATTCGGAGTTGTTGATGTAGAGGATTTCACTTGGAAAACAATCTTTGATTCATATACCTGCACTCATTGTGGGCGATGTGATAGCGTCTGTCCTGCTAATTTGACTGGGAAGGTCTTAAGCCCAAGAAATGTGATAATCGAGGTTAGAGAAAGGACAATGGACCGAATGCCCATTCTACTTAAACAAAAAAATGGTAATGGTGCCCAGTCAAAAACTGAAGATGAGGAGATTTTAAATAAAAAATTTATTGGAGAATATGAAAATATAGAAGCTTTATGGCAATGTACAACCTGCGGTGCTTGTATGCAGGAATGTCCGGTGATGATTGAACACGTCCCTGCTATTGTTGATATGAGGCGTTCATTAGTGATGATGGAAGCAAACTTTCCAAACCTTCTTCAATCTGCATTCAGCAACCTTGAAAATAATGCTACTCCTTGGGCTTTCCCATCTGCCGAAAGGGCTGACTGGGCTCAGGGAACCGGAGTTCTAACCGCTGCGGAAAAGCCAGAATTTGAATATCTTTTCTGGGTTGGTTGTGCTGGTAGCTTTGATGACAGAGCTAAGCAAATTTCTCTTGCTTTTTCAAAATTGATGCAAATTGCTGGTGTTGACTTCGTCATTCTTGGAACCGAAGAGCAATGCAATGGTGATGTAGCTCGAAGAACTGGTCAGGAATACTTGGCTGATATGCTTGTCAAAGCAAATATTGAAACTATGAATAGATATAATGTCAAAAAAATTGTAACATTCTGTCCCCATTGTTTCAATACTCTTAAAAATGAATATCCACTTTTTGGTGGAAAATATGAAGTTTATCATCACACAGAATTCTTAAGAAAATTGATAGCTGAAGGAAGATTAAAATTAAAACCTTTAGATAATATCGAAGATACCATTGTTTATCACGATTCTTGCTATATTGGTAGATATAATAATATTTATGAACAGCCAAGAGAAATTTTAAGCTCGGTTTCAAAATCACGATTCAAAGAGCCAAGACGGTCAAAAGATAAAGGATTATGTTGCGGTGCCGGTGGCGGACAAATGTTTATGGAAGAAACTCAAGGCAAAAGGGTCAATATCGAAAGAACTGAAGAACTTCTTGATGCAAATCCCAATACAATAGCTGTTAATTGTCCTTTCTGTATGACAATGATTACTGACGGCGTCAAAGCAAAAGAGAAGGTGGACGAAGTAAAAGTTAAAGATATAGCTGAAATTTTACTTGAAAGAGTGCAAATCAACTCATAAGTATAATATTTAATGAATATGAAGCAAAAAGTTTTAATTACCGGTGCTACTGGATTTATTGGAAGTCATATTGCAGATGAACTACTCAAAAGAGGTTATGATATTCGTTGCACGATTAGAAAAACAAGCAGTTTGCAATGGCTAAAAGATAAACCCATTGAATTAGTTGAAACATCCTTTAACAATATCGAACAAATCAAGAAGGCTGTCGAGGGGGTTGATTATATAATCCATAATGCAGGTGCAATTGCTGCAAAAAGTGAAGAAGATTTTATGAACAGTAATTTTATTGCTACGAAAAATCTTCTTGATACAGCAATTGAAATTGTTCCAAATCTGAAAAAATTTATATTTATAAGTAGTCAGACTGCTTCCGGACCAGCTAAATCGCTCGATAAACCTGTTACCGAAGATGATGGATTTAATCCCTTGAGTCCCTACGCACGAAGCAAAAGAGCAGCAGAAGAATATGTTTTGAGCAAAAAAGAAATTTATCCTATTGTTATTTTAAGACCTTCTGCTGTTTATGGACCACGTGACCCTGCTATTCTTGAAATTTTTCAGATGGTCAATAAAGGGCTTGCAACATTAATTGGATTTAAACCACACTACGTAAATTTGATTCACTCAACTGACTTGGTTAAGGGAATTGCAGATGCGATGGAATCAGACAAGACAAACGGAAATATTTATTTCCTTGCTTCGGAAGAAGCTTATTCTTGGGACCAAATTATGAGCATATTAAAAAGGCATTTAAATAAGAGCTTTTTGATTAAACTTAAGATTCCCCATTTTCTTGTTTTGACCATTGGAGCTATATCTGGTTTTTTTGGTAAATTTTCAAAAAAGCCGCCAATTTTTTATTACGAAAAAGCAGTTGAATTCATTCAAGAATACTGGATTTGTTCTGTTGAAAAAGCTAAGAAAGATTTCAATTTTAAAACGAGTATCCCTCTCGAAGAAGGTTTAAAGGAAACAATCGATTGGTATAAAGCAAATAATTGGCTTAAATAATTAATAATTAATTATGTTCAAACTGAGACGTTTTCTAATTTTATTGCTAAGCTTGGCTGTTATTTTTGCAGCCTTTTTTTTCTTTGCAGTAAAATTAGCTTATGTTTCATTACCCGATGATTTCATTGAGGAAAAAGTAGAGAAAATTAAAGATACTATCAAAGTATATTCAAATCAATACGGAATACCTCATATTATTGCAAAGAATGAAAGCGATGCATTTTTTATGATGGGGTATCAACACGCCCTTGACCGTCTCTGGCAAATGGAATTGTATCGCAGAACCTCCCAAGGCTCTCTCGCTGAAATTTTAGGACCTGATTTACTTGATATTGATAGATTTTACAGATCCCTGCAAATCGAAAAGATTGCGAAAAAAATCTGGAAATTTATGGATAAAGATACAAGAATGATGCTACAATCATACTCTGATGGTGTAAACTATTTCGTTGAAGAAAACAAACATAAATTACCTCTTGAATTCAATGCTTTAAGTTTTGTTCCAAGAAAATGGGAACCTTTTCATTCGATTATGATACAAAGATTGCTCGCTTTCGAACAAAGCATAGCTTTTTCGATGGATATCACGATGAGTCAGATTGCTTTAAAGCTTGGTATGAAAGAAGCTCTTGAATTAATTCCAAAATATGAGGTTTTAAAAAATAAAGATACTATAAAATCCAGTCAAAACCCACAAACAAAACATATTACTTATCATTTATTAAACAATAATAAATTAAATGATGATTTGGCAAATACTCTATCTGAAATTTCAAAAACAATTAGAAAAAAAGATGAATTTTTGAATAAAGATTTTAACTCCAATGGTAGCAATACTTGGGTTACAAGAAAAATTGACAGTATAAACAATAATCTTATTCTTGCTAATGACCCGCATCTGAAGCTTGGATTACCATCCTATTGGTATCAAATTCATATTAGCTGCCCAAGTTTTAATGTTACTGGTATGTCAATTCCGGGAATGCCTTTAGTGCTTGTAGGTCGTAATGACTACATTTCTTGGGGTATGACTGCATCAATGGTTGATGATTGTGATTTTTTTATTGAAAAAATTGATTCTGCTGATAATGACTTCTATTATTTTAACGGAGCAAAAAAAGCCTTTAATTATATTAAGGACACAATAAAAATAAATGGAGAAGAAGCTCTTAAATACTATCTCAGAGAGACCGAAAGGTCAGCTGTGATATCTGACGCCCATATAAAATTAGAACCAAAAGAAAAATTTTGGAATAATTGTGTTACATTTTCTTGGACGGGCCAATTTCCGAGCAACGAATTCAAAGCAATGTATTTGGTAAATAAGGCAAGGAATAAAACTGAATTCGAAAATGCCCTATCATTATGGGCTGTTCCGGGTTTAATTTTTTCCTATGCAGATAAGCAAGGTAATTTAGGGCTTAAGTCAGCAGTAAAATTACCAGTTAGAAATTCAACTAATCCAATTTTTATCAATGAAGGTTGGCAAACAGGAAAATCTTGGTCTTCTGAATTATCAAATGAGACGGTTCCCGGAATTTATAATCCATTAAGTAAATATGTTGTAGCAGCGAATAATAAAATGAATTTTAGCTATAATTTTCATTTTTCAGATTATTATGCATTAAATAAAAGAGCTGAAAGAATAAGCGATATACTCAATCAACATAAGGAATATTACGCAAGAGATGCCCAAATTATGCAATTGGACTTGCTATCTCTATATGCAAAAGAATTTCTTGAGATGACATTGCCATATCTTGAAAGGAATTATAAATTCCTCAATGAAACTGAAAAAGAAGCTTTGAATAAATTGAAGAAGTGGGACTTAATTTTATCACCAATAAGCACTTCTTCAAGTATTTACACTAAACTATTTGAAAGAGTAATATATAATACTTTTTCTGATGAATTAAGGGATAATCTTTACAATGACTATACTTCTTTTTCATCTTATCCGGCGGGGAAATTTCTTGAGTTAATGAGAGCCACCGATTCGACTTTGCATTGGTTCGATGACAAAAGAACTAAACCTGTCGAAAATAAAGAACAAATCGTTATGATTAGCTATAGTGAGGCAATTGAGGCTTTGAAAACTTTTTATAATTCTGACAATCCAAATCTTTGGCAATATGGTGAGAACCATCAACTTGTCTTGAAGCATTTTTTGAGCAGAAATGTTTTATTAAAACCAACGCTCGAGGTAGGTCCGTTCAAGTTAGGTGGAGATTTCAGCACTATAAATGTTAATCACGGAAGTATATCTAATCCAAAGGATATTAGTCTGGGTGCCTCAATGCGATTCATCACCGATATGGAAGAACCATACGTTTATTTTATTATTCCCGGCGGAAGTTCAGGTGACCCGGTAAGCCCTAATTTTGTAAATCAAGTTCAGCTTTGGATAAATGGGGGTTACATCAAAATCGGAACGGATTCCAAACCCGATAAGGATTTTAACCTTAAGATTTTATTCAAACCCAGATAATTTCTTTATTTCATTCCGATATAAGCAGCCATTCTTCCAGAGTTTTCTTTGTCTCTTCTGAAAGAGTGTAAATCCAAATTTTCAATTGTGCAAAGTTCTGAATATTCAATGTTTTCTGCTCTAACACCTGTTTCGGTCAATTGAGCTATTATCATTTTTAGGTTGTCATAGTATATTTTACCATCTTTTTGATATAAAACTTCAGGCGGGAAATATTCTCTGAATTCCTTTCCTACTTCATAATTTTTGGCACTTGCCATTGGGGAGATATAAACAAGCATCGAGGAGGGTTCAGCATTATATTGTTTATTAAGTTCAATAATGGTTTTGCAAACAATATTTTGCATTGTTCCTTTCCATCCTGAATGAATTGCAGCAATACAATTAGCATTTGGCTCATAAATCAAAATACCAGCACAATCAGCAATTTTGACAAACAATACTAAATTTGTTCTACTAGTAATGAGGGCATCAGCGTTTTCCAATTTATGAGTGTCATCTGCAATTACTATCCTATCGCTGTGAATCTGGTGATTGAAGCGAAAATCTGAAATACTAACACTCAAATAATTTGAAAAAATATCCAAATTTTTTCTGAACTCGGTCTCTGAAATACCAAGATGACTTAGAGTAAAACCGTTTGGTGGAAAATTTTCAAGATTTCTTTTTGTTACACCTGAAATAATTCTATCTTCAGGGAAAATTTTTGGTTTTATTATATCAATTTCAATCATTTTTCTAACTAAATAATTTTTGGAATATGTTCTTTAAGATTAAGAATTTCCTCAAATAAATTTACACTTTGATTATTCAGCTCTATCGTTTTAATATCTTTTATCTGTTTTATTTTATCAACAATTAAAGAACCTGCAAGCCCATTATAAGCGATAATGATATCCTTATCAGTAGATTTAATTAATTTAAGTAATCCTGAGTCATAAGCATATCTTTGATGTGGCTTCCTATCAATGATAAAGATAATTTTTTTTGGATAACCATCGCTTGTCATTAACAATACATATTTATCTCTCGGAATGATTTTGAATTCATTTGCAGGTAAAAATAAGTAGTAAGTCATCAGAAAAATGGGTATCGAAACTGCAATTCTGAACGCAAACTGCTTCTTGCTTTTCGATAATAAGCAATAAAGAGTAATAGCTGAAATTAATATTATTATCCAAGTATTTTCAATATTTTTCCAATAGGCAAAGGGAAGTGAAATTGAAAATCTATTGATTTGTTCCGAGATATTTAGGAGTAATTCCGTTGTTAAAGAATATATTTCAGCTACTTGGATGCTGATGAATGACAAGGCGACAGAGATAATTCCAAAAATTAATGATAGGCTCATTAGCGGAACAACTAACAAATTTGAAATTGGTGAAATAAATGAATAAACACCAAAATAATAAGCAACAATCGGTGAAACAGTTATTGAAGCTGAAATAGTCAAAGCAAATGATGATAATATTTTATCTATAATTTGGCTTTCAGATTTAATGAATAATTTGAAAAGGTTTTTAATAGGTTTGAAAAAAAGAATTATTCCTCCTATCGAGGCAAAGGACATCTGAAAACCGGGCGAATAAATGAAGGTAGGTTTAATTATTACTAATATTAAAAAAACAAATGCGACTATATTAAGTGGATAAATCTGTCTTTGAATGGTATTTAGATAAACGACCAAAATGCACATTAAACCGGCTCTGATAGCTGATTCCTGTAAGCCCGAAATTAAAACATAAAGAGAAGTAAGGATGGAAAATATAACAAATTTAATCCATTTATTGCTTAAAAATGACAAAAGGAAAAATATAATAAAAGCTATTATACCAACATGCAGCCCGCTTACTGCAAGAAGATGAGCTGTCCCTGATAAAGAGAATACTTCCCTCAATTCGCTACTGACAAGTGATTTATCGCCAAGTATCATTGCATTCATTACAGCTCTGGAATTACCATCAAACAGTATTGAAATTTTCTTTCTAATATTTTCTTTGATGTCTTTTAAAAAATTTCTTCTTTCAGATATATCAATAATAGAGACATCGTCACTCCAAGCTCTACCTATCCATTGGACTCCCAAAGATTGAGAATATAGCGACTCATCAAAATCTTCTTTGAGAATTCTTTTATTTGGTAAACGTGCATAGATTTTTGCAGATAAGACATTTCCTGTTCTTAGGTCAAACTCACTGATTTTCTTACCATTGATATTTAAAAGTATGCTTGTTTTATTGATTTCAGGCAGGAATTTCGTATCAATATTTCCACAGATGATAATTTTAGCATAATTTGAATCATATTTTAATACCTCGATGATACTTCCATCAAAGATTGCTGGGAATTCTCCGATAATTTTATTTGGAGCAGTTAATTTTGAAATGTGAGTCTGATTAGAAAACCAAAAACCAATAGAAAGACATAAGATTAATAAAGCAAAGAAATTCTGTTTAAAATAAAAAAGGATTAAACTGGTTATTAAACACAAAAGTAAAATAAACAAAACAAGATTTGAAGGAATATCATAAACAGATGATAGGAAATAGCCAAGTGCACAAAGAAAGAGTATTTTTAATGCAGGAAATTGACTAATCCTAACAAACATATAACTGTATAAACTAATAATTTTACTATTTCGTAAAACTCAATTTACTTATTTTTTACATCATAAAATATTATGTGTGGTATTGTTGGTTATATTGGAAAAAAGAAAGCAATAAACGTTTTAATAGATGGTCTCGAACGACTTGAATACAGAGGTTATGACTCAGCTGGAATATCAGTAATCGAAGACAGTCAAATAATAACAAAGAAAAAAGCTGGGAAAGTAGCTGATTTAAAAAAATTACTTTATGAAACAGACTTAAAATCTAATATTGGAATAGCTCACACCCGTTGGGCTACTCACGGTGAACCTAATGATAAAAATGCCCATCCTCACTCAGATAATTCTGGTAATATAGTTATTGTTCATAATGGTATTATAGAAAATTATAAGGCTATAAAAAAGAAACTTTCTGACGAAGGCTATTTTTTCAAATCAGATACCGACTCCGAAATTTTAGCAGTCTTCATAAGTTATATTTTTAATCAGGTAAAGGACTTGGAAGAAGCTGTAAGGCTGGCTCTTTCCGAAGTTGACGGAACTTTTGGTCTTGTTGTAATGTCAAAATATGAACCAGATAAATTAATAGCAGCAAGGCGGGGAAGTCCGATGGTTTGTGGAATTGGTGAAAATGAGTTCATCCTTGCCTCTGATACATCTGCAATTATAAAACATACAAGAAATGTTATTTACCTTTCTGACAACGAAATGATTGTTATCTCAAAAGATGGTATAAAAACAAAAACCATTGATAATGAGATAACAAATAATCAAATACACCACATTGATTTTGATATCAGTCAAATCGAAAAAGGTGGATTTGAGCATTTTATGTTGAAGGAGATTTATGAACAACCCCAGACCGTTCAGGATGCTTTCCGTGGAAGATTGTTAGTTAATGAAGGCAGTGTCAGACTTGGGGGACTCAGTCCAGTAGCTAATATTTTAAAAAATGCACGAAGAATTATTATAACTGCCTGCGGAACATCCTGGCACTCTGCTCTTGTAGGTGAATATATCATTGAAAACCTTTGCAATATTTCAGTAGAAGTTGAATATGCCTCTGAATTCCGATATCGCAATCCAGTCATTTATCCCGATGATGTAGTTATTGCCATTTCCCAAAGTGGCGAAACAGCTGACACTCTTGCTGCATTAAGAGAGGCAAAGAAAAAATCTGCAACTGTTCTTGGAATAGTAAATGTTGTTGGTAGTTCTATTGCACGTGACACTGATGCAGGTGTTTATATTCACGCAGGACCTGAGATTGGCGTTGCATCTACTAAAGCGTTTACATCTCAATTAACTGTTTTGATTTTAATTGCCATATATATTGGCAGAATGCGAGGAATTTCACTTCCAGATGGTTTTAAAATTACGAAAGCTCTTAGTGAATTACCTCAAAAGATTGAAGAAGTTCTAAAATCCGCTGAAGACATCAAATTAATTGCCAAAGAATATTGCAAAGCAAGAAATTTCCTCTATCTCGGTCGAGGATATAACTTTCCCGTCGCTTTGGAGGGTGCACTCAAGTTAAAAGAAATATCATACATACATGCCGAAGGCTATCCTGCTGCTGAGATGAAGCACGGACCTATAGCTCTCATAGATGAGAATATGCCTGTTGTCTTTATTGCTACCAAAGATGAAATTTATGACAAAGTAATTTCAAATATCGAAGAAGTAAAAGCTCGCAAAGGTAAAGTCATTGCAATTGCAACAGAAGGCGATGAACAAATAAAGGAATATGCTAATCACGTAATATATATTCCAGAAACATTGCCGATTTTAACTCCGATTTTAGCTGTTATTCCTCTTCAGTTATTAGCTTATTACATTGCTGTCGAACTTGGTTGCAATGTTGATCAACCAAGAAATCTTGCAAAAAGCGTAACTGTTGAATAGTTTATTCTTATATAAATAAATTTGCTCCGGGTCCTAAAGGCAGACCAAGCAAAAACCAGACTATAAATAATAAACTCCAGATGATAAAGAATGCTATGGAGTAAGGTAGCATTGTTGAGATTAGTGTGCCGATTCCGGCTTTCTCATCATATTTATGAATAAAAGCTATGATTAAGGCAAAATAGGACATCATCGGCGAAATTATATTTGTGGCACTATCACCAACTCTGTATGCTGCTTGGACAAGCTCGGGTGAATAACCCAGAAGCATAAACATTGGCACAAAAACCGGTGCCATAATTGCCCATTTAGCTGACGCACTCCCAATAAATAAGTTTAGGAATCCTGTAATTATGATAAACACAAGAAGTAATGGTATAGGTCCTAAGCCGGATGCTTTTAATAATAAAGCTCCTTCAACGGCAATTATCTGTCCCAAGTTTGTCCAATTAAAAAAGGCAACAAACTGAGCTGCGAAGAAAACCAAAACAATATAGGAACCAAGGCTCTCCATTGATTTGTTCATTCCTTTTATCACGTCAGTATCTTTTTTAATAGTTTTTGCTCCAATCCCATAGGCTAATCCGCCAATAAACCCTCCAAGGAAAATGAAAGTCACTATTCCTTTCAAAAACGGAGATTTCAGAACGCTACCTGTGTTTATATCTCTTAGGAAACCATTTTCGGGAATAAGACCGATGAGTATAACCACTAAGAACAATGTCAAAGCTATTGAAGCATATATTAATCCTCTCCTTTCATCTTTGCTTATTGGTTTAATTTCTTCTTGTTCAACTTCCCCTTTGTATTTACCTAACCTTGGAACAATGATTTTTTCTGTTACAAATGTTCCTGCTATGGCAATAAAAAAGGTGGAGACAAACATAAAGTAATAATTAACTGCTGGGTTTACTTCATAGCTTGGGTCAATAATATGGGCAGCTTCCTGTGTCAGACCTGCAAGGAGAGGGTCAATAGTTCCAAGTAATAGATTTGCACTATATCCTCCGGAAACACCAGCAAAAGCAGCAGCAAGTCCGGCAATAGGATGTCTGCCAACTGCAAGAAAAATCATTGCAGAGAGCGGCACAAGTAAAACATAACCAATTTCACTTGCTGTGTTCGATAGAATACCTGCAAATACTATAACAAATGTTAAAAGTTTCTTCGGTGCTTTAATGACAATAATGCGAAGAATTGTTCCGATTAAGCCGCTATGTTCAGCAACTGCAATTCCAAGCAGCGAAACGAGAACTGTTCCCAAAGGAGCAAAATTGGTAAAATTTGTTACAAGATTTGTAATAATTTTATGAAAACCTTCAACAGACAAAAGATTAAGAGGTCTGACTTCTTTATTCGAACCGGGGAGTATAACAGAAAAATCAAAAAGTGAAACAAACCAAGAAAGAATAATCACTCCAACGGCAAATAAAGCAAACAGTGTTATCGGATTTGGTAACTTATTTCCAATTTTTTCAATAATAGCTAGTGATTTATCAACCAAATTCAAATTATTCTTATTTTTCATCTATTTCCCAATTTTTTAGTCTTAGTTAAAATCTTATAATGAATATTAATAAAAAAGAATATTTTATTTAAATTTAAAAAATAAGATAAAAGCAGTGTTTTTACATTTTCAAAATTTTTTTTTAAGTCCTTTAAAAGTTTAATTGACTCTTAATGATAAATCAATAGAATATTTTCAAATTTTTATCATAATTTTTAATTAATTTCGTATGATAATTTATGTCATATTATTTTGAAAATATTGAAGTTTGAAGTATGAGAACAACTATAAATATTGAAGATAATATTATTGATGAGATTGTTAAGCTGTATAACGCAAAAACAAAAACATCTGCTATTAATCAAGCTCTTAAGGATTTGGTATTAGCACTGAAAAAACAAAAGCTGATAAATTTGCGTGGTAAAATTGATATTGTTGATAATCTTGATGAATTAAAAAAGATTGAATTATTCAAAGCAGGTAGCTATGAATGAAATTGTTATGATAGATTCATCTTGTTGGATTAAATTTTTAAGAAATAGTGATGAAAATATAGCTGATTTGGTTCAGAGTCTTATTCAGAAAGATTTAGCTGCTATTTGTGGAATAACAGAATTAGAAGTAATTCAAGGGGTTAAAAGCTACAAACAGGCTGAAATGATTAAAGATTTATTTTCTTCGCTTATATATTATGAATTTTCAAGGGAAGACTTTATTAATGCTGGAAATAGAATAAGAAAGCTAAGAGAAAATGGTATCACTTTAGCTATTTCCGATGTTCTCATTGCAGAACTTACAATTAGAAATAATTTAAAATTGTTAACCACCGATAATGACTTTCGATTTATAGAAGAGTTGGTTTTTTATTAAAAATTTCTTATCCAAAGAAAATTGCTTACCCACTATTTTGTTTCAATAAAATTTAAAAGTCACTCTGAACGAAGTGAAGAGTCCATTGTATCTTAATGACTTATATAATTTGGATTCTTCGCCTCTTGCTCCAAATGAATATTTGACACGCAGTCTTGAAAACAGAAGCCTTTAATAATAAAAATTATTCCAGTTTACATTGGTGATGGAAAAGTTGGGAATATTTTTTATAAGGTAGAGACAGGTCTTAGACCTGTCTTTACTGACGAAGTAAATATTTATAACATCATTGGTGAGTGTGTTGTATCCCTGTCTCTTATACACATCT
>JAOABA010000036.1 GCA_026418625.1 Candidatus Kapaibacterium sp.
TTATGCTCGCACTTTTCCCACCCCCATTATTCACAGGTCGTTTAAGGTTTTCTTTAATAGGGTTTTCAATAATCTTATTGCAAGAATTTAGTATAATCATCATCATTAGTAGTATTAACTTTTTCATTATTTTTTCTTTCTGAATAGAACAAATTAATTGATATTATTGATTTTTTTATTAATTTGCCCTTTGATTTAAGGGCAAAGACTTGAATTGCCTGTTTATCATAAACAGTCGCCCTTTTTCCTTGCCGAACTGGTTGCTCCAATTACCGGTTCGGTTTTTTTAATGCAATCATAGGCTAACCCTCCTTTCTGTTTCTTTTTTTAACCTGAAGTCAAATAACATTAACTAAACCGGTGTTCGGTGTTCGGTGTTCGGTGTTCGGTGTTCCGAAAACTTTTACACCAAACAATTGCAATCATAATAAAAAAAATTCTAATATCCAAATTAATTTTTATTAATATTTTTTAGATTTGTTATCAAGCAAGGAATGATATGAGTGACGAGAGTGTCTCTTCTGAGAAGGCAGGGGGCTCCATCAATAAGTCACTCCTGCGGATGAAGGAGTCTCGGGGGATTGAAGAGATTCCTGTATGCACAGGAATGACAGGTGAGAAGGAGATTTCTCTTTGCGAGGTGGTGTAAAGACTGGTCATTCAGAGCCGAAGGCGAAGAATCCATATCATTTAACTTATTGAAACATAATGGACTCTTCACTTCGTTCAGAGTGACAAAAAACCACTTTTTATACTTTTTACACAGCCTCATGCACAGGAATGACGGGGAAGAAGGAGATTCCTGTATGCGAGGCTTTGTAAAAACTAGTCATTCAGAGCCGAAGGTGAAGAATCCATATCACATAAGTCATTGAAATATATTAGACTCTTCACTTCGTTCAGAGTGACAAAAATACTATTTTTCAGATGTCCCACACCTTAGAGATGAGGGACATCTTTTGTTGCACAAACAGGGTTGTCTGTTCTATCGGAAGGCACTATTTAAAAAATTTATTTTTTATTATTGGAAAGTAGTGGCTATTCAATTTTATGCAAAGGAATAACGGAGATTGAAGAAGATAGTGTCTTAAAGAATGACAAACAGGGATGTTTGTTCTACGAATAGATCAAACATCCCTGAGTAAGATTCTCAATTATGGGTTAAATTAATTAGATTATCTCTTGAGCATATTTGTTTCAGCAAGCATCTGATCGCTGATTGTAATAGTTCTCGAAGCCGCTTCGAATGCTCTTTGAGTGATAATCATCTCTGTAAATTGCTCAGTTAAATCAACATTAGATTGCTCTAATGCACCACCAACAACAAGTGTAGATGGAAAGATTTCACCTGCAGTACCAATGTTCGGCAACCCGCTATTTGGGGAAACTTCCATAAAATTATTTCCATTTCTTATTAGACCTTGAGGATTTGTGAACTTAGCAACTGCCACCTGAGCAAGGATTTCGGATTGACCGTTTGTAAATGATCCCCAGATTTTGCCAGTAGTGTCAACGAAAAGTTCATTCAAATCACCAGCTTGATAACCGTCCTGCTCTGTTACGGTTGCGGTGTTAGGTCCAGCAAATTGAGTGAGTCCAGCAAGAAGATTACCAGTTTCTGCAAGGACAATCTTGACATTTTTGGGTGAAGTTGCATCAAATACATCGGTTCCAAGTGCTGTGTTTAAGTCCGAAGCATTCAAAGTGAAATCCAAAGGTGAATTAATTGTTCCATCTGTATTAAAAGTAATGGTATCGGTTGGTAAGGTAATATCAATTCCATCGAGTTTGGCACTCATACTGAATTCATTGGGGTTGGCGGTTTTTGTGAAAGTGAGTGTAATCACGTGAGCGCCGCCCTGATTATCAAATATAGTTATACTCGTCTGTCGTTCTGAATTTTCGGTTGAAGCAGAGTTCAAATTGCCCGAAACCTTTACTATTTCTGTTTGACGGGGTGCAGAAATTATATTAGGTGGAATGTTGATGTTTTTTAATGTCCTATTTAGAACATTAGCGCCATTGGAATCCTTGACCATCTTACCGTCAGCGTCAAGCTGCAGATTATAACCCATTAGAAAAGCTCCACTTGAGCTATCCACCAGATTTCCGCTTTTGTCTCTCGAAATAGCTCCAGCCCTCGAAAACAGCTGCTTACCATTCATATTATAGATGAAAAAACCGTTGCCCTGCAAAGCCAAATCGAGTGGGCGATTGGTTGTTTCGATAGTCCCTTGTGCCATATTCTGGGTGATAGAGCCAATTTTTACTCCTAAACCCATCATTAAAGGATTAACTCCGCCCATACCCTTGCCTTCATTTTCATTGGGTGAAGAGCCGTATTTATAAATCTGATTGAATTGCTCGGCAAAATTTACGTGATTGGATTTATAGCCGGTTGTGTTAACATTTGCAATATTATTTGAAATAACATCAAATCTTTGTTGGTGAGCTCTGAGCGAGCTTGCACCAGTTGATAAAGAACGTGATAAAGCCATTTATTTACCCTCCTTGGTTATTTTAAATTCATCCTGAAAAATTGATTTCCTTCGGTCGTTCGGGAAATCATTGAGCCTCTCACCCTTATTGGGTTAAGTCCAGCTCGTTAATTATGCAAAAACAGCAGAGTCAATGTCTGTTACGACATTTTGCTCCAATTGATCGCGATTAACCACAGTAATTACTGTTCGATTTGGAATGCTTATTATAAAAGCCTTTTCGTCAAGAATCACTAAGGATTCCCTTGCTCCTTTTGATTCAGCTACTTTAACTGAATTCTGCAAACGCTCTATGTCCGCTTCGTTAAGCGTGATTTCCCTGCTGACTAATCTTGATTGAGCGTGGGAGGAAAACTTAATTTTACTTAATTCCTCTTTAAAAATTTCTTCGAAAGAGGAGCCTGAGACAGGATCTCTTTGAACAAAGTTTTTAGTTAGCTCATTTAAGCCACCTGCAGGGATAAAAGGAAGATTGACGCCATTAACATCCATAGTTTACTCCGTCAATTATCCATTTGAACATCAATAACATCATAAATTGCAACCTCTATGTCGTTAATGACAAGAACAGTGCCTTCGGGTTTGAACCTTACTGCCTGAATTTTGCCATAAGTAAAGGTATCGGCAGTAAATGAAGAGCCATTTTTACTACTTGCTACAACCTGAACATTATAATTACCCGCTGGAAGAGTATTCCCGTTGTCGTCTTTTCCATCCCATTGGATTTTATGGGAGCCGCTTGTTAATTCAAGCTCTTTCAGGGTAATTGTTCTGACAAGGTTACCGGCTCCGTCACGAATTTCCACCGTTGCGGAAATTGCCTGACCGGGGAGATTATAACCAATAGGAACATTGTTTTCGCCATCAAATTTGAAATTTCTTGTTCCTACCGAAGCTGTCTTTCCAAGCAAACCGGGAAGAGCGGAGTTTGAGATGTTATGGGCTAATAGTTGATTAACCCCCAACTGTTCCTCAAGTAAAGCTCTGATGTCCGTCAACTGCTCCAATTGCGAAAAGAGAGCAAGCTGGGATGCAAATTCCTGATTGTCGTAAGGCTTCAATGGATTTTGATGTTTTAATTGAAGCGTTAATAGTTTTAGGAATTCATCACGCCCGATATTACTGCTTTTTTGAACAGAAGCAGATTGCTCGAATAACTGTGACTGTGAATTTGTTATTCCCTGCATCATCTTACAACCTTATTTAGTTGATAAATAGGTAATCCAACAAATTCATTAATTTTAATGAATAAATGTTTACCCTCCTTATTAATATTATAATACTTCTTTTTCATCTTCTTTGAAATTATTTAATGCTCTTAAATATTCTTTGATATCTTCTTTACTTTTCTTATCCTGTTGCTTTGCGAATTGGTTGTTATTACTGAATTTGTCCTCTCCTTCTTTCGATTTGAAACCAATATCAATTGAATCAGCAACAATTCCGTTCTGTGAGAGCTTTTCTTTCAAAGCACCTATTTGCTGTTCGATTGTTTTTATTGCTTCGCTGGTGTCAGCCATAATGTTAATTTTTGCTTTGTTGTCAGTCATTGTAATTTGAACAAATAGTGTGCCGAGAGATTCTGGTTTTATAACTAAATTGGCAGTGCTTGTTGTATTATCCGGTGTTGCTCTGACTAATTGCAAAGTAGTTTGAGTAAATTCCTGAATTCTTATCTGACCAAATTGATTATAAGTTGTTGTATTTTTTATATTTACTTGGTTAATATTTTTTGAATTAGTAGAAATTTCAGTGATATGTTCTTTAATAAAATCGTTTAAAATTTTCTTATCAGACAGTTCAGGATTATCCTTTTTTGTAAATTGAATTTTTGATTCAGATTTTTTTGGTTCTTTATCAGTAATTTCTGCATTTTTTTCTACTTTGTGTTGAATATTCTCATCCGTTTTTTTGTTTTCCGAAGTTGGAAGATTAAATGATAATTTTACTTCAGGTTTTTCTGTTTTTGGAACTATTTCATTTGCAATTTTATTATTAATATTCTCATTTTTTTGATCATTTAGCTTATCTGGAATTTTGTTCTTTTCTTTATCATTATTATCGTTTTCATTAATAGTAAAACTATTGTCTGTAAGTTCATTTTGTAGTGAAAATATTTTATTATTAGTATTTGCTATGTTATTGTTATTTAAAATATTTACTTCCTTCACTTCAGACTTTATATTTTTATTTAAACCAATATTAATTGCTTGGAAAAATTCATTAATTACTTGCAATTTTGCTTCAATTTTATCGGGTATTTCCTTTTGAGGAATTTCATTTTCAGCAATATCAAAAAGTAATTGAGGAACAATTGGAAACTGCTGATCTATATTCTCTTCTGAGTCATTATTATTTATATGATTAAAGAATATATCCTGATTGATTTTTTCACAATCGATATTATTTTCACAATTATTATTTAACTGGACTATTGGGAGATTTTTTTCAGTAAAAGGAGTAAATAAATTTTGATTATTTTTTATTTCCTTAGTTTTTGGGCTTAATTCAGATTTATTTTTTTTCTTGATTTTATGATTTTTCTGATTTGCATTTTTATCACTGGAAATGGCTATCTCTAATGATTTTTCAAATTTATTGGTCTTTTTTTCTGCCTGCTTACTATCAACCTTATGGTTAAATTTAGTCTTGGTTTGTATAATATTATTAAGTTTTTGAACCATTTCTGCATCCTTGCATTAAATTTAAATTCCTAATAAATCCTTTTCAATATTTTTTGATAATTTAATTAAAAAATCAAATATCAAATCATCGCTTAAGTTATTGTCAATGTTGGATTTAGAGGCTGATTAAATAATTAATCTAAAATCATTTTGAATTATCTGACAAAGCCTTAATCATATCAGCATTGACCTCAGATTTCATTGCTTCAATTACCTTGCCAGCCTTCTTTTTTTGCATTGATTTTAAGATAAGAATTGCATCCTTTTTGTCAATTTTTTCGAGTATTTTTGCAACTTCGGACGGATTAGAGTTGTTATATATCTTGGCAAATTCAACCAAGCTTTTAATTTTTAGTGAATCATTACTTGATTTGTTTTGTTTTTGGATTTCATCCAACTGCTTAGCAAGGTATTCTTTACTTTTTTTGTATTCGATGAGATTAGAGGAAAGTTTGATTAATGAATCTTTTAATATCTTAGTTAAATCATCTTGTCGATTAGCATTAATTATTTTCGAATCCTTTTTTTCTTCAATTTTTTTTATGATGGTATTTAAAGAATCTCTCAACTTTTCATTTTTTTCTTTTAGTTTTTCTGTCTCGACCTGAAGAATAGCTTTGGAGAGATTAGCTTTCTGAAAATTTTCAAATTGGTTCTGGCTGATTTGGATTTTTATTAAATCATTTTGATTTTTTTCTGAATGAACTTTTGGGGATTTGTTTGGTTGTAAGCCAAGCCACTCGGGATGAAGCCTATAAACATAGACTATCAAAACAGGGGAAAGTAAAAATATCACCGAAATTGTGCAAATGAGCAATATTAACTTTTTGATAGTCATTTATTGTAATTTTGAATCTGAGTTATTAATATATTTAATATTAGCGATTTCATCAAGGATTTTTATTTCTTCTTTAGATAATTCCTCTTTATGTTGGAGTTGTTTTTTATCTTTTAATTTAAGAAGGATTTTTTCTTCTTTCATAGCCTCGACAAGCTTTTGTCTTCTGAGATTTTCAATTTCGATTAATTGATCTCTTTCCATTCTGAGCTTTTTAATTGTATCTTGAATGTATGTTTTGTGAGACCAAGAAGTTTGCAAAGAAGAAGCCGGTAAAACACCTTTATTGGAGTATAATAAATTGTTCAGATAATTTTGATTTTTGTCGATTTCTTTTTCTTTAGCAAGTCGAGAAACGACAACAAGGTTCAGAGCTTCTTTTAGCTCTAAAACTTTTTGTGATTTAAGGTTTAAAACTTTCTCAAGCCTAAAATTGAACTTTTTTGCCATTTACTAACTTGCTATGATTCTTTTTAACCACTCAATAGTATCGTCAAAATTTGAACTTTCTTCAATTTGCTGTTTTAGGAACTCATTGATATTATCATAAATAGCAACAGCACGGTCAATTTTCGGATTGACTCCCTTCTGATAGGCACCAACACTAATCAAGTCTTCAGCACTGCGATAAGTTGCTAAATATTCTAATAATTTATTAGAGGTAGAGTAATGTTCAGATGATATAACATCTTTTTTAACTCTACTTATACTTTCGAGAACATCAATTGCAGGATAATGACCGTTCGAAGCTAATTTTCTTGAGAGAACAATATGACCGTCAAGAATACCTCTTGCTGAGTCCGAAATTGGCTCGTTCAAATCATCACCCTCGACCAGAACCGTATAAAGCCCTGTAATAGAACCATTTTCAGAAGTTCCTGCTCTTTCCATTGTTTTCTGTAATAAGGCAAAAACTGAAGGAGTATAACCTTTGGTGGTAGGTGGTTCTCCAATTGTTAGTCCGACTTCTCTTTGTGCCATTGCCAGACGAGTTACAGAGTCCATCATTAGCATTACATCCAAACCTCTATCGCGAAAATATTCTGCAACGGTTGTTGCAACGAGTGCTGCCTTAACACGGACGAGTGAAGGAGCATCGCTTGTAGAGACTATAACTATTGACCTGCGAAGACCTTCCTCACCTAAATCTTTTTCTAAAAATTCCCTAACTTCCCTGCCACGCTCTCCGATTAATGCTATGACATTTATATCTGCTGAGGTATTTCGTGCTATCATCCCAAGCAGAGTAGATTTACCAACACCGCTACCGGCAAATATACCAACCCTTTGACCTTTGCCTAATGTGAGAACTCCATCAATTGCCCTAATCCCAGTAGAAATAGGTTCCTGAATTCTTTTTCTGCTTAATGGGTTTGGAGGGTTAGAATAGATGCTTCTTCGTTCTTCGGTTGATATCCTACCTTTCATATCAATAGGTTCCCCAAGCCCATTCAAGACTCTACCAAGAAGGTTATCGCCAACACCTATTGTAAGTGTCTCACCGGTTGCAACAATTTCCATTCCGGGAGAAATTTCAGTCAAATCCCCCAAAATCATTGATAGAATGCGATTGTCCTTGAAGCCTACAATTTCAGATTTTGAAACTTCCCTACCAAAATAATCACGTAGGACACAAACTTCACCAATTTTGGCTTTAGGACCTTCGCTTTCGAGAACTAAACCCACAACTTTAACAATATTACCCTTCATTTGGATGGGTTCGAGATTTTTGATTGCTTTCTCGAAACGTGAAATCAAATCGGGTGTTATTTCTTCTTTGTAATTTTGCATTTTGAAAAAGATTTAGTCCGGAATATCTGAAAAATCTTCATTATCAATTTTTAATTCTGAGTTTTCGGTCTTTAAATCATCTTCAATGTTTTCATCAAAGAAATAATTGCTTTCATCTGGTGGAATTTTCAGAAGAGAGTTTTTGATTTTCTCAAGTTGAGCTTTGAAACTTGCATCAATAATTCCGCTGGAAGTCTCTATGATACAGCTTCCGGGGTCAACCTCATCGTTGGATACAATAAGAGTATTTTCCAATTTAGAATTGTCAGCTACGAGAGAACTCTTAACGTTTTTCAAAATCTCGAGTGTATATGGATGCAAATGGATTTTGAAAACCATATCATTATGAATAGCTTGAATGGCTTTTTTAGCTTGTTCAATTACTATTTCTGAATGGGCTGTAACCTCTCGCTGGAGTATATGTTCGGCAACCATAATTGCTAAGGGGACCAAATTTTGCTCAAGCTTTTTCAATTCATTTACAAATTTTGCCCTGAGATTTGTTAGCAATTTATCTATGTTACGAATCCAATGCTCTCTTTTTTCCAGCTCGATTTCGAATGTTTTTCTTGTCATTTGCCGGGCATCATCGAAGCCTTTATCATAAGCGTGTTGAACTTCAACTTGGACTTCGCTGACTGGGACTAAATTTTTATTTAATTTTTCTAATGAAATTTGAATGGGTTTTGATTGAAAAGGGATTGCTCTTTCTTCGTAAAAAATGGTTCTTTGAATTTTAGGAATAACGTTAAGTATCTCTGATAGATCAAAAGGTTCAGGTTCATTCGTTTCATTATTTATATCGAAGTTATAGTTTAGTTCGCTATCGGCGAACTCACTGAAAGGGACCAACCTATCAGTGCTGAAACTTTCCGCAGGAATAATTTCTGCACGCTTTAATTTATTGGGTAATTTTAATTTGAATTCATACATAGTTGATTCTTTTATTAAACGAACACATCTTCTTTGCCTCTACCGCCGATGGCGATTTCTTCCTGCTCTTCGAGCTTCTTAATAATGTCAACTATTCTCATTTGAGCTGCTTCGACTTCCTTCAATTTGACTGGACCCATAAATTCAAGTTCTTCCTTAACAACAGCTGCAGCTCTTTCGGACATACATTTGAAAATTTTAGTCTTGATTTTTTCATCTGAGACTTTAAGAGCAAGTGCAAGGTCCTTTTTGTCAACATCTCTAAGAATCCTTTGAATTCCTTTATCATCAATTGTAATAATATCTTCAAATAGGAACATTAAGCGTTTAATTTCAATAGATAGATTGTAATCCTTATCTTCGATACTTTCAAGCAAAGCTTTGGCGGTAGCATTTTTGCTTTTATTAAGAATATTAGCAACAAGTTGGGCACCACCTGCAACTGATAAATTTTGTGATAATGTTGCTTCGGCTATTTGATCAACAACGTGTTCCACCTGCGACAATAATTGCGGCGAAACCTTGCCAAGTTTGGCAATTCTGAATACAACTTCACTTCTTAGATTATCCGGAAACTCTGCAATAACGTCAGCAGATTGATCAGGAGGAAGGTGCGAAAGTATCAAAGCTACTGTTTGAGGATGCTCCTTCGAAAGAAAATTAGCCAATTGTTGAGGGTCTGCCTTCTTCAGTATGTTGAAACCTCTAACAGTAGTGAGAACTCTAATCTTTTCGACTATTTCACGAGCTCTTTCGATACCATAGCTTTTCTCGAGCAAAATTTGTGCATAATCAAATCCACCCTCAACGAGATAATTTTGAGCAGTCATTAGTTGATAAAATTCTTCTAATACTGACTCAACTATGTTTTGGGGTAGATCTTTAAGGTTAGTAATTTCTACTGCAATCTGCTCGACTTCTTTCATATCAAGTTCTTTGAAAACTTTTGCAGAAACATCAACATCGAGCGACATCAAAAGAATAGCAGCCTTTTGTCTTCCTGTTAATTTCTCAAATGTCAATTGGTCATTTTTCATATTATTTTAAATTTTTTTTCTTTATAATTATCGGATAAACAATATATTTACCTTAAACATTTCAATTTTTGCTAATTTTTTCTTCGATATCACTATGAATCATACTTCTGAGCAGTTTGACGGCTTCCAAAGTATTAGCTTCCATATATTCTTTAATTTTTCTTTTAATTTCGAGCTTCATAATCGCTTCTTCTCCCAAAGAGCTTAATTCTGGTGCCTCAATACTTTCGCCTCTGTATTCAACCATTGAAGCATTCGGAAATTGTTGGTTAAATCCATCGGTTTTTGCTAAGTGTCTTTCGGGCGATGAACCTTCGAGCAACAATTGATCCGGCAACTCAGCGGGTAATAGCATCAAATCATCATCATCAAGCATAATATCATCTAAATCAACTTTTTCGCTTCCAGATAAATCATCGGCAGAAATCATTCCATTTTCCGGAAGTGCATAAGCAATTCTGATTTTTTCTTTTATTTGTTTTGAATGAAGCAAGCGATACATTAGAAATATTGCAATTAAAATGGCAGCAACAAGCAATAATAGCTTGATGTTTTCATTATTTTCCCACCAGTTTTTTGGCAAAGACTCCTTTAATTCTTCCTCTAAATAAGTATTATCAAAAGGAACGTTAATAACGCTAATTTGGTCATTTCTTAACTGGTCATAACCGACAGCATTTTTGACAATATCAGTTAATTTCTGCATTTCTTCATCTGTTCTTGGTATGTATTGAATGACCTTTTGTCCATTTTTATCAACAACTTTAGTAGTGCCGTTTATCAAGGCTGCGACAGAAAGTCTTTTTATATTGCCAACCTCTTTAATAATTCTTTCAACAGTTTTAGGAATTTCATAATTAGAAATTTGATTTGATTGATTTTTTGACATACTTACAGTAGGATAGCTCAAAGAGTCGATTGATTGGCTATTTTCAGAAATAGATTGTTCGCTTCTTGTAACTTGTTTTTCGGGATCAAAATCTGTAACTGTTTTTTCTATTTGCGTAAAATCGAGTTCTGCATTTACTCTAACTTCAGAATTTCCGCCGCCTAAAACTCCATCGAGCATAGATTGAACTTTACTCGAAAGGTAATTCTCGACATTTTTTTGTTGCTCATATTGTTGCGAAGTAAGTCCGGCTAATGTTCCGTCGTCTGTTGGTTTTTTAGAAAGTATATTACCTTTTTGATCAACAACGACAACATCTTTGGTTGACATACCTTCAACGCTACTTGCAACCAGATTTTGAATACCTGCAATGTCAATTTTATCTGTGCTTCTACCGGATTTAAGATGGAGAGTAACGGAGGCACTTGTTTTTTTCTGGTCTTTGTCAAATAAGGCACGTTCGGGAATAACAATATGCACTCTCGCTTTTTTTATTTCATCAATTGAGCCAATAGTTCTCGATAGTTCACCTTCCAAAGCACGGCGATAATTAAGCTTTTGTACAAATTCAGACATTCCAAGATTTGTCTTGTCGAAGATTTCATAGCCAACTGTTCCGGATTCTGGCAAACCCTCACCAGCAAGGGACAATCTTGTTTCATAGACTTTGGTTTTGTCAACTAAAATAGTAGAGCCGTTATCAGCTAATTGGTATTCAATTTTGCTTTCTTTCAATTTTTGGACAATTTTTGATGCGTCACCACTTTCGAGCGAAGAAAAGAGAACTGAGTATTCATTATTAGGTTTTGACATACTAAAAATTAAGAAGATAAATATAATAACAGCGGCGACAGCACCGAACATAATTATCTTCTGAGTTAAACTGAGTTTTCCTAAAAATCCTTTAAACTGATCTAAAATCTGTAATTTTGCCATTTCTTTTCCTATTATTAAACCTGCATTCTTAATACTTCTTTATACAAATCGAGAAACTTATTTCTTATTTCCATTAATAGTTGAAAACTGGTTTTGGCTTTTTCAGCCGAAATCATCACATCGTGAATGTCAACAGGTTCACCTTTGATAAATTTTTCGGTCATCGAAGCTGATTCTTTTTGCAAGGAGTCAACATCGTTGATGAAACCATTCAATGTGTCGGAAAACTTGGAATTTTGAGGGGTTATTTGATTTTCAAAACCAATTTTTTGCTGAACCTCAGGCAAAAATAGTTTTCTTGGAAGATTCTCTTCTATAATCATAAGAAATCCTTTCTATTATGCTCATTCCTTGAGAAAAAAAGCCTAAATCAGGCTTTGCCATCAAATATAGAACCTTTTCGGTAACTATAATTTTGCACTTTTCCGTTTCGGTTAAACAAAACGTGATTTTCTATTTGGCGGGAATTTTCTGGGAACATTCTGATAAAAAAGTTCCTTTCCCGCTTTGTAATAATTTTATTTGTATTATTTAAATCGAACTCACTTGGGCTTATTGACTTATCCGAGATAGTATGTTCTGAATAAGATACTACTTTTGAGGTTTTATTCAAACCTCTTGAAGAACCTATTTCAGTATTATTATAAGCCTTTATTTGTTCAGTAATTTTCATAGACAAGTAAATTAATTATTTTTTTCTATATTTCCAAAGAATCACGTGCTATATTTTTAGCTGCTTCAACAACATTTGTGTTAGCTTCGAAAGCTCTTTGAGCACTTATCATCTCAACCATTTCAGTTACAATATTGATATTTGGCATTTTTACGTATCCGTTTTCGTCAGCATCAGGGTGTGAAGGGTCGTAAACCAATCTTGGAGGTGTATTGTCTTTTGCCGTATTTGCATTTAGCACTTTGTTAGTTCCAGATAAAGGTCCCCTACTAATGTTCGAAGAATGAAGAGGATCAGTTCCGATTAATTTAATCTGAGTCTTCAATTCATTCTCGAAAGGAGAATTAGCGACAGCACGAACAATAACCACCTCACGTTTGTAAGGTTCACCGTCAGGTCCTTTAGTGGTGTTTGCATTAGCAATATTATTAGCAACAGAGCTCAAACGCATTCTTTGAACCTGCATACCCTGACTACTTATTTCAAAACTTGCAAAAATATTTTCACTCATAATATTTTTTTTCAGTTGAAACTTAAATAAAATTTTTATAAAAAACAATACGTAGAAATACGTAATTTTATATATACCAAAAAGTTAATATCACTCGCGCATTCCGTTAATTGCGCTATTAAGTCCAGTGAAAAATCGCTTTACCATTCTCGAAGCGAACCTAAATCTTATCTGATTTTTAGCTAATTCAGCCATCTCTTTATCTAAATTAACATGGGACTCACCTGAAAAATAAATCTCTGGTTTCGGTAATTCAGCTTGAGTATTTTCAGGCTCAATCGAATTTGGATCAGGCTTTCCTATTGGAATATGCATTTCATTTGTATTAGCACCCTTGACAGCGACTTCATTTTCGTTGAAAAATTCCTCGAATTTAACCCGCTCGGGTCTATAGTGAGGTGAAGTAGCATTAGCAATGTTTTTTGCTATAGTCTTTTCCCTCAAGGCATAGGTATCCAGTCCGCGATTTAAGAGCGGCAGCCTGTTCTTGAAAAGAAACATTTTGTAAATCAATTTTCCCTACTATCCTTAATTATTTGACACTATCGCATCTACAATTAAAGTGCCAATTTTAAAATCTGATGTCTTCAAATTTTTTAAAACACTCTAATTTACTTATTTATCAAATTATTAGTGCAATCAGGGAATAATTTTTGTAAACTTTTAAATTGGAATTGTTAATTAGTATGGTTCTAATGTTTAGTGGTGAATAATATACTTTGAGTTATTTTAGCCAAAAAAATTTTTGCTAATGCAATTAAAGGCACAAAAAAGAAAGGTTTTTAATAGATTTCAAAAAAAGTTTGTTAACAACACTATGATTACATAGCAGATTGGTAAACTAATAATGTTAAGAAAAATAATTAAATTGGATTGTTTTACTTGTATAGTTTCAAAATGATTTTAATTTTGAAGTTTATGCAAAAACTGAAATTTGAAAATTCATTATTTTGGAGATAATATGACAAATAAAAGATTCCAGACGATTGACGGTAATGAGGCTGCAGCTTATATTGCCTATAGAGTCAACGAAGTTATAGCAATATATCCGATAACACCATCTTCGAATATGGGCGAGTGGTGCGATGAATGGGCTGCTAAAGGTTACAAAAACATTTGGGGAGTAGTTCCTACTGTTGTTGAAATGCAAAGTGAGGGTGGTGCTGCAGGAGCAGTTCACGGTTCGCTTCAAGCAGGGGCTCTAACTACTACTTTTACAGCAGCACAAGGATTACTATTAAAAATTCCGAATATGTTCAAAATTGCTGGTGAGCTGACTCCAACAGTATTCAACATTAGTGCGAGAGCTTTAGCTACACACGCTTTATCAATTTTTGGTGATCACAGTGACGTAATGTCAGCAAGAAGCACTGGCTTTGCTTTCTTAGCTTCAGATTCCGTTCAATGCGTTATGGATTTCGGTTTGATAGCACAAGCATCTACATTAGAGAGCAGAATACCTTTCCTTCATTTTTTTGATGGATTCCGAACTTCTCACGAAGAAATGAAGATCGAAATTATTCCTGATGATATTATTCGTGAGATGATTAATGATGAATTAATAAGAAAACACAGAGAGAGATCTTTATCACCTGATCATCCTGTATTAAGAGGAACTGCACAAAACCCAGACGTATTCTTCCAAAACAGGGAAACGATTAATAGGTTTTACACAGCTTGTCCAGATATTGTCCAGAAAACAATGGACAAATTTGCCGAATTAACTGGCAGACAATATCATTTGTTTGATTATTTTGGCGCACCGGATGCTGAAAGGGTTATAGTTCTTATGGCTTCAGCCTGCGAACCGACACACGAAACTGTTGAATATCTAATGAAACAGGGTGAAAAGGTTGGTGTTATCAAAGTTAGGCTATATAGACCTTTCGATGTAAAGAGATTTATGGAAGCAATCCCGGCAACTGTTAAGAAAATTGCAGTTCTTGACAGAACAAAGGAACCCGGAGCAATTGGTGAGCCTTTATATCAGGATTGCATTAATGCTTTGGTGGAAGGTTTGAATAATGGTTGGGGAAATATTAAGACGATGCCTGTTGTTGTTGGTGGAAGATATGGTTTGTCCTCAAAGGAATTCACACCTGCTATGATAAAAGGTGTTTATGACCATTTATTGCAGGATAGACCAAAGAATCACTTTACAGTTGGTATAAATGATGATGTAACATTTACAAGCATACCCTATGATCCAGAGTTTTCTATTGAATCCGATAAAGTTATTAGAGCACTATTTTATGGTCTTGGATCAGATGGGACTGTTTCAGCAAATAAAAATTCAATCAAAATTATTGGTGAGAATACTGATTTCTATTCACAAGGTTACTATGTTTATGACTCAAAGAAAGCCGGAACTGTAACGGTTTCACACTTAAGATTTGGACCAGAAAAAATACGCTCAACATATTTAATAACAAAAGCTAATTTCATAGCTTGTCATCAGACTGTGTTCCTTGAAAAGTTTGATATGCTGAAAAATCTTGCAGAAGGCGGAACATTTTTAGTCAATGCACCATTTAGCAAGGATGAGTTATGGGATAGATTACCATTGACAGTTCAAAAGCACTTAATAGAGAAAAAAGCAAGGTTATTTACAATTGATGCCCAAAAAGTTGCTGAAAGCAGTGGTATGGGAAGAAGAATTAACACAGTTATGCAGGTTTGTTTCTTTGCTATATCTGGCGTTCTGCCAAAAGAACAGGCAATTGAGTATATTAAAGAATCAATTAAAGTAACCTATGCAAAGAAAGGTGATGAAATTGTCAGGATGAACCTTCAGGCTGTGGATAATACTTTAGATAATTTATTTGAAGTGCCAATACCTAACCAAATTACAGCAAAATATGATATCAGACAACCAGTTCCCGAAAATGCTCCAAAATTTGTTAAGGAAGTTGTAGGAAAAATAATACTTGGTCAAGGAGACTCAATACCAGTGAGTGCATTTCCTGTTGATGGAACCTTCCCAACAGCAACTACGCAATACGAAAAGAGAAATATTGCTTTATCAATACCTGTTTGGGATGAAACTATATGTATTCAATGCGGTAAATGTGCAATGGTATGCCCCCACGCAACCATTCGACAAAATGTTTATGATCCGAAATATTTAGAAAATGCACCTCCAACATTTAAATACACTGATGCGAGAGATAAAGAATATAAAGATTTAGGATGGAAATATACATTGCAAGTTGCACCCGAAGATTGCACTGGTTGTGGGGTTTGCGTTGAAGTCTGTCCAGTAAAGAATAAGACAAACGTGAAGTTGAAAGCAATCAATATGATGCCTCAATTACCTTTGAGAGAAACTGAAGCAAAGAACTGGGAATTCTTCCTTTCGATACCACCAGTCAATCGAAATCTGATAAAAGTTAGCAATATCAGGCAGCAACAATTTCAGGTGCCACTCTTTGAATTTTCAGGCGCCTGTGCTGGTTGTGGCGAGACACCATATATTAAATTAGCCTCTCAATTATTTGGCGATAGAATGATAATAGCGAATGCAACTGGTTGTTCTTCAATATATGGTGGAAATCTGCCAACTACACCTTATGCAAAGAATTCTGAAGGAAGAGGACCTGCTTGGTCTAATTCACTTTTCGAAGACAATGCTGAATTTGGATTTGGTTACAGGTTAGCAATTGATAAACAAGCAGATATTGCAAAATCCCTTTTAATCAAAATGGCTCCGGAAATCGGTGAAAACTTGGTAAATGAACTATTGAACGCAGACCAAAGAACCGAACCGGGAATTTTCGAACAAAGAGAACGAGTTGAGCTTCTGAAGAAAAAATTGAGTAATATGAACACCGAAGATGCAAAAAAGCTGATGAGTGTTGCTGATTATCTTGTTCGAAAGAGTGTTTGGATTATTGGTGGAGATGGATGGGCTTATGACATTGGTTATGGTGGTTTAGATCACGTAATAGCAACAAATAAAGATGTTAATCTATTGGTTCTTGATACCGAAGTATATTCAAACACAGGTGGTCAATCATCAAAAGCGACACCAATTGGAGGAGTAGCTAAATTTGCAGCAGATGGTAAACCAACACTGAAGAAAGATCTTGGTTTGATGGCTATGGCTTATGGGACTGTCTATGTTGCATCTGTAGCTTTCGGAGCTCGTGATGAACATACTTTAAAAGCTTTCCTTGAAGCAGAGGCATATAACGGTCCTTCAATTATTATTGCATATAGCCATTGCATAGCTCATGGAATTAATATGGAAGAACCTCTTAAGCAGCATAGATTAGCAGTTGATTCTGGTCAGTGGTTGCTATACAGATATAATCCTGATTTGCTTAAACAAGGACAAAACCCATTGATTCTTGACTCAAAAGAACCTAAGATACCGGTTTCTGAGTATATGAATTCCGAGACAAGATTTAAAATTCTCAATAAGACAAATCCTGAAGCAGCAAGACAATATTATAAGATAGCTCAGGAAAATGCTTTGAGAAGGTTTAAGTATTATCAATATTTAGCAGAACGAAAATTCAACGGCTCGGCACATAATGAAAATATAATATAGAGCTAATTGAAATTGAAAATTACATTTAAATTATAAAAGAAGGAGAAATTAAATGGATATAACAACAAAATATATGGGAATGACGCTACGTTCCCCAATCGTAGTATCGGCTTCTCCGCTTTCCGAAGATATTGGAAATATTAAAAAAATGGAAGATGCCGGTGCCGGTGCTGTTGTTCTTTATTCACTTTTCGAAGAGCAAATTATTCAAGAGCAGAAAGAGGTGTTCTATCACTCAACAGCTGGAACTTACAGCTTTGCAGAGGCTCTAACATATTTTCCTGAACCGGATGAATATAGAGTCGGTCCAGAGGGTTATCTTGATTTAATTCGAAAAGCAAAAGAATCTGTTAAAATACCAATTATTGCAAGCCTTAATGGTTCAACCAATGGTGGTTGGATTGATTATGCAAAGAAAATGCAGGAAGCCGGGGCAGATGCCATCGAGTTAAATATATATTATATTCCTACTGATATGAACTTGACATCTCTGGATATTGAAAATAATTATATCGAGATAGTAAAGCACGTAAAATCGGCAGTCAGTATTCCTGTTGCAGTAAAATTAAGCCCATTTTTCACAAATATGGCTAATATGGCTAAGAAAATTGATGATTTAGGAGCAGATGCTCTTGTTCTTTTCAATAGATTTTATCAACCGGATATTGATCTTGACTATCTTGAAGTAAAACCACAGATTCAGTTGAGTCATTCTTCCGCAGCAAGGCTTCCGATGAGATGGATTGCAATACTTAAAGGAAGAATTAAAGCTGACCTTGCAGCTACAAGCGGCATTCAATCTGCTGATGATGTGATTAAAATGCTTATGGCAGGGGCAAACGTTACAATGATGTGCTCAGCTCTTTTCAAGAACGGTATTTATCATATCAGCCAGGTTGAAAAAGAAATAATTGAATGGATGACAGAAAAAGAATACGAATCAGTTCAACAGATGCAGGGTAGTATGTCCCAGCTTAACGTTGCAGATCCTTCTGCGTTTGAAAGAGCTCAATATATGAAAGCTCTTACAGGTTATAGATTCTAATTATTCATCAAATTTATTGATTTCGCTCGTTGAGACTCAAATATCAACGAGCTTTTTTTTTATAATTGAGTTTTCAAACTCTTTGGTTTCTCTAAGTTTAAACTTTCTCTTAGAGACCGTAGAGTATTAAGCAAAGTTCACAAAGGTTTTTCAAGAAAATTGAATTTATTTTTTCAAAATGAATATCCAAGGTTAATCAAACTTAAAACGCACTTTATTCTCTGCGTTTAATTTAATTATTGATATAAATTTTGTTTTTTGGAAAAAAAATATTATATTTAGTTTAATCGAAAAATTTTAAAAATTAATATAAATTCTAAATTGAATGAATACAAAAATTCTTCATTAATTAGGGGGAAAAATGAAATTCCTTTACCCAAATAAAAACTTGGTCTTTTCACTTTTTGTTCTTATTCTGTTATTATCAATAAAAATTGATATTTATGCACAGAATTTTCAACCGGCAGGTATTAACCAAATATCTTTTATTGAACCGCGGCAACAGCCATACTCAACTTACTTCATATTAAATGGAAATATTCAAGGACTAAATACACCGAGATTTCTTAATGTTTTTGCTAAGTTACCTGAAAATCCGGACGTTTATGATTGGGTGATTCAAAATGTCCCTCTTGTTCCCTTTCCTCAGCCAGAATTAATGAGTTTTTGGTTCAACTTGACTTACCTTGGATTAGAGAACGGGATACAAGTTAATCAGCTACTTATGGCTTATTTTGTAACCGACACTTTTTTGATAATGCCCCCACAGCCTTTTCCACCTTCTTTGTTTGTGCCAATGACAGTCAATCAGGCAGAATATAATGTTGGGAATGGTTATATAAGAGAACCATATAACATTGGTTTTTTTGATAAAGAACCTTTGATTTTTGACCAGATAAATGTTCAGGAAATGCTCGAAAATCTTCCGAACTTACTTCAATATCGTGGTTGCCGTGTCCCAAACATAGACTTGGATTCATCAGCTAACCCACCCGGTAGTGTGGCGGGTTATGCCGGGGATAAAAATGCTTGTGCTCCAGCAGCCGCAGCAAACAGTATGCAATGGCTCGAAACGGTGCACCCTGAAATAAAATCTAATTTGTCACTTCGCGAAAAATTGATCGAGCTTAGCAAAATGATGAACAGAGCAAACAATGACGGGGTTTCTACTGTTGATTTTATTAAGGGGAAACTTGATTTTATTGATAAATATAAGCTACCAATAAAAGTAAAATTTCAAGCCCAAGATACAGATACGAATAATATAAAATCACCAAATAATAAATATAAGAATGAAGCAAGCAACAGGAATGCAAATAAATCAGAACCGACAAAATGGGCAGCTACTTGGGAGTTTCTATTTCAGGAAATCAAAGATGGAGAAGATGTTGAACTTCTCTTAGATTCTTATACAGTTGATGAAGAAGGGCAAATAGTTCACACAGGTGGGCACGTTGTAACAGTATCAGGCGTTAGCCAGATAGGAGGAGTGAAAAGAGTTTGGGTAAAAGATGATACTAAACAAGGGACATCCGGAGGCACTGAGCAAACCCCATTAACTTGGCTCTTAGTTAGCGAAAGAACAGGAATTCCATATTTGAAAGAATGGTCTGAAGGACCTGATGTTACAATAGTTACCGGTATTGTTTCCGAGAGTTTTGATCCAACCATACAACACACTTTCGATCCTAAGGCAACAACAATAGGCAGAATATCTTTCGAAGAGCCATTTATAGCTACTAATACAACAAGTGGATTAATGGGCTTTTATCTTTTTGAAAGTAATCAACTTAAATATATCAATGCTTTGGCAAGGACTTCCGAAACACAACAACCAGTATGGTTAGTTCAGAATATGCCGGTAATGCCTTTTCATAAAGATCATTGGGTTTCAACACCTGTTGAGCTTGGGGCATTGAATCTGACTGCAGGTGTCCCTATCCAAGTTCAATTTATTACAAGCGATACAAATCTTAGAGAAAAGCCAAGATGGAACAATGATTCATTTTTTGATATTTTTTATAAAGATGAATTAACACATTATATCCCAGATGGAGCTGCTGAAATACCATCATTTATTGAAATATCAAATATGCTTCCACCTGTTTTTACTGGGACTCAAACTCCTAAAGACTCAGTTTACAGGGGTTGCACAGTTCCAAATATTGATTTAAATAATGAATCATATCCTCAATCAGCGAATTGGGCAGGTGATTTAAACGCTTGCGGACCAGCTTCGGCAGCAAATAGTATGCACTGGCTTTCAGAAACACATCCGAAAATAACACAAGATTTGCCTCTTAGAGAGAAAATGGAAGAGCTAAGCAGTATGATGAAACGACAAAATTCAAGAGGTGTGAACACTTATCAGTTAATTAAGGGAAAACTCGATTTTATTGATAAATATAAATTACCAATTAAAGTTAAGTTCCAAAGTAAATGGTTTAAGAAAGATTCGAATGTTACCTCACCAAATGATAAGTATAAGCATTTTGCAGAAAATAAAAATAATTCCAATTATGCTTATCCAGAATGGGATTGGCTGGTTCAGGAAATGAAGAATGGCGAAGATGTTGAATTGCTATACGGCTATTACGATGGTGATGGAAATCGAAGGGGAGGTCATTGGGTTACTGTTACTGGTGTTATTGAATCAGGCGGAGAAAAAAGAATTTGGATAAAAGACGATATTCTTCAAAGTGGAGAAGGTTATGGTAAAACTTATGATATGAGAGATTCAACTGGTGAGGAAGTTATTGGTTGGGGAACCAACTTAGCAGGAACACCTGTTTTAAGAAGATTTGGCTTTGGCGACTGGCAGTTAAGGGTTGAAAGCTTGGTTTCAGAAAGTTATGATGAAAATGTCTCATTTGAACCTCCTAAAACAAATTTAAAAATTACACTGCTTGAACCGGGAACTGACCCATTTGATTTTAATCCATTTGGCGCTTATATATCTGACATTTATCCAAAAAATGATAATTTGTTTTATCGAAACATATTATTGCGAAACCCTGAAAATGACTCTGTTGATTGGGTTGTTCGCAATATGCCAATTATGCCATTTGAAAATCCAAGGAGAATTTCAATCGGGATTAACTTAAAAAAACTGTTTGTAAATGATAGATTGCCGGACAGTTTAGATTACTTTATTTATGATTTTCTTGATTCCACTTATCCAAAGTTTCCTGAAATTGATTGGAAAAGGATAAATATACAAAAATCAAAATATGAAGTTTCAATTGGTATAACTGATCCAGATACAGCAAAGATACATATTCCATTTTCTTATGATTCGATTTATCATCCTTTAATTAAAATAACTGAACGTTTAAAAGATTCGGTTTATATTGGTTGCAATATGCCAAATGTTGATCTCGATTCTACGGCAAATCCTGCAACGGATACTTATGCAGGGGATAAAAATGCCTGCGGTCCGGCTGCAGCGGCAAACAGTTTGCACTGGCTCGATAAGGTCCATAAACTAAATACCAATAAAACTTTGAGGGAAAAGCTCGAAGAATTAAGTAAATATATGGAAAGACAAAAGGAAAAAGGCGTTACTAATGACCAAATGATTAAAGGAAAGCTGAAATTCATAGCTGAAAACAAACTTCCAATAGAAGTAAAGTTCCAGAGTTTCAGGCACAAAAAGGATTCTATTGTTTCAATTAAGGATAAAGACGGTAAAGAAATACAGGCAAAAAATAAAAATACAAAAGACAATGGTTATCCAACTTGGGATTGGCTCGTCCAAGAAATGAAAGATGGTGAAGATGTCGAATTGATTTATGGTAGGTATGATTCTACCGGAAAAAGGCTTGGTGGACACGTTGTAACAGTTACGGGAGTTCTTGATGATAAGGGTGTGAAGAGAATTTGGTTCAAGGACGATACCCGCCAGACAAGTTCAGGATTGAGAAATAATCCAGATGACAGTCTTGAAACAGGGGAGGAAGTTGCAACTTGGGAAACTATCCCCGGTGATATTCCCGTAATCACACGTTGGGGTTCGAAAAGCAGACGTATAGAAGCAATAATTTCAGAGAGTTATGTTGAGCCTGTTTCACCACCAAAACCAATTATTAATGATATAAAACTCGAGAGAATAAAGTTTGATGATGGTTCTGCAAAGAAACTCGATTTTCTGCTGCTTACATATAATTTTACTTCGACAGACAAAACAAATTATATGAACATCATCCAGAAAACAAATGATGAAAATTATGATTGTTGGTGGTGGGGTAAAAATATTATTATTCCTAAGGGTATATCTGGTGGTGTAAATGCAGCATTGATTACTAATACTTGTGCAATTAGAAAAGCGGGTAAAACGGCTGACATACCGAACGAAAGCGAAGAATATGAAGTGTCAATTATATTCAGTGATTCTATTTTGACAGTCCTGCCGCAAAAGGATAGCGTTTACAAATTAACTCTGACTGAAAGAACTATCAGTTCCTTCAATGATTTAACGGATAATGTTTTGGGTTATGGCTTTAAACCAGACTTTATACCGACTTATTTTATACCGAGTAATCCTGAGTTGAACTATAATGTTGCCGGGTTTATAAACATTGATCTTGATTCAACTATTAGCCCAACAGTTGATCCGAGCTATGCCGGAGATTACAACGCAGGAAATCCTGCCGCAGCCTCAATTTCATTTGAATGGCTTAAGAGGAATTATACACAAATTAACGACAATACTAATGCAAGAACTAAGATTGAATTGCTTAGCAAATTTATGAACAGGCAGAAAAGCAAGGGTTCAACTGCTGTGGATATGATTAAGGGCAAACTTGCTTTGATTGACAGTCTAAGATTACCGGTTTCAGTAAAATTCCAGCTTGTAGATTACGGCAACGACTCAATTGTTTCTCCAAACAGGACTTTCGGGCATTTCGCTAAGAATAACAATGTTATGGCTGGTTATCCAACTTGGGAATTCATTAACTCAGAAATTAAAAACGGAAGAACGGTTGAGATTATGATGCAATGGATTGACAAAGAAGGCAGACTATTAGGAAGCAAATCCGCAGTTGTTGGAGGAACCTCAAACGCAAACGGACTAAATACAATCTGGTTACTCGAAGACTTGGATCACTCTAAATCGGGTGGCACTATACTTGCTCAATCAATATTTATGGAGACTGCAACCGCAATTTCGAGGTCATATTTGTTTGACCGATCGCTGGGTGATACTGTTTGCTGGGTTGTTGGAGCTGTTTCGCAAGGTTATGATCCAAATATGACATTCCTTGATGTGCATTCTGAATTAACTCAAGCAGATTTCAACATTTCAATATCTCGAAATCCTGTTAATTTAAATGAATCAGCTGATTTGATATTGAATGCTCCTGAAGACGGTAAAATCAGTATAAAGCTTTATAGCATCAAGGGTGAAGAAATTGCAGAGCTAATGAATGATTGGGTTACATTGGGCAGACACGAGATTAACTTAGCAGGAAAATTAAACAAGAATTTGGCTTCGGGAATGTATTATATTGCAACAATCTTGAACGGAAGAACGATAGCTTTGCCAATTATCATACTTAATTAAGAGATAGGGTTGAAATTTTTAAACAAGGATGTTTGCGCTATTTATGTGGATGTGTTAGAACAAAAAAATAGTTCTAAGTCACTCTGAACGAAGTGAAGAGTCCATTATATTTGAATAAGTTACAAAATATAGATTCCTCGTCAGCGGCTTAGAATTACTGCTTTTTACACAGCTTCTTATGTAGATCAAACATCCTTGTATGTTTTTAAAAGGATAAAGTTTCATTTTCTTGAACTATAAGGTAATATCAAAAGCAATTCGGGTTAACAATAAAGTTTAGAATATTTTAAAATTAAATAAACATATTTTTGGAATAAACGTCAAAACTTTTTTTTAATAGGAGAAAATATGAAGAAATTTTTAACTCTATTTGTGTTAATAGCACTTACATTATCAGCCTGTGATAACAGTTCAGGAGATGGTGGTTACAAAAATCCGGGAAGTTTCAAGACCTTTTACGACAGTCTTAGTTATTCAATTGCCCACGAAATAGGGTTTAGTATGCACAAAGACAGCCTTGAGATTAACAAAGACTTTTTCATCAAAGGCTTTTTGGAAGGCATCAAAGGGGATTCATCACTGATTAGCAAGCTTGCCAGTGACGATTTAAGGTTAAGATTTCAGAATATGATGTTCAAAAAACAAGAACAAAAGCGTAAAGATGAGGAAGAAAAGTTAAAACAAGACGCTGAAGCTAATAAGAAAAAATCCGAAGAGTTTTTAGCTGAAAATAAAAAGAAACCGGGAGTCATTACAACACCAAGCGGACTTCAATACATAGTGATAAAAGAAGGAACTGGCAAAAGTCCTAAGGATGAAGACCTTGTAACGGTTCATCTTAAAGGTTATCATATGAATGGTTTCGAGTTTGATAATACTTATGGCAAAGAACCAGTTCAAATGGTGGTAGGACAACAAATTCCGGGCTGGAAGGAGGCATTTAAGTTGATGAAAGAAGGTGCTATTTACAAAGTATTTATTTCACCAGAACTTGGTTGGGGTGACAGAGGAGCACCACCACAAATTCCACCGGGCTCGGCAGTTTATTTTGAGATTGAGCTTTTAAAAGTTGGAGGGAAACCACCAGATATCAATAATCCTCAGCCAGTTAAACCTGTTCAGCCACCACCACAAGCACCGGATGTGAAGAAATAGTGATTAGATTTGATATAAAGATATTTTTTGTTTTATTCAAAATCAGAAAGAGGCTGTCTCGCAAATAACAATCAAATATGTTTGAATACTAATTAGTAGAGATTTTAAAAAAAATTGTTTGTGAGATAGCCCCTTTTTTAAAATTATAACGGATTCTTCTAAACTTCGTTTGTCGATATGACTTATTAATACTTTTATTTCACATATTCATTTCGAATTTTTTATGTATCATAAGGTTTAGATATTGTTTTGATTTTTTCTTACTGAACTGAAATTCATCATAAATAGATTTTTGATATATCGAAAAATATTCAAAGAAGCAGATTCATTATTTACTTTTATTAATATTATAACAGCAAATACTGCAATAATAAAATTTCCAGCCCACATACTTATGAAAGGTGAGATTAAACCTCTATCAGCGAGTTTTTCGCCACCAATAAGGCAAGCCCAGTAAAATATATAAAAACCAAGGCTGATTGCAGCACTTATTCCAAAGTTTCCATTCTTTGTTATTATTCCGAGAGGACATCCGATTAAAACGAACAAAATGCAGGCAAATGGTATTGCATATTTTTTATGTATTTCAACCTCGTAGGATTTAGCTCTCTGATAATAATCCCTTGCTTGGAAGAAATCACTTAGAATAGAGGATTTGAGTGTTGATATTCTACGTTCTGCGTCAATAAGTCCTGTTTTAATATTCTCAGCAATGATTTTTGTTCCGGAAATATCAATCAAAGTGGAATCGGCATTAATTCTTGGTTTTCCGTAATTGTAAGCAGGTATTAACTTTTCCTCTGAGGGACTGATTCCAACGAGATAGTTATAAAATTTTTGTGCGTTTTCTAAAATTTTCTTTTCACTAATAGATGCAGTTTTTTTTGCCTCATCAACAATTTTTTGCATATCAGAAATTTTCATTTCACGGTCACCTCTTGAAATCATTCCTTCAGCAGTTCGTTCGAATGCAAATCCGGACGCAGGGATGATAACCTGATATTCCTTGAACTTAATCAATCTGTAATCTTTATAGTCATTTTGAGATAGTTGATGAGCTTCACCATTAAAAAGGTCAATAATGATTTTAGTATAGCTTGAATTGAATCGCACAGAGCCTGAGTCAGCCGAAGCAATGCTCAATCTATTTCCCTTTGTTCTATCATAAATAGTTAAAGCTTTAAGGTGACCTGTAATCGAATCAATTTTTCTAGCTAAAATAGTATAGCCATCAAGTTGGGTGCTGAATTGACCTGCTTCGAGTGAAAAAGTTGGTTTTTTACGTTCAATATCACTTAGTAATACTTTGGCTTGGTGATTTGCTTCGGGTAGGACATTATCATTGAACCAAAAAAGAAAAATTGTCATTAAAATTCCTGTAACAATAACAGGAGACATCATTTTTAGAAGACTTCCTCCACTTGATTTAATAATTGTTATTTCGTTAGTCGAGGACAGATTTCCAAAAGACATTAAAGCTGCAAAAAGAACACCCATAGGGATTGCCAGAACAATCATCCAAGCTACGTTTAAGGCAATCAGCTGAAAAATCACCCAAGTTTCGAGACCTTTTATAACTAAATCATTAAGATATTTTGATAGAAATTGGAAAAGGAACAGAAAAACAACAGTCAAAGACCCAAAAAGGAAAGGACCTATTTGAAATCTGAGTATATAAAGACTAATGTAGCTCATTTAAATAATAAATTAAAAATAAAAACAAACGAGACATAAATAAATTTAATATCAATTTTTTTAAATAATCAAGAATAATCATTGATAAAATAAAAATAAATTTCTAATTTTGTAGTTCTTTATTTTGAAATTTATTAAAAGTGGAAAAATTATGTTTTCTTTAATAGCTATATTGTTAATAATAATTTCTATAGTATTGATAGCTGCGGTTTTAATTCAACCGGGCAAAGGTGATTTATCAGCAAGCTTTGGAGGTCTTGGTAGCCAATTTGGAACAATGTTCGGTATGCAACGAACAGTTGATTTTGTTCAGAAATTAACAAGATGGTTAGCGGTAGCTATATTAGTATTAGTACTAATTGCAAATAAGTTCTTTTTAGGACCAAAAGCAGAAGAAATAAAGCCTGTTACACAGGGAGCAAAACCACCTGTTAATACAATGGCTCCACCACCAATAGAAGCACCAAAACAGTAGTTTTAATTATAGCAGAATAATAACAATTGGGGAATGAATAAAGTCAGTCCCCTTTTTATTTTCCAAAGAAATTCAAAACATTAAGAAAGAATTTTACATAGAATTTGCTTAAATTTTTGATTATAAAGAATAGTATTGGTTTTAATTTTTTAAATTGTAAAAACCATTATAGTTTTTAACTTAATTTATAAGAAAATATAGATATAAAGGTTTGTAAATTAAAATTATAGAATTGTATATTTCTTAACAAAAAATTAACAAAAATCCACTTAAATTACATTTTTAAAAACAACAAAATCATAATTAATGGAAATCTACTTATTTTTTGTCGTAGTTCTGCTAATCTTAGGAGCGATAGATTTAAACGTAGGAATAGCAAACGATGCAGTAAACTTTCTTAATTCAGCGGTCGGTTCCAAAGCCTCAACATTCCGGAAGGCATTAATAGTAGCAGCATTAGGTGTATTAATCGGAGTAACATTTTCAAGCGGTATGATGGAAATTGCTCGAAAGGGTATTTTCAATCCTCAATTTTTTACAATGCCAGAATTATTAATAATATTTCTTGCGGTGATGTTTGCCGATATTATACTGCTTGATTTCTTTAATACTTTTGGTCTTCCCACCTCAACGACTGTTTCATTAGTATCCGGAATGTTTGGTGGAGCAATGACAATGGCTATCATAAAAACTTTGGATGCCAATCAGGATCTTTCATTGGTATTTACTTACCTAAATACATCTAAAATATTGAGTATTTATACTGCTATCTTGGTTTCAATATTATTTGCATTCTTCTTTGGATTTATTATACAATTTATATCAAGGATAATTTTTACATTTAAATTTAGAGTAAAATATAAGAAATATGGTGCGATTTGGGGCGGTATTGCATTAACGCTAATTAATTATTTTATTATTATTGAAGGAATTGAAGGAGCTTCATTTGCAACACCAGAATTAGTCAAGTTTATCGAGATAAATGTTTGGTATGTGCTTGGAGGAACTTTTTTATTTTGGACTATAGTTTTACAAATAATAAACACATTTACAAAGTTTAATTCACTGAAACTAATAGTTTTAATTGGAACATTTGCCTTAGCTTGGGCATTTGCAGCAAACGATTTAGTTAATTTTATTGGTGCACCGTTGGCAGGTATGGCTGCTTATCAGGCAGCTGGGAATTATTCTGATCCCTTAAATGTTCTAATGACCGATCTCTCAAAACCAGCAAAGGCAGATACATTGATTTTGCTATTAGCTGGTGTAATAATGATTACAACATTATTTCTGTCCAAGAAAGCAAGATCAGTTACAAGAACAGAAGTCTCATTAGGAAGGCAAGAAGAAGGAGTTGAATTGTATGAATCTTATCCAATAGCCAGAGCATTGGTCAGGATCATATTAAGTATTAATAATTTCTTTTTAAAACTTATTCCTACAAAAATCAGGAATTGGGTTCGAGGTAGGCTGGATACATCAAGGCTTGAGCTTGAAAGAGACGCAGAAGGCAACGAAGCCTCGTTTGATTTGGTTAGAGCAACTGTTAATTTAATGGTAGCATCAGCATTAATTTCAGTGGGAACGCATTTGAAATTACCTCTTTCGACCACTTATGTAACTTTTATAGTTGCAATGTCAACTGCTTTAGCTGATAGGGCTTGGGGAACTGAAAGTGCAGTTTATAGAGTTTCAGGAGTGATGACAGTCATTGGTGGCTGGTTGTTGACTGCAATAATAGCTTCTTTGATTGCAGCAATAATTTCAGTAACAATTTACTATACAAGTATTTTTGGAGTAGTATTATTTCTTGGTCTTGTTGCATTTCTATTTATCAGAACAGCTCTTATTCACAAGAAAAGAGATGAAGAAATCAAATTAGCTGAGGAAAGACTAAAAATTAAAGTTGAGAAATTTTCTGAGGCAAGTGATTATCTTGCAAGAAACCTCATTGATTTTACTAGCAAACTCAAAGAATCAATTAATACTGGATACACAGGGGCTATAAAGAGAAATTTAAAAATATTAAAGAAGTTTAAAAAACAGAGTAAAGAACTTAGAGAACTATCAGATACTATTTCTAAGGATATGTTGAATATTGTCCAGAGTTTCGATGAATCTGCATTGGAGTCAGGGCATCATTTTGCAAATGTATTAAGTGCTATAAATACTATTTCTGATAGTAACAGTCATTTTGCAAGCATCGTTTATAATTATGTTGATAATAATCATAAGATGTTTGGAGATGCACACATTAGCGATTTGAAAAAAGTAAACAAGATGTTGGTTAAAGTTATTGATACTTTAGAAGAATCAATAAAAAATGGAAATTACTTCTCGAAAGATAAGTTAAAAGAAATGAGAACAGAATTTCAGCAAACCTCTGATAAAATGCTGATTTCTCACATAAAAGGAATAAAACAAAATGGAATTACCCCAAGAATGATTAATATCATTCTTCACATAATTAAGGATACACAACATATAATGGAACAGTTAGTCGAATTAACTGATTCTTACAAACAAATTCAGACTGACCTGAAAACTAAAATTAATGAATTAGAAAAAAATGAAAAAAGCTAAATTTCCTCAATAAGTTTTAAAAAATCTTTATAGGGTATTGCCATTAAACTTTGAGCATCGAAGGCACCATAATCTCTGCTAATTAAGGAGACCTTTGCAGCAGTTTCCTCATCTGGTGCTTCATAAATATCAAGAAAATCGAATGGACCAAGAACAGCATAATGGGCGATAAATTTGACCTCTGGGCATTTTTCTTTTACACGGTCTAACCAGCTACGTCCAATTTTGGCTCTTTCCTTCATTTTTTTAGATTCTTCGGGCGAAAGCTTTGTCATTAAAATGAATGTTTTCATAGCAACCTCTCTTAATGATTAATGATTTTCAAATTTATAATTAAAAAAAATAATAACAAAAAAATTTTTTTCTTGACTATTAACTTTTTTTATATTATATTCGGACAAATAAATCTGATTATATTTTAAAAAGGTATTATGGCGGCTTTATCAAAGTCATGTTTGTATGGAATTTTAGCAACAAGCTACTTGTCAGTTAACACCGGCAAGGATAAAAAAATTACCGTTTCAAAAATCGCTGAAGATTTAGGAATATCTTTTCACTATCTTGCTAAGATTATTCAAACGCTTAGTTTTAACGGAATCGTGAAAACAAAAAGGGGGGCTAATGGTGGGATAGAGTTAGCTCGTGATGCCAATCAGATAACAGTATCGCAAGTAATTGATTCATTGGATAATCCGAAGTTTGATATGCTAATAGTTGATAATGGCACACATCTGAAAGAAAAGAATTCATCAGATAGTATAAATAAATTATATGAAAAGTTTATTGAGATGTACAAAAATTCAACAATAAGAGAGTTTAGCTCATTGATAACATTAGAAAACAATTAAATTTTTTTTATTAATAATCGGATAAATAAATCTGAAATATAGAAGGAATAATTATGAAAACAGAAAAAATCTCAAGAAAGGAAGAATTAATTAAGAAAATCGGGGAGCAAAAAGTCATCTTATTTTTTGCATTGCTTATCATTGGGTCTTTTTTGGTTTTAACCTCTTGTGGAGAACAGGAAGAAGAAGTAAAAGAAGAATTTTTGGTCATTAAGGGAACTAAAATTGGAGAGTTCAATCCAGAAAAGGCAGAAAAGGGAGCAAAGATTTTTGCAGAAAAATGTGCCGCTTGCCATAAATACGAAGAGAAATTTGTTGGACCGCCGCTGGGCAATGTTTTTAAAAGACGTTCACCGGATTATATTATGAGTCAGATTCTTGATCCTGAAAAAATGACTCATAACAATGATACAACCAAAGCATTACTGAAACAATATATGACTCAGATGCCTAACCAACATTTGTCTCACGAAGAAGCTTTAATGATTTTAGAACATTTAAGAGCAAAAGCTGAAGGGAAATAAGAAATCGATAACAAGATATTTTTTTTAACTTTAGAAAGGATTAAATTTATGAAAAAAAGTGTATTCACTTACTTAATCATAGTAATTTCAATATCAATGATGTTTTTACTATGGGGCTGTCCTTCGAGTAAGCAAGGAACTGTTTCTGGTGATGTCGCATCCAAAGTTTATGTCCCACCGGGAGAATATGATGAATTCTATGGATTTTTTTCTGGGGGATTTAGCGGTCAGCTTTCTGTTTATGGAATACCGAGCGGAAGATTATTCAGAGTGATTCCAGTGTTTTCTCAAGATCCTGAAAAAGGTTGGGGATATAGTGAGGAAACCAAGCCTATGCTGATGACATCCCACGGATTTATTCCTTGGGACGATGCTCACCATCCGGAATTATCTCAAACAGACGGTATGGCTGATGGAAGATGGATTTTTATAAATGGAAATAATACACCAAGAATTGCTCGAATTGATTTGACAACTTTTAGAACAGCCGAGATAATAGAGCTTCCAAACAGTGCCGGAAATCATTCATCACCATTCGGAACTGAAAACACTGAATATGTTGTAGCAGGAACTAGATTCAGTATCCCTATTCCTAATGATGATGTATCAATAAATGAATATAAAGATAAGTTCAAAGGGGCAATATCTTTTGTTAAGGTCGATCAAAAGACTGGCGAAATGGATATTGCTTTTCAAGTCTTGATGCCCGGATATGATTATGACCTTGCCAGAGCGGGAAAAGGTAAATCACACGGTTGGTGCTTTTTCTCAATGTATAATTCGGAACAAGCCAATACAATAAAAGAAGTCAATTCAAGCCAAAATGATAAGGATTTTGTTGCTGCAATTAACTGGAAAAAAGCAGAAGAATACATTGCACAGAAAAAATATAAAGAATTCAATTCACCGTATGCACATAATGTTTTTAATGAAGAAACCCAGACAGCTACTTCAACAATGAAAAACAAGGTAAAAGTTCTTATACCCGAAGAGTGTCCCGGATTAGTGTATTTTATGCCAACACCAAAATCACCTCACGGTTGTGATGTTGATCCAACTGGTGAATATATAGTTGCGGGTGGTAAATTGGCAGCTATCATTCCTGTTTTTTCTTATACAAAAATGTTGAAGGCAATCGATGATAAAAAATTTGATAAAACCATAGATGGAATTCCAGTTTTGAATTATGATGCCGTTATAGCCGGTGAAGTTCAAGAACCCGGCCTTGGTCCTCTGCACACTGAATTCGATGACAAGGGAAATGCTTATACTTCGATGTTTGTATCATCTGAAATTACAAAATGGAGTTTGAAAGATTTCAAGGTTTTAGACAGGATTCCAACCTACTATTCAATCGGTCATCTTTTGGTTCCCGGTGGCAATACAAAAAAACCTTATGGAAAATATGTTATAGCTTTAAATAAAATTACTAAAGACAGATATCTACCAACAGGTCCAGAATTAACACAATCAGCCCAATTGATTGATATTTCCGGTGATAAGATGAAGCTTTTACTTGATTTCCCAACAATAGGAGAGCCACATTATGCACAAGCAATAGCTGCTTCTATGATAAAAGACAAATCTTTGAAATTCTACAAAATGGAGAACAACAAACATCCTTATAAAACATCAAAAGAGGAAGATGCCAAAGTAGAAAGAAATGGTAATGTTGTCAGGATTTATATGACCACTATCAGATCTCATTTTGCACCAGATAATATTGAGGGAATCAAAGTTGGAGATGAAGTATATTTTCATATAACAAATCTTGAACAAGACTGGGATGTGCCACACGGATTTGCTATCAAGGGAGCCGAAAATTCTGAAATACTAATAATGCCGGGTGAAACATTAACATTAAAATGGACTCCGAAGAAACCGGGAGTATATCCTTTTTATTGTACTGATTTTTGTTCAGCTTTACATCAGGAAATGCAAGGATATGTCAGGGTATCTCCCGCAAATTCTCAAATCAAGTTAGCTTGGAACAATCAGAATAAGAAATAATTTTATTAAGAACCTTCTCTCATAAGGGAAGGTTCTTTCTTTAATTTAAATTTAGGACAAAATTAACTGAAATGGTTAGATTATGAAAAACAAAGCAAGAATATTGATGTTGATAGCCTCTTTGATTCTGATAGGGATATATTTTTTGCCAATTTGGAATATTAGTTTAGAGGCACCTCAATTTCCTGAAGGTCTTGGATTATATATTAATGTTTCTTCAATAGAGGGACATAAAGAAAATGATTTGAATAGCATAAACAATTTAAATCATTACATTGGTATGAAAAAGATCGAGCCCGATTCGATTGCTGAGCTAAAAATAATGCCATTTATTATAGCTTTTTTTATTACTTTTGGTATTGTTACTTCATTATTAAGCAAGAAATGGTTGATTCTTATATGGGTTGTTTTACTTTTAGGAATAAGTATAGTAGGTATATATGATTTTTATTTATGGGGTTATGATTATGGACATAATCTTGACCCTAAAGCGATTATCAAGATACCGGGACAATCATATCAGCCACCTGTTTTTGGAACAAAGCAACTTTTGAATTTTACGGCACACTCTTATCCTGCGGCAGGAGGTATTTTACTTGGAGTGTCTCTTCTTCTTGGTATAACAGCCTTTTTTTTAGCAAAGAAAAATCTACAATCAGTGCAGAACAATAAATTGGTATTGGTTTTTCTCTTTGGAGCATTTTTTATGTCCTGTAATCCAGAACCCAAGGCCATAGAGTTTGGATTTGACAATTGCCATAAATGCGGAATGACTATAGCTGATGAAAAATGGGGCGCAGAAATAGTAACACATAAAGGAAAAGTATATAAATTCGATGCAGTTGAATGTATGGTAGCTTATTATTTAGAGGAAAAAAAGTTTAATAGAGATGATGAGATTCATTCATTTTGGACAATTAATTACTTACAGGCAAAAGAGTTAATTGATGCAACAACGGCTTTTTACTTAAAAAGTCCAGAATATCAGTCTCCAATGGCTTTTAATGCACCATCTTTCAAAACTCAAGAAGAAAGAGATAAAGCCATAAAAACTGAAATGGATATACCGATGGACTGGATTGCTCTTGTTGAAGCCATTAGAAAAGAATGGATGGATTAAGGGCAATTATTAAATGATTTTGAAATTAATAAATATAATTTTTTGTCTTTGTTTAATTAATTCAGTCGAATTGATTGCTGGAATTATTTATGTCAATCCAAAAGATAATTCTGGAATACAAACAGCTGTTGATAAGGCTAAGGATGGTGATACAATTATTATCAATAAAGGGGTTTATAAACAAAACAGTATAGTTATCAAAAGAAATTTGACAGTGATTGGAAAAGGTGAAGCAATAATCGACGGGAGTATTGCTGATGGGAGTATCATATACGTTGAATCTACAAAAGTTCATATTAAGGGTTTATTTTTCAAAAATGTAAAAAGGACAGCAATAAAAGATAATGCTGCTATCAGGTTGAATAATTCAGAAGGCTCTGTCATTGAAAATAACAAAATATTAAATGGATTTTTTGGAATTTATCTGGCAAGGTGTAATGATTTTAAAATTTTTGGTAATAAAATATACGGTTATTCAAAGACTGAGAGTTCTTCAGGGAATGGAATTCATCTTTTCCGATGCACTACTGCAGTAATTAAAGATAATTATATAGAGAATCACCGTGACGGAATATATCTTGAATTTGTATCAAAGGCTAATATTATGCAAAATCATAGTCTGCTTAATTTAAGATATGGGCTTCATTTTATGTTTTCTGATGGATGTGATTACGAAAGAAACAAATTCGAGAGAAACGGAGCTGGTGTTGCTGTTATGTATTCAAAAAATGTAAATATGAGAAACAATCAATTTCATAATAATTGGGGTAGTTCGGCTTATGGGCTTTTACTGAAAGATATTAGAGATGGAGAAATAATAAATAATAAATTTGATAACAATACTGTTGGTGTTTATATGGAAGGTTCTAATAGATTGGATTTTAAAAGGAATGATTTCATAAAAAACGGTTGGGCATTGAAAATTATGGGTAATTGTGTGGATAATCATTTTAATCAGAATAATTTTATTTCGAATACTTTTGAGGTTGCGACTAACAGTAAGCAAAGCTATAGTTATTTTGATAATAATTATTGGTCGGGTTATACCGGATATGATATTAATAGAGATGGGATAGGAGATGTTCCGTATTCACCCGTTACTTTATTCTCCGTTGTGTCATCAAATAATCCTGAAGCACTGATATTGCTTCATAGCTTTTTTATCCAAATTCTTGAGGTAGCCGAAAAAGTATTTCCGTCTCTAACACCAGAGACATTGAAAGATAAGAAACCACTAATGAAAAGAATAAATGATTAAGATAGATAAATTAGAAAAGAAATATGGGAAAGTAACTGCTCTGGAAAGTGTCAGCTTTGATGTTCAGTCTGGAAAAATCGTTGCAATTGCTGGTCCGAATGGTTCGGGTAAATCAACATTGGTTAAAATCATTCTTGGACTTGTCAGAATGGATAATGGAGAGATATATATAAATGACGAGAAGTTAAATTCGCATTTTCAATATAGAAAACAGGTTGGCTATCTGCCTCAAATAGGGCGTTATCCAGAAAATCTTACAGTTAAGGAAGTAATATCAATGATAAAAGATATTGGTGGAGGTGAAGAAACATTTGAAGCAGAACTGATTGATGAGTTTGAGTTACAGGAGCATCTTAACAAAGAAGTCAGGACATTATCCGGCGGAACAAAGCAGAAATTGGGAATTATACTTGCCTTTATGTTTAAAAAGGATTTGCTTATTCTTGATGAACCAACCTCAGGATTGGATCCAATTTCAGCCGGAAAATTGAAAAAATTGATTAAGGAAAGAAATTCCGAAGGAAGCACAGTTTTATTGATTTCACATATTATGAGCGAAGTTGAAGAACTTGCTGATGAGATCATTTATTTTCTTAACGGACAGATCAGTTTTCGGGAAAAAGTAAGGAAATTAATTGAAAAGACAGCTGGAATTAACCTTGAGAATAGTATAGCAATATTTCTTAACAAAGGAGTGAGTTATTAATAATGTTTATAAAATTATTTAAGTATTCAATAAGAGATGTTGCAAGGAGTAAATGGCTATTGCTTTATGGCTTGTTTTTCTTGTTACTTACGGAATTCCTTATTTGGTTTTCGAGTGATACGTCAAGAGCTGTAGTCAGCCTTCTGAATGTGATAATTATCATCATACCATTAGTAAGTATAATATTTGGGACGATATATACATATAATTCAAGGGAATTTGTTGAGTTATTACTTTCACAACCTATTAGTCGAAAAAGCCTTTATCATTCGATATATTTAGGTTTGACAATACCATTGGTAATGGCGTATCTTATTGGAATAGCAATTCCACTTATCATCCAAACAGATATTGACATAAGCATACTTCTTATTATTTTGGTCTCAGGAATTGCTTTAACTTTTATTTTTGTTGGAATTGCCTTTACAATGGCATTATCTTTTGATGACAAGGTTAAAGGGATGGGATTTTCATTTATTATCTGGTTGAGTCTAAGTCTTATTTATGATGCTTCGATTTTACTTTTGATTTGGCTATTGGGTGATTATCCTCTTGAATCCGCTTTGATTATTGTTAGTTCAGCAAATCCAATAGACCTGTCAAGGATAATGGTAATGCTGAAATTCGATGTTGCGGCTTTAATGGGTTACACTGGAGCTATTTTCCAGCGTTTTTTTGGAGGATTAACGGGAATAATTTATTCGATTAGTGTTTTATTGATTTGGATTGTTGCTCTTTACTTCATTGGAAGAATTAAATTTAATAGGAAGAATTTTTGAATTATTTTTCTGATTTGATAAGTAATAATCTTTAAAAATATATAGAATTAATTTAAAAAAAAGGGGCTTAAGCCCCTTTTAATTTAATCAAGAAAATGAATAAATAGACCATCGCGTAATTTTGGCTCGAACCAAGTGGATTTTGGTGGCATTATTTTACCACTATCTGCAATTTTCATAAGTTCATCAACCGAAGTTGGAAACATACTGAAAGCTAATTTCATTTCACCTGAGTTTACCCTTTTTTCAAGCTCGCCAAGACCACGAATACCACCAACAAAATCAATCCTCTTGCTTGTTCTTGGGTCATCAATACCTAAAATAGGAGCAAGAATTTTGTTTTGTAATATTGCAACGTCAAGGCTCTCCACCGGGTCAGGATTAGAAAGCAGTTCCTGATTAAGTGATATTTTATACCATTGATTTTCGATATATAATCCGATTTCACCTTTTTTTGTTGGTTTAAATTGGTTCGGTGTTGGCTCAACAGAAGCTAATTCTTTGATTTTGTTCAGGAATTCATCTTTGGTTAAGCCATTTAAATCTTTCACAACTCTATTATAATCCAAAATCTTAAGGTGACTTGCAGGGAAAAGAACAGCTAAAAAGAAATTATATTCCTCTTCGCCTGTATGATTAGGATTTGCCTGTTGTCTTTCTCGTCCAACAATAGCAGCAGCCGCGGAACGATGATGTCCATCTGCAACATAAAGATAGTCAATTTCTGAGAAAATTTTACTTATTTGGTCAATGTAATTTTTATCTTTGATAACCCAAGTTTTATGTGTTATGCCATCAGGAGCGACAAAGTCATTTTCAGGTTTATTTTTAATAACCTCATCTACAATTTTATTGATAGCATCATTATCACGATAGGTTAGAAATATTGGTCCAGTGTGAGCATTTGTAACACGAACGTGGTTTGAACGATCTTCTTCTTTGTCTTTCCTTGTTTTTTCGTGCTTTTTGATTATGTCGTTCCAATAATCATCAACTGATGCACAACCAACTAAACCATATTGAGTTCTGCCGTCCATAGTTTGAGAATAGACATAATAGTAGGGCTGCTCATCTTGAAAAAGAACACCGTCATTAATCAATTTCCATAAATTTTCTTTGCCCTTTTGATAAACAAGAGGGTCATAAAGCGAAATTGAAGGGTCAAGATCAATTTCTGGCTTTCCTACGTGAAGGAAGGAAAGAGGATGTCCTTTTGCTTCTTCACGAGCTTCTTCCGAACTTAAAACATCATAAGGTTTGGCAGCAACTTCGGCTGCAAATTCCGGTTTTGGTCTATACGCTCTGAAAGGTCTTAATACTGCCATAAAACTCCCAAAAGAAATATTAGAATTAATTATTGCTTTAAAACATTAACAACTTTGGTTGCGATTTCAATACCAACTCTATCCTGAGCTTCATCGGTAGAAGCACCAATATGAGGTGTTACGGAAACTCTTGGATGCTTTATTAAATCCATTTGAGCTTCTGTTGGTGGTTCATTTTCGAAAACATCAATACCAGCGTATCTTACTGTGCCGTTATTCAAAGCATCAAGTAAGTCCTTTTCAGAAACAACGCCACCACGAGCGCAATTAATAATAACAACGCCTTTTTTAACTTTTGCAAATTCTGGTGCTCCGAGTGCCGGTGGCTCTCCTTTGATTTTCGGGAGATGAAGCGAAATGAAATCAGATGTAGCAAGAAGTTCATCTTTGCTGACTAATTTAACATCTAAATCAATTTCTTTAACAAACGGGTCATAAGCAATAACCTTCATTCCAAGTCCGATAGCTCGTTTTGCAGTTTCTTTTCCAATATTTCCGATGCCAATTAATCCAAGAGTTTTACCGGTTAATTCCATACCGTGAGCATATTCTTTTTTGGGCCACTTGCCTTCTCTCATTTCGATATTGCTAATATTGATAAAACGGCAAACTGCAAACATATGACCAATTGCAAGTTCTGCAACTGAAATTGATGATGCACCGGGAGTATTGAGAACGGGAATGCCTTTTTCTATGGCGTAAGCAACATCAATATTATCAAGACCAACTCCACCACGTGCGATGGCTTTGAGTTTGGTTCCAGCGTCAATAACTTCTTTGGTTACTTTTGTGGCTGAACGAACCATAATTGCATCGTAATCAGCTATTTTAGTTAAAAGTTCTTCAGGTGAAAATTTAATAATATCAACCTGAAAACCTGCTTCTTCAAGAATTTTTTTTCCTGAATCTTCGATACCATCACTAACTAATATTCTCATTTTATCTCCTTTTGTATTAAATTATTTACAAAAATACATTTGTTAAATTCAAAATTAAGTAATAATGCAAAACTCAAAAATTAATTTATTTTCAGGAATCAGTTAATTGTAACTATTTCTGTAATATAATGATAGACAGAATTGAGATTTGTGTTTTTTAAAATCAAAATTATAACTAAATTAAATTTTGTTAAATGTATTTTATGTTAATTATTTAAAGAGTATTAAACGTAGGATTTTTATGAAAAAAGAAATCAAGAAACTTTTGGTTACGGGTGCATCAGGGCAAATAGGTTCAGAGCTTATTCCCGTTTTAAGAAATAAGTATGGTGATAATAATGTTATTGCTACTGATTTAAAAATACCAACGAATAACAAGCTTTTTGAATCAGGTCCATTCCATTTACTTGATGTTAGAAATTATGAAACGTTAGAAAGCATAATTAAAAATTACAATATTGATACTATAATTCACCTTGCTGCAATTCTTTCAGGAATCGGCGAGGATAAGCCTGAAATGTGTTGGGATATAAATATGGGTGGAACTGTCAATACACTTAATCTTGCTGTTAAATATGAAATGGCAAGGGTTTTCATACCAAGTTCCATTGCAGTATGGGGACCCGGTATGCCAAAGAAGGCTCCACAGGATTCAGTTCTTCAACCAACCACAATGTATGGCATAACTAAAGTTGCTGGTGAACTGATAGGTGATTACTACATTAAAAAATTTGGTCTCGATGTTCGAGGTGTCAGATATCCGGGTATTATTTCATCGGAGACACCTCCGGGTGGCGGAACAACTGACTATGCTGTTGCAATTTATTACGATGCTATAAAATACAACAAATTTGTTTGCTTTGTTAATGAGGAAACTACCTTACCAATGATGTATATGCCGGATTGTATTAAGGCAGTTCTTGATTTATTGGATGCTCCTTTCGAAAAATTAAAACATCATACTAATTTCAATGTTGGTTCAATGAGTTTCAATGTCAGGCAATTGGTCGAATCAATAAGAAAATATAAGCCGAATTTCGAAATAAAATATGAGCCGGATTTTCATCAGGAAATAGCTGATTCTTGGCCCGATGATGTTGATGACAGTGCCGCTCGTGAGGAATGGGGCTGGAAACCAGATTGGGATCTTGATTCGATGACAAAAGATATGATAACAAAGCTCGAAGCAAGATTGCTCAAATAATTTTACTAATTTAGAATTGTTATTTTATCCAATTAACAATTTTATTTTATTATGAAATACTTAGTCCTTGGCTCAAAAGGTCAGTTAGGCAAGGAGTTTGTCAAATATTTCACAAAAGTTGAAGCTGAGTATAAAGCTTTCGATATAGATGAAATAGATATTTCTAATAGAGATATGGTTTTTCAGCTATGTCAGTCTTTTAAACCTAATGTAATAATAAATTGTGCTGCATATAATCTTGTTGATAATGCTGAAACAAATCCTGATGAAGCTTACAAATCAAATTCTAAGGGTGTAGAAAATCTTGCTATAATATCGAATGAAACTGGTTCTAATCTTGTTCATTATAGCACTGATTATGTTTTTGACGGGAAAAAAGAGACAGGTCTATATACAGAGCAAGATGAACCAAATCCGCTTAGTGTTTATGCTAAGAGCAAGTATGATGGTGAAATGAAAATTAAGGAAAATACTGATAACTATCTTATACTGAGGCTTAGCTGGGTTTTTGGTGATGGTCAGCAGAATTTCATTTATAAATTGCTTCAGTGGGCTGAGAAAAATAATATTCTAAAAATCGCATTTGATGAAGTTTCAGTGCCAACCTATACCCATACAATCGTTGAAGCAACATTGAAGGCTCTGAGCAATCAATTAAAGGGATTATATCATTTGACTAATTCGGGCTATGCTTCAAGGTATGAATGGGCAAAATATATTATAAAAAAATTGAATAAGAAAAACATTTTATATCCAGTTTCCAAAGATATTTTCAATTTACCTGCGAAAAGACCCGGGTTTTCAGCGATGAGCAATGAACTTCTTTCGAATACTATAAAAATCGAAATTCCATTTTGGGAAAAAGCAGTCGATGATTATTTAAGCAAATATTTATGAGAGTTAATGAAAGTATTAATAATAGTTCCGGCTTATAATGAAGCTATTATTATCAAATCGGTTCTTGAATCAATCATCAACGAGAACCCAAATTGGGATATTCTTGTAATCAACGATGGCTCATCTGATAAAACGGGTGAGATTGCCTCAGAATTAAAAAAGGTTAAAGTTGTTAATTTGCCCTGCAACCTTGGTATAGGAGGTGCAGTTGAGACTGGGTTTAAGTATGCTTTCTTCAATAATTATGATTTTGCAGTTCAATTTGATGGAGACGGTCAGCATAAAGCAAGTGAAATCAATAAAATTCTTCAGCCTTTGATTGAGGGGAGTGCAGATGTTGTAATTGGTTCAAGGTTTCTTGTCAAAAGCTCAAATTGGAAACCAAATTTTTCCAGAAGGTTAGGTATAAAAATTTTTTCCCTTGTTAACTCTCTTTTAATTAAACAAAAAATCACTGACAATACCTCCGGTTTCAGGGCTTATAACAGAAAAGCCATTGAATTTTTAGCCCGTGATAATTACCCAACTGACTATCCAGAACCTGAAGCCATAATTTTGCTTGGAAAGAATGGTTTCAAGATGATGGAAGTTTTTGTAGAAATGCAGGAAAGAGCAGAAGGAAAAAGCTCAATTTCGGGACTGAAACAATTTTATTATATGTTTAAAGTTCTGCTTTCAATTTTGGTCAGTTCAATAAGAGCACCAATCGAAAAAAAGCCCAATTAAAAAACTTAAAAATATTAGTAACTTTTCTTTGAATTAATTCGTCTATAGCAAAGTTAATTTTTGGAAATGATATGTTTTTAAATATATTGAGGTTTATACCTCTTTTTTTATTTTTTGTTATATATAATTCTAATTCAGAAATAAAGCTTGAAGCTTTTAAGTTCAACAATACTGTTACAGTTGATACAACTGAATATCCTATTTTCTCTATAAAAATCAAAGCCTTGAAGAATAACATTCCATTTATTTTTGATAAAAATAATATTATTCTTCTCGAAAATGTGAATCCGGTTATTCCTATTTCAATATCACAACCAGATAATAGCCAATATCAGACAGTAAGGTGGATTACAAAGATTAATGGACCGAGTTCGAAAAATGATTTTTATTCAACACCTCACAGATTGACTGTTTTTGTTTTTTCCGGCTCAGAATTAGGAACTCTGGCAACAAGCTTTGATAAAATTTATTTATCAGTAGTTAGCATAACTAACAGCCGTGATAGATTTGAACCGGATATGTATTTCGGCAACTTGAAGAAAGGTGAGGATACGACCAGAGGAATTATAGTTAATTCTCCAATAGCAAATGTAGTCAATAATAGAGAAATACCCGTAAAGATTGACTCAATTAAGACACATTCAAAATACTTTACTTATGAATGGTTTGGTTCGAGTATAGACAGCACAAGACCACCAAAGCAATTATATTCGCCTTTCTATTATAGAGCCGCAATCAAGTTCAAACCTGATGATACAACTTACTACCGAGATAAGTTTACTGTTTATTTTGAAGGTGGTCGCAAGGAAGAAATTAATCTTATCGGAAACCAATTTAATATACCCCGAACAACGGTTTTACAATTAATTAGACCGAATGGCGGCGAAATTCTTCTTCCCTGCCAGCAATATGAGATTAAATGGAAAGGTGCTGTGAAGGGCATTCCAACCTCAGTTTACTTAAGTCTGGATAATGGTGCAACTTGGGAACAGATTGCCTCAACAATTGATAGTGTTTTCTTTTGGCAGGTGCCGGATTTACCTACTAACAGGGCATTGATTAAGGTTAAGCAGGAATTTACTAATACGACGACTAAAACATTAAAAGAAGATGATATACCCGTTAGAAAAATAGCATATAGAAGTGATGGGCAAAGAGTTTTGTCTGTAAATGATGCTGGATTTCTTAAAGAATGGGACCTTCAAGTAGGAACATCCACTATGACTAAAAGAATTAGTCAATTGCTCTATCCTGCTGAAAAATTAGTTCCACTTGGTCTTGATTATTTTGATTATGACACAAAATTATTTGTAGTTTACCGAAAAGAAAGTTATTATGGACAGCCTTCTCAGGATTCAATAGCCTTTTACAAAATTGATGAAAATCAGCCATATTTGAAAATACAAATCCCTGATAATTTTGGGGTGAAGAAAGCAATTCTCGATGCTAAAAGAGAAAAAATAGCAATTATTCCACAGTCTGGGATGAATATATTATTATATTCTGCAAAAGATGGTTCAACCATTAAGACACTGACTTTCGAAAAACCAATAGCAGCATTCACATTTAATTCAATTCTCGATGAATCAGCCGTTGCACTCTTGAATGGTGATGTCCAGATATTAAAGAATGAGGATTTTTCAGTAAAGGATAAGCTTTCATTTGAGGACTTACCATTGATTTATGAACTTGGACTATCTCCAGATGGCGAGATGTTGGCTATTGGATGTTCAGCACCTCTTTCAGTTGGAACAAACACAAATAGGAACGAAATCCACGTAGTAAATATCAAAAACAAACTCATAATAAGAACTGGAAGAAAGTCTGCTAGTAATCCGGTAGCATTGGAATTTGGACCAACATCTGCACACTTAATTGTTGGCTCAACAGCTCAACCTCAGATTGCTTTTTGGGATTTACCCGGCGATGAATTTATCGGAAGTATGAGCGGAAATGATAATATTTTGACCGACTTCAAATTTTCACCTGACGGGCATTCAATTGCAACATCAGCAGCTTCAGGGGAAAATCTAAATATCCGCTTCTTTACCTATCCAGAAGAAGATCCTTCTAATGGCACATTCAGAATTGTTCGTCCTGAGTATAATTTTAAAGATATAACACTCGAACCTGCATATCTGGGTTCAGATAATGAAAGAAAAGTTAAAAGTGTAATTTGCAATACTGGCGAGGTTCCTCTTGGCATTGATCACTCTTGGCTTGTTTCAGGGAGACATTTCAAGATTAAAAATATAATAACACCAGACAGCATTTACCCCGGTCAATGCCTTGATGTTGAATTTTACTATCATCCACTTGATACAGGCAAAATCACTGATACACTTGTTGTTACCTCCTGCACTAAATGGTTCTTTATCAAAATTGAAAGTATCGGGTTGAAAAGAAACATAGCTTTTCTGAATAACATTTTCGATTTTGGGGAAATTTGCGTTGGGGATACGATAACAAAAACTATTGATTTATTCAGAAATGATGACCCCGTTCCTTTGAAGGTCAATTTCATTGCGATTGATGATCAAATTTCTTCATCATTTAGGGTAATTTCGAAAATTCAAGACACTATTTTGCAACCGGGAGAAATACTGAAAGTTGAGATTAGATTTCATCCCGCTGAATTTGGTGAAATATTGAGAAATGTTTATGTTTTCCATTCTGACCAGACCTTTATGTCCCCAAATACAACATTTCACGGGCGAGGGTTGGGAACAATTTTCGATTTCAGTCATTCGAACCTGATGTTTATTCCTGAAATAAAAAATCGTAAACTAAAAATAATAAATAATTCAAAAAACACCACAAATATCGTTAATGCAATTTTCTCACAAGATGGATTTTATAGGATTTTAACACCGTTACCTATAAAAATTGCCGCTGGTGCAGAAGCAGAAATTGAAATTGAAGCGATAAATATATCTCCAAATCCGGTTTCATTAAGATTCGAGGCTACTCCTTGTAATTCAATTAGTTCAATATTAGTTGAAGCCTATTCAGGTATTTCTGAATTGACTATCCCAAAAATTGAAGCTGACCCAAAAGGTAGAGCCACTATTCCTATTAACTTTAGCAATACCGAAAATAGACCTTATCAAGGGGTTCGATTCTTTGAAACTGAAATTTCAATTAATCCACGTTTATTCCTTCCCGACACTGTCAGAAGTGATTTTGGCGATGTAAAATTAGTTAGGAATGAGATAATTGATGGCAGAAGAATTATTGGTATTAAAGTCGAGGGTGATTTTTCTAATTTTGGTAAGGTAGCCGAGATATCAGGCTATGCAGGGTTAGCTGAAACTGACACTTCTGCCATTGAGTTTATTCAAACTGGGAAATTCTGGGGTTCAGCAGTTCAAACTAAGTTTAATAACGGCATTTTCCAATTGATAAATCTTTGCGATGACAGAAGGATTCTTCAAAATCAAGATATTTTTAAGAACTTTAATATTATTCCGAACCCTGTGTTTGATGCCTTCAATCTTGAATTCGAGAGCTTAGAAAGTGGAATGGCATCTATTGAGATATTTAATAAATTGGGTTCTTTGGTTCTAAAACAAACTAATATTGAGGTGAGTAAGGGTGTGAATTCCACCAAAGTCAATGCTTCTCTGCTCAATTCAGGCTCTTATAAACTTGTGGTAAAAATGAGGTCATCATTTGTTGCAAAAGATTTAATAATTATCAGATAAAAATTTTAATGAAGTCAATCAAAGCTTTTAATATATTATTACTTTTTGTCCTTTTATTTTTAATTAATATAAACTTTTCTTTTTCACAGAAGAAATATACTGGTTTAGAAGTTGGTCTTGGATTAGGTCCAAATTTCAATTTTCACAATTCATCATTTACCCATTTCGAAGGCTATCCAAATTGTTGTAGTGAATTTAAATCCGGCTTTGGAATTGGATATTCAATAAACACTTTTCTAACATATTACCCCAATACAAAAATTTTTGACAAAAAATGGGGCTTAAATTTTGGACTTTCTTATGATGATATAAGTGGAACAATGAGCGTAGAGGACTTCTTCGCAAATATCATAGTTGGTAATGAGGTCAAAAAAGGGATTTCTGAGCATAAACTCGTTACTGATTTGAACTTAATTTCATTCGCGCCAGAAATGTTAATTACACCGGTTGAAACTTTTCCATTAGAAGTGGCAGTTGGTTTTAGGGCTGGATTTTTTTCGAAGACCAATTTTAACTATAATGAGACACTTATATCTCCCGAGGGTGCAACTTTTGAAAATTATTCAAGGACAAGAAATAGCAACGAAGGAAAGATTCCGAATATTAATCCGCTGAATTTAGCATTATCTTTAGGAGCAAATTATAAACTGCTTGAATTTTCCAATTTCAAAGTTTTTACATCTTTAAGATTTTATTATGGATTGACCAATGTTGTAAAAAATCTGGATTGGAAGATTAATAATTTGCAATTAGGGTTGAATATAGCTTATAAGATACCGAAAGCTGAATCAATTCCTCCACTACCTGCACCAATGCCGAATTATCCTGAGCCACCTAAAGCTGCAGAGTTAGATGCAAAGTTATTGGTTTTTTCGTCAGGGCTCAGACTAAATGATGGTGATACAATTAAGTTAGATGTCTTAAAAGAGATTACAACACAATCTTTTCCATTGCTTCCAATTATTTTCTTTGAAAAGAATTCTGCTACGATTCCAGAGATAATTATTAAACCGCCGCACCTTAATAAACAGTATTCTTTGAATAAAGAAATTTTGAGCGGGATTGTTGAGATCTTAAAGAACTCACCTAATAGTAAGATTACTATTATTGCTTCTTCAACAAGCGGCGAAAATGAGAATATTGCAAGGAAGAGATTTGATGAAGTGGCTAACTACCTTGAACAATCAGGAATTGACAAAAAGAGAATAGATTTTGTTGAAAAAAGGATTGAACCTCAGAAAAATAATTCAAAAGAAAACGAAGATGAAAATTATTTTGTTCAATTTCAACTTAATTCAAATCAAAAGCCTAATATCACAGAAAGAAATGAAAAAATCAATTTAGTTCAGGACTTAGAGTTAGAAATAAAGACTGAATCCTCTGACCCAAAATTTTTAAAAGAAATAACCGGCAAAGTCTGTTTGAATGATATTATGCTTGATAATTTTTATTCGGATACTTATAAATTTAAGTTGAATGAAGCCGGTAAATTTGCGATTGCGAACGGAGGCAATTTCAAACTGCACATTAATGCTATTTATAATGATATATCAGGAAATGCAAAAGTTAGTAATGTAAATTTAATTTTGAAACCCATAAACAATATTAGTTACAAAGCGATCTCAATCTTTGACGCAAACTCAAATGGAAAATATAGCGAATTTATTCTCGGATATTTCAATTTTAATGAATCGGAATTTTCTTATATTGATGAAACGGTCAAGGAGACAGTTCTTGAGAATTTTGGTAAGGGTAAAAAAATTGAAATCCTTCCATATACCGATAATATAGGAACACCAGAGTATAACAAATCATTGGCGGGAAAGAGGGCTGATGCAGCGTTGAGATTACTGAAGATTGACCGAAATAAGGCAATATTAAATATCACCGGTGACTATCCATTCAATAATGACAAACCCCACGAAAGGATATATAATAGATCCGTTTTTGTTAGGATTTATGAATAAGCTTGAAAAGAAATTGATAATTCAAGTTTCACGCAAAGTTCGCAGAGGAATAACAGAGTTCGCAAAGAAAATTAATACCAATTATTTATAAAAATAATTTTTCAACTTACTAAACTTTTTTGTTTCACGCAGAGTTCGCAAAGGAATCACAGAGTTCGCAAAGGAATCACAGAGTTCGCAGAGAGAATAAATCCCAATTATTCATAAAAATAATATCTCAACTTACTAAACTTTTTTGTTTCACGCAGAGTTCGCAGAGGAAACGCAGAGTTCGTAGAGAAAATTAATACCATTTAATTATAAAAATAATATCTCAACTTACTAAACTTTTTTGTTTCACGCAGAGTTCGCAGAGGGATCGCAGAGATCGCAAAGAAAATAAATCCTTATTATAAAAAAAATGAGTGAAATTCCTCAAATTATCATACTTTTTTGTTTCACGCAGAGTTCGCAGAGGAAACGCAGAGTTCGTAGAGATGATAAATCCCAATTATTCATAAAAATAGAAATGATTATTTGAAATAATTATATTTGGATATCATTATGGCGAACGAAGTGAGGAAGAATCCAGTAAATCATAAATAGATGCTTCACTTCGTTCAGAGTGACATTAAAATTTTTATTATTTCTCTAGTGCATAATATAGGATTATTATCCTTTTTGTGTTAAAATCACACCTGAAATAGTCAAAATCCCACCGAGGACAAATGGAATAGTTATTATTTGGTCAAAAAAGAATACTGCCATTAAAGTAGTCAAAACGGGTTGCAAATTATTAAAGACAGAGACTTTACTTGCTTCAAGTTTTTTCAGAGAGTAATACCAAAGTGCATATCCGACACCAGAAGTAATGACACCAAGATAGAATATTTTAAGAAAATCAACAGAAGTAATTTTTGATATTTCAGTAATATGTCCAAAGGCTCCGAAGATAGGCAGATATAATAAAAGACCGAAAACCATAGTTACTGCGGATGCATAAATAGCACCGTATTTTTGGACATATTTCTTACCAAGAACAGTATAAACAGCCCACGATAGACTTGCAAGAAGGGCTAAACCGTTGCCAAGGAAATTATCAGATTTCAAATCGAGTCCTTTTTCAAAAAGAACAAACACCGTTCCAATGAAGGCGATTAAAATCCCCAAAAGTTTAAGTTTTGTTGCCTTTTCCCTTAAGAAAATTAAAGCTATTACGATGACAAAAGCAGGAGTGAGAGCATAAGCAAGGGCTACATTAGCTGGGGATGTGAATTCAAGGCTTTTGAAGAAAAGGAACTGATTCATTGGGATATTTATAAATCCAAGAATTAGGAAGGGGATTAAATCCTTTTTTTCTATTCTAAAAAGTTTTGATTTTCTGAATATTAAGGTTGAAACATAAGCAAGAGAGGCTATACTAGCCCTTAAAAGCAAAATCAATGTTGGGCTAAGAGTCAGGACTAAACTCTTAGCTACTATATGAGTAGTTGAAGCAATTAATTGCTGCAATATCAATATCCAATACATTGATTAAAAGAAATAAATAAATCGAAAAGCTTAACTCGATTAGAGAGAAAAATTGTTTTAAGCTCGAATTTAAAAGTTCTAAGTATTAGAGAAGTCCTTCAGCTCTGACATAGTAAATAAAGAAATAAGCTTTACCCCTGCATTTGAAAGATTTTCTTTTCCGCCTGATTCTCTATCAATGACACAGACGGCATACTCAATTAAAGCACCTTCTTTTCTTAAGTCTTCGACACTTTTGATAATCTGTCCACCGCTTGTAACAACATCTTCAACCACTAATACTCTTTTATTGTTAATATTGACTCCTTCAGCTAACTTTTTAGTTCCATATTCTTTAGCTTTTTTTCTAACAAAAACTTGTGATTTGCCCAATTTTTGGGATAAAATTGTTGCAATAGGTATTCCACCAGTTTCCAAACCAGCTAAAATATCGAAATCATTCGGAATGATATCTATCATTTGATTAGCTATTTCATTTAATAAATCTGGTTGGCTTTCAAATTGGTATTTATCAAAATATTCATTACTTACAGTTCCAGACCTAAGGACAAATGTGCCTGTCAGGTAAGAAGCTTTAAAAATTTCTTTTGCTAAATCTTGTTTGTTCATAATTTTTTTCTATAAATCAGCATATAAAAAAACGGCAATAGCGATAGCAGCAATACATTTATTCAAGTCTTTTGGATCGATTTTGTCAGGAGTATCAGAGTCAGCGTGATGATACCAGAAATATTTGCCACTGTCGTTAGTGTTGAACGTCATAGCAGGGACACCAAGTTTAAACATAGGGTCAATATCAACTCCCCAGCCACCTTTGTAAAAATTAAAGGAAGGCTCGACTTGAGTAATAAAAGGTTGAAAAGTATTGACAATTTCAAATAAAGAGTCAGGACCTCTAAATCCAATGGACTTTGGGGGAAAAATACCAGCGTCAAATTCAAACATTAAATGGTGCTTTTCGTGCTTGTGTTTTTCAGCATATACTTTTCCACCACGAGCACCATTTTCTTCATTTGCCCACATTACAGCTCTAATAGTTCTTCTTGGTTTCAAGCCGAGTTTTTTAATTAATTTAACAGCTTCCCAAGTGGCTATACAACCTCCAGCATCGTCGTGAGCGCCGGTTCCGGCGTCCCAAGAATCAATGTGTCCACCAATTGCAATAATTTCATCGGGATAGACACTTCCTTTGACTTCACCCATTACATTATAGGAAAGCTTATCCGGTTCAGTTCTTGCTTCAAGGTATAGATAGATTACTGGGTTTTGCCCTCGATTTTGCATTCTTTGAAGCATTTCGGCGTCCTCAAGAGTTATCGCTCCGTGCGGAATTTTTGGTATAGAATCAACATACTCAGCAAAAGATCCAGTGTGAGGAAGTTGAAAACCAATGGGAGAAACCGATCTGACAAGACTGGCAACAGCTCCTACTTCAGCAGCTTTCAAATGACCTAACCATCTGAACTGGACAGCTTGACCATAATTCACGAATGGAACGTTATATACAACAATTTTTCCTTTAGCATCCTTTGCTTTTTTTTGTAAGTCCTCAAAAGAATTAACAACAAGGACAGAAGCTGTTATGCCTTCTTTAGGTGTTGCAATAGAGCCACCATAGCTCATAAAGTTCATTTTAGCTTTTCGGGGTGAGATTAAGCTACAGGATTCATTACCTCTAATCCACACTGGAACCATAACTTCATCCCGTTGGATATTTTCTAATCCATCTTTTTTCATCTCGTCAACAATCCAGTTAAGAGCATTTTCGAGATTATGACTGCCACTTAATCTTGGTCCGAAGGTATCACACATATAAGCAAGGCGTTCCCAAGCAGAGCTGTCTTTCATAGCTTCGTCAATTATTTTTTTGACAATGCCAGAATATTTATTATCTAAATTAACAAGATTATTCTCTGCTTTTAAACTTGTTAGGTTAACTAAGGCTAAAAAATATAAAAGATATATTACATATTTCACAATATCACCTTGAGTCAGTTCCTCCGCCTTTAATAGCCCCGGGTAAATTTGCGTCTGGGGTAGCAACTTTTTCTCGCCATTCAACTTTGTGATAACCGGGTCTTTCCTGAATAACTCTGCGATAAAACTCATCACCATAACCAACGCCTTTGGGGGATCTTCCGTGATTTTCGTTTACATTGTTTATGTAACCATCGTTATATTTCATCACGAGATCTTTCCAAAGCTTTTGCCAAGTTGAGATTGTTTTTGCAACTTGATTATTTGAATATTCAGTAAGAAATTCAATAGCTAAGTCAGGATTTTTGTTGAACAACTCAAGAGCTGCTTTTTCAATAGCGGGTTGATAATCAAAAAATTTGTTTTCGAGCGAACTTTGAACTTCCTGAATATCTTTGATTATGTATGAATATTTTGTATAAGCTAAATTGGCAACAAGATTAAAAATCCAGAAAGCTGAGTTAATATCAAATTCTGCAATACTGGCTATTCTAAAAGTTTCTGGCGGTTTAGTAATTGAGCAGTAAAGTGGCATATAAACATTAGAATAATTGTCATCCACACCATACCAATGAATACCGCCAATTTGTCTCGGCAGCCAAGAGCGCATTTGAGAGACAAACGCAAAGCCTGTTTGTTGAGTTGAAATCGGTCTGTCCCAAGCATATTGAGTAGTATCGCCTTCAATTTTCCAAGTGAGCCCTTTCCAGCGAACAGGACAGCCAAAGGGACCTGCTTCGATACCTTTTGTTTGGTCGAATTCGGTTCCATCGAAATGATCTCTCATTAAAGCAATAACATCTTTTACTGAGAGTTTCTTATCGGGTTTAATGAACAGAGGGTATGGTTCGGCTCCTCTTACGGCTCTGAAATAATCTGGTGACAAGTTGAGAGAAGGAGCAGCTCTTCTGAAAATACTCCAAACTCTTCCTTCGCAAAACATTAAAGAACCGGGGTCAGCAGGTGCGTAAACATCAGCAAATCGAAAAGGACCATCAGAGTCTTTGTAATAACCTTTGCTTTTTGCAAATTCAATAACATCAGGTGCATAAAGGCAATTTTTAGGATCGTTCAAAGGGAATTCTCTGATGCGTGGATGGTTAGCGTGAGCAGAAATATAACCATCGGGAACTCTCATTGCTACCCAGACTGCACCGGTTCTTCCGGGTCCTTTTCCAATCATATCCATAACCCAAGCTTCATTTGGATCGGCAATTGAGAATGATTCGCCTGAGCTATAGTAACCATATTCTTTAACTAAATCGGTCATAACTTTGATTGCTTCTCTTGCAGTTTTAGAGCGTTGCAAAGCGATTTGCATCAATGAGCCGTAATCTATAAGACCTAAAGAGCCTCGGAGTTCGGGTCGTCCTCCAAAGGTTGTCTCACCAATTGAGACCTGATATTCATTTATCAAGCCAACAACAAGATAAGTGCTATCAACCTGTTTTATCTTTCCTAAATATTTATGTGTGTCCCAATCATAGATATCTAATGAATCATTGGGATTATGCCGTTTTGCGGGTGAGTAGTAGAGCCTTTCCATAAAACCACCGGCATCTGCATTATAAGATATCATAACAGAGCCGTCAACAGAAGCACCCTTAGAAACGAGCAAGTTAGTACAGGTCTGAGAGCTATAATTTATGATAAAAAATAATATTACAATTGATATATAAAAATAAATTTTCATAAAATACCCAAATAATAAAATAAAGTTTAATAATTATACAAACTTACTATTTAATAAAAATTTATGAGATAATCAAATTTGAATTTTATTTCTTTTGAACTTTAGGTTTTTTGTTTACTTTTGCTATTTTCCATTATTCAATAGTAAAAATGATGAGCGAAAATGTAGTAAGATTATTAAATGAATCAAAAGTAGCAAGATGGACAGCACTTTTGCTTGTTGCATTCACAATGCTTTCAGCGTATTTCTTTGTTGATATGATTGCTCCTTTGCAATCATTGCTCGAAATAAATTACAAATGGGAACCATCAGTTTACGGGTTCTTTTCAGGTTCAGAATATATGCTGAATGTATTAGGATTTTTAATCATATCCGGTATAATACTGGATAAGATGGGAATTCGATTCACAGGTTTAACAGCCGCTATTGTAATGCTGACCGGCGGTTTGATAAAATTATATGCTCTCACACCTGCTTTCTACGAAGGTGGTTTTGGTTATGATTTCTTTAATTCATTTTGGACTAATATGCCACCGACGGCAAAATTAGCATCAATTGGATATGCAATTTTTGGAATAGGGGTAGAGATGGTTGGTATAACCGTCAGTAGAGCAATTGTAAAATGGTTTCGTGGTAAAGAGTTAGCATTAGCAATGGGTATGGAGATGGCAACTGCCAGACTTGGTGCATCAGTAGCATTTTTCTTTTCAGCGAATATCGCTGGAGTCAAAGTTGTTAATGGAGTTATTCAAGGAAATGTATTAAATTCTGTTTACGTTGGAGTTGCTCTATTGTCAATAGGTTTTTTGACTTTTTTAACATATACGTTTATGGATAAAAAGTTAGATAATCAAATAAAAGATGCAGGAAATAATGAACCTTCCAGTGAATTTAAATTAAGCGATATAGGCAAAATCCTGACAAACAAGGCTTTTATCCTGATTTCTTTGCTTTGTGTTTTGTTTTATTCAGGTGTTTTTCCATTCTTGAAATATGCGGTTAATATGATGCAAAATAAGTTAGGAGTTTCTGCTGAAATTGGTGGCTATATTTCAGGTTTGTTGCCTGTTGGCACTATTATTCTAACTCCACTAATTGGTGCTTATTTGGATAACAAGGGGAAAGGTGCAACAATTATGATTGGTGGAGCAACTTTATTAACCATTGCCCATCTTACTTATGCTATAATACCGTTAAATATGGTTCTAGCAGTTGCTGCAATTATGGTGCTTGGGGTGGCTTTTTCCTTGGTTCCAGCTTCTATGTGGCCATCAATACCTAAAATAGTCGAAGATCGCTATCTTGGTTCAGCTTATGCTCTCATTTTCTGGATTCAGAATATTGGATTGATGACATTGCCTTGGCTGGTCGGAGTTGTTTTGCAACAAGCTAATCCGGGTGTAAGCGAGAGAATTGCCGCTGGAGATACAACTGCGGTTTATGATTATACTTTTCCAATGCTGATGTTTGCTGGTTTGGGTATATGTGCTATTATACTTGGATTTTTGCTTCGAGTTGAGGACAAGAAAAAAGGGTATGGATTAGAGTTGCCAAACATCAAAAAATAGACTCTTAATTTATATTATTGATTAATTTTTTTCCAAGCGTAAATTAGAGCGGCTCTTGAAAAATAAGAGTGTTTGATAATACATTTAAATCAAATTATTGAAGTATCTATTATTTTTTTTAATAGGTATTACAATATAATTAAGGGTTAATATTTTCACGCAGAGTTCGCAGAGAATGAATTCTTGATTATTCAATTATAATTCAACCGCAGAGAACGCAGAGTATTTTAATTGATTATTGTGTGATATCTATATTTAAAAAAAATATTTCGAAATTAAAAAAAACACGCTGCGAATTATGTTTGAAACTATGTGGTCTCTGTGAGAAAGAAAATATTTCCTTGAATTTTAGAACTTTTTAAAATTTTTACCTGTCCAAGCGATGTCAATTGTGCTTTTGCTTCGCTTTTTAAAAAACAATTCGGCAAAACCTGATTTCTCTTTGTAATTGGGATTATTAAGAATTTTTAAAATATATTCATCATTTTCAACGAAGATGCTGTCAATATCAAATCTATCGGTGAATTGATGTTTTAGTATGCCACCCTTCAAAGTGAATGTGAAGATTGAATCATTAATGATATTAAATGACAAGGAATAATCTTTATCACATTCGATTCTAAGTGGAGCTTTTACATTGACATTCTCTTTATTTATTGAATAATGCACTGCTTGCTCAACGCCGAGTTTCATAGCGTTGATACCTTCGATTTTGTCTGGTATACCCCATAGTGTTAATGTGTCAGATGAGGAAGTTTCAATATATTTTAGGGAATTCAAGACTTTTGTAACTTCATCTGAAGCTAAATTCCATTTTTTGGCGTTGTCATAATTAAATATTAAAGATATAAGAATATAAAATGCTACAAAGAGGTAGAACAAATTTAATGTATAGAGTTTTAATTTATTTTTGGACAAGCTTTCTTTTAATGTTAAATTTTCAATTTTAGAATCAATTTCAAAGATAATGGCTGCCAATAGAATGATAATTCCAATAAAAGGAAAAAAGCTATACCACCTCATATAAATAGGTAAAACAGGAATGACAGAAAAAAAATAGAATAATAAACCAAAAAGACAAAGTTTTTTGGGTTTGTCTGAAGTGGCTATAATGAAACAAGAATATGATGGTTTAAATTTAAATATCAAGAATACAAGATGAAATGTTATAATTAGGATAATAAATATCAGTGTAATAAAAATAAAATTTAATTCTTTATTTTGAATGAATTCCAAGAATAATTCGGGATGAATGAGAGATGTTATAAGATAGAGGAAGAAGTTTGATATTAAATCTAAAAAATTAATATTTGCAAAATTTGAGGAATTAAATGGACTTCCTCCGATTAAGAATGCTCTTAACAAAAAGTATATTGCTATATATGATGCAATTAAAATTGTAGTAATTAAATGAAGCTTAATTTTTTTAGGCTCTGATAAAAACATCAAAAGACCGAGACTTATTAGAAAAAAAGAGTGTTCTTTTGAAAAAATAGATAAGAAAGTAAAAAGAGCTAAAAAAAAGTAATAAAAGAAATTATTATTTTTCTCAATAAAAAGGATTTTTAGGTAAAAATAAATGCTAAGCAAAATGAAAAGAGTCATAAATAAGTCATATCTACAAGCAATCCATGCAATCGGTAAGTCGTGAGAAGGCAAAACAAAGAATACCATAGATGAAAGAAAACTAATATTTGATTTTACTCTTAAAATTTTCAGAATTAGAAAAATTAAATGGCATATGAGACTATATATCACTATATTTTGCAACAAAAAAGGAAAAGCTTTGAAGCCAAACAAAAAAATTGTAAGAGAGTTAAGAAAATTTACGATTGGGCGCCAATAGAATAGAATCGGCTCTTTTTCATAAAATGGTTTGAAAATGTCAGAAAAGCTATTTGGCATGAGCCATTGTAAAATTTGAAAATCATCATTCAGGAAATTATTAAATAGTATTGGATGCCACAGAATAAGAGAAAGAGAAATGAAAAACAAAAGGATATAAATATCTTTGCTAAAAATTTTCTGGAAAAAAGTGTTGATTTCTAATTTAATTAATGAAAATTTTTGATTCATAATAAATTGATTAAAAATACCAAAAGAATTAAAAAAGAATTAAATATAAATTAGAAAATAGTAATTTAAATAAAAACAACAACATAATTACATAAGAAAACCGATTTTCCTTGTAAATCATTAATTTTTTTTGGAATTTTGACGTTTATTTTTTATGAAAATAGGAAAAATATATGAGTTTAAGCTTAATTGGTAAATCAATAAGCGTTTCAGCAACGCTGAAGCTTAATGAAACAGCCGCAATTCTTCGTGAGAAAGGTGAGCCTGTGATTCACCTTGGCGGCGGTGAACCAAAATCAAAAGCTCCGGTTGATGCATTGATTGCTGCGGCTAATCTGCTAAATTCCGGGGAAATACGATATACACCACCAGATGGTATTCCAGCTTTAAAGAAAGCAATAATAAGATATACTGAAGAATTTTATGACAGGATAGTAGAACCAGAAAATATAATAGCTTCAAGCGGTGCCAAACAGGCAATTATGGTATGCCTCCAAGCAATATTAAATCCACAGGAAGAAGTATTATATCCAGCACCTTATTGGGTCAGTTATCCTGAAATGGCAAAGCTTTGTGGTGCAATACCCGTCCCAGTATATTCTGAAGATGGAACTTTCTATCCAAGATTGCAGGATATTGAGCAAAGGGTAACATCTTACACAAAGGCAATAATAATTAACAGCCCAAATAATCCAACAGGGGCAATGTATTCTGAAAAATTCATTTCAGAAATAGTTGAATTCTGCGAAAAGAAAGGTATTTGGTTAATAATGGATGATATTTATCACAGGCTTATATTTGACGGTCGAAAACCTATTAATTGTTATAAATTTGCAAAGGATTTGACCGAGAATTCGAAGCTTGTGGTCATAAACGGTGTTTCGAAACAATATGCTATGACAGGGTTCAGAATTGGTTGGGCAGTTGGTAACAAAAAGCTTATCGCAGCAATGACAAATATACAAGCACATCAAACCTCTGGTCCATCGGTAATTACCCAAGTAGCAGCAGCGGCAGCTATCAACGGAGTTCAATCTCAAGTCGAGAGTTTAAGGCTGACACTGGAAAACAACAGAAACATAATGATGGACAGATTGAATGCGTTTAACGGAGTTAAAGCATATAAACCAGATGGAACTTTCTATTGTTTTGCAGATTTTAGCTATTATATGAAAGATTCCACAAAATTAGCACAATTCCTTTTGGACAAAGTCAGAGTGGCTGTTGTTCCCGGTATAGAGTTTGGTCTTGAGGGATATTTAAGACTTTCTACCTGCGGAACAGTAAAAGACATAACAGAAGGAATTGAAAGAATAAAATGGGCGCTCGATCCTGATGCCCCAAATGAACTATATATTGGTGAAAGAAAATTAGTGAGGGACTGGTTATGAAATATTTAGAATTCGAAACACCTGCCTCGAAACAGGCAACAGAATTAGCAAGTGATTTTAAGTTAAGCAATCACGGGCTATTAAAACTCGACAGAGTATTTTGGAATCTGCCAACACCTGCTCTCTATGAAGAAGCCATTTTTAGAGGTGAAGCACATATGGTTTATGGCGGTCCGCTAATTGTTAATACTGGCAAGTGGTCTGCTCGGGCAGCTAATGATAAATTCATTGTTAGAGAGGCTTCCACAGAAGATAAAATTTGGTGGGGGGTATATAATAGACCTTTCAGTCAGGAAAAATTTGATGGGCTTCTTGCCAGACTTCAGGCATTTTTGCAGGGTGAGGAATTATTTGTTCAGGACTGTTATGTAGGAGCCGATCCAAATTACAGAATGCCAATACGAATTATTACTGATTCAGCTTGGCAAAGCCTTTTTGCACGTAATATGTTCCTAACAATAAGAAACAGAGATGAGTTGAAAAAGCACGTTCCGGAATTTACTTTGATTGCTGCACCCTCATTTACCTGCGATCCAAGAATAGACGGAACAAGAAGTGAAACAGCCATTATAATAAATTTTGCACAAAGATTAGCAATTGTTGCAAATTCAAGCTATGGTGGAGAGATAAAAAAGAGCATTTTCACAATAATGAATTTTCTTTTGCCTCAACAAGGAGTAATGGCTATGCATTGCTCGGCAAATGTTGGGAAAGCAGGGGATGTAGCATTATTCTTCGGGCTTAGTGGAACAGGAAAAACGACACTATCAGCAGACCCGAATAGAAGGCTAATCGGCGACGATGAACACGGCTGGAGCGACGAGGGAGTCTTCAATTTCGAGGGAGGTTGCTATGCAAAAGTAATAAGACTTTCAGCTGAGCACGAGCCACAAATCTATTCCTGCACAAGACGATTTGGGACAATACTTGAAAATGTTGTTTGGGATCCAGCATCAAGAAAAATTGATCTTGATGATGATAAATTAACAGAAAATACGAGGGCTTCTTACCCATTGGAATTCATTCCAAATGTTGTCGAAGAAAAAATGGTTCATACTCATCCCAAAAATGTAATATTTCTTACTTGCGATGCATCTGGAGTTCTTCCACCAATAGCAAGGCTTGATATGAATCAGGCAATGTATCATTTTATCAGTGGATACACATCAAAAATTGCTGGGACAGAGATTGGTTTGGGAATAGAGCCGGAAATTACATTTAGTGCTTGTTTTGGAGCTCCATTTATGGTTCATCATCCATTTTATTATGCAAATTTGTTGAAACAAAAAATGGAGAAACACGGAGCAAAATGTTGGTTAGTTAATACTGGCTGGGTAGGTGGAAAATTTGGAGTTGGCAAAAGAATCAGCATAAGGCACACAAGAAACCTACTTAATGCAGCTCTTGATGGCAAATTGGATGATGTTCAATATCGAAAGGATAAACTTTTTGGTTTCGAAGTTCCACTGACTTGTCCGGATGTTCCCGAAGATGTTCTTGAACCTTCAAATTCTTGGGGCAACAAAGAGGAATATTGGACCAGATATGATTCGCTTGCCGCACGTTATATAGAAAATTTCAAACTTTTCTCGGAAGGCTGTCCTGATGAAGTAATACAAGCAGGACCCAAGAGATTATCACAGCTTTAATTAAATAAAAATATCAAAATAAGCGACCCTTATGAAATTTCATAAGGGTTGTTTTTTTTATTGTAATAAAAAAATAAGAAAATTCAGAAAATTAAGTTAATTTTGAATAATACAGATTTAAATTTTTTAAAAATGTAATCAAAAAGTTACTGAAGAAATAATTTAGAATGAAATTAATATGACAGACAAAATTAAGAAATCTGAAGGCATTACTTATGATGATATTTTGTTGCTTCCTAACTATTCAGAAGTATTGCCAAGAGATACAATTTTAACTACAAAATTGACAAATTCTATTAGTTTGAACATACCTTTACTTTCCGCAGCAATGGACACAGTAACAGAAGCGAATATGGCTATTGCTATAGCAAGGGAAGGAGGTTTGGGGGTGATTCACAAAAATATGACAATAGAGCAACAAGCTGACAATGTTGATAGAGTGAAGCGTTCAGAAAGCGGAATGATTCTCAATCCTATAACATTGACAATGGAAAGTAAGGTAAAAGACGCTCTTGAATTAATGTCAAAATTTCATATATCTGGAATTCCAATTGTTGATCAGCAGAATCATTTGCTTGGTATAATAACAAACAGGGATTTAAGGTTTGATCCAAATCCCGAGGACTCAATTGTAGATTATATGACCAAAGAACGCTTGGTGACAGCCCCAGTAGGAACAACACTTGAGGATGCTGAAATAATACTTCAAAAACATAGAATAGAAAAACTTCCGGTCGTAGATAAAGATGGTATAATCTTAGGATTGATAACTTTCAAAGATATACAGAAAAAAAAGAAACATCCTGTTGCTTGCAAGGATGATCATGGAAGATTAAGGGTTGGTGCAGCAGTTGGTATATCATCTGAAACTGTGGATAGAGTTTCAGCTTTGACAGCCGTTGGTGTTGACGCTATTTTCATTGACACCGCTCATGCTCATTCCAAAGGTGTTATCGAGATGGTAAAGAGCATAAAAACAAAATTTCCAAATTTACAGGTTATTGCAGGTAATATTGCAACAGCTGAGGCTGCAGAAGCTCTCATAAAAGTTGGTGCCGATGCCCTTAAGGTGGGTATAGGACCGGGTTCAATCTGCACAACAAGAATAATTGCAGGTATAGGGGTTCCTCAGGTTACTGCAATAATGGAGGTTGCCTCAGTTGCTGCCAAAGAAAATATACCAATAATAGCAGATGGTGGAATAAAACAAACAGGGGACATAGCTAAAGCAATAGCTGCTGGCGCTGATTCTGTTATGATAGGTGGCTTATTCGCTGGACACGAGGAAAGTCCGGGTGAAAAAATCCTTTATGAAGGAAGAGCATATAAAATTTATCGTGGTATGGGCTCATTGGGAGCTATGAATCAGGGGTCAGCCGACAGATACTTTCAGGATGTTGAGGAAGAAATCAGCAAACTTGTTCCAGAAGGAATTGAAGGAAGGGTTCCATATAAAGGAAGCGTTAGCGATACAATTTATCAGATGGTCGGTGGATTAAGGTCAGCAATGGGTTATTGTGGATGTAAAACTATTGAAGAATTAAAAACCAAAACAACATTTATCAGAATGACTGAAGCAGGGCTGAAAGAATCACATCCGCATAATGTCAGTATTACAAAAGAATCTCCTAATTACTTTGTAAAATAATTTTGTATAATAAATTAATTGTTAAATTATGAGCAAAAAGAATACTGTTTTGACAGAAGAGGTTCCTCAAAATTACCCAAAATTGGTTGATAACAGACTAAGACAGCTTAGATTCTCGTTAGAGGATGAAAAAGTTGATGCACTTGTTTTGACTTATCTTCCAAATATTAGATATTTAACAAATTTCTCTGGGACCCAAGCAACTGTTTTTATGGACAAGGAAAATATCTATTTTATTACAGATGATAGATATGAAGAACAAATAAAAACAGAGTTATATCCATTGCCTGAATTAAAAACATATATAAGTAGAGATCCATGGGCTATTGCTTTAGATAAAGGTATTTTAGACAATGTTGAATCTCTTGCATTTGAGTCAGACAGAGTATCTTATCACGAAGCAGTCGAAATCAGGAACAGAATAAGACCTGTTAAATTCAAACCAGTTAATTTATTGGCTGAAAGGTTTACTATACCAAAAGATCCAGTCGAACTCGATTATATTCAGCAGGCTTGCACAATAGCAGAAAAGACTTATGAAAAAATCTTGGAATACATCAAACCCGGAGTTTCAGAAATTGATATAGCTATTGAAATTGCTTATCAATCAAGAAAACTGGGTTCGGAAGGGGATCCATTCAATATAATTGCAGTCAGCGGTGCTCGAGGATGCCTAATTCACGGAACACCAAGCGATAAAAAAATCAAAACAGGTGATATTGTAATACTCGATTTTGGTTGCAAAGTAAACGGTTTTTGCTCTGATATAACAAGAACTATTGCAGTTGGGAAAGCAACAAAAGAACAAAAACAAATATATAAATTAATTTATGAAGCCCAATCAACAGCAATTAATGAAGTAAGACCCTCGATGAACGGTAAGATTCTTGATGCTTTTGCTCGAAATATTATAGAAAAGGAAGGTCTTGGTAATTATTTCCAACACTCTCTTGGTCACGGTATTGGATTAGTGCCTCACGAATTGCCAATAATCACTTTCAGGAAAGATGACCAGATAATTCCCGAAAACTGTGTCCTTGCAATTGAACCCGGAGTTTATTTGCCAGATAAATTCGGTATGAGAGTCGAAGATGAAATTTTTGTTACTCGAAATGGGGCAACACGATTAACTAATGCTCCATCTGAACTACTTGTGATTTGATTTCGAAAAGGATAGAATTAGGATTTGATGTTTAGCAAAAATGTTCTTGTCATTGCCTATTATTTCCCTCCAATGGGATTAAGCGGGGTGCAAAGAACTGTAAAATTTGTTAAATATTTACCTGATTTTGGCTGGAAACCTTTTGTTTTGACAACTGGTTCAAGCAGATATTTTGCATTTGATGAGTCTTTACTCAACGATTTCAAAGACAAACCAGTTGAAATTTTCAGGACTTATACAAAAAAAAGTCAGAAGCAGGATTATAAAATTCAAAATTTTCCAAATTATACTATTCAAAAAATTGGAAGGGTTATAACTCAAGCCATATATCAGCCTGACAGATTTATTAAATGGAAAAAATCTGCAATCGAACTTGGCGAAAAAATAATCAAAGAAAATAAAATTGATGCAATATTTGCAACAGCTCCCCCATTTACGGATTTTTTAGTTGCACTGGAATTATCCGAAAAATATGATATCCCATTTATAATGGATTATCGCGATGTTTGGGTTGATAATCCCTTTCATTATTATTTAACTCCATTTCACAAATCTTACAGTATAAAATTAGAAGAAAATCTTTTAAAGAAAACAAGTAAAGCGATTGTAACCAACAGATTTGCAAAAGAAATTATTTTACGAAGATATAAATTTATTTCTCACGATGATATAGCAATAATACCACACGGATATGATCCGGATGATTTCAAAGAAATTGAATTTCATCACAATCCGAATTTTTTCACTATAACTCATTCGGGACTTTTTCAGGATGACAGAAATCCTAAATATTTCCTTAAAGCAGTCAGTCAATTCCTGAAGAATAATCCATCAGCTATTGATAAATTAAGATTACGATTTATAGGATTGATGAGAAAAAGCCATCAAAAGCTATTGAAAAAATATAATCTTCAAAAAATTACCACTTTAACGGGGAATTTGAGTCATAGAGAATCTATAAAGAATCTTCTTGAGTCTGACCTGCTTTGGTTGGTGGTTAATGATATTTATCGGTCGCCGGGGAAGCTTTTCGAGTATTTCGGTGCAGAAAAGCCAATTCTGATTTGTGCTCCTGAGGGTATTATGAGGAAAACAGCACTTGAATCAAAAGCTGCAATCGGAGTAGATCCCAAGGATGTCAATGAAATTGAAAAAGCTTTGTCAACTTTCTATAATTTATGGACAAAGAATACATTGCCTAAGCCTTCTCCGGAATTTATTGAATTATATAACAGAAAAAAATTAACACAAGATTTAGCAAAGGAACTGACTCTTATTTCAGAGCTTTAATCAGATTGTAAATTTATAACCCAATCCTAAAACATTAGAGTGAATTGCTTTATTCGTATTATACTCCTGCTCTCTCATAAAGAAAATGTCTATTTGATGTTGCTTTTCAAGCTTAAATTTTGAACCGATGTAGTATCTCCCTTGGGTTAACCTATCTCCTTTTTCGTAGAAAAATCTATAGAAAAGTTCAGCGGAAATATAGGGTTTAATGTTTTTATCAAGCTCATATTGAAGGGTAAGCATATTCCTAAGATTATTTATTGTGCTTTCGTTGTGTCTAAATTTAATATGGATTCTTGTTCTATCAGTTAAAACAAATAAACCAAGTGGTAATTTAAAACTTAAGTTTGTATAGATTTCATTTCTATATTCATTTTCATCGGGGTTAATTCTATAACGATAAAATAAACCAGCTTTGAAAAAATCAGTAAAGTCATATTCTAACCCTAAGTCAGTCAATGCTTGGGAGAGTCTTGAATAATTTTTATAATATCTTAATTCCTCAGAAATTTCAAGAGACAGTTTTTTGGTAAAATCATATTCAAACTGAAACTCAAACCAAGCCTGTCTATCTTCAATTGGATAAGTAGTTTTTGGATAAGCTGCATAAATTATTATTAATAAAAAAAGCAGAATTTTTAGCATCATTCACCCTAATCATCATCGTCAGCTTCTTTTTCTTCGTAGAAATGCTTACTACTGTTGTTAAAATAATATACTTTGATTTCAGCAATATCCCTCAAGAAATCAATTTTGCCGATTTCAAATCTATGTATATTAAGTCCGGTTCTTTCGATTAAATCCTTAAGTAATTCAGTATGATTTTGACTTTTAATTAATTCAATCTTTTCATAAATAATTAATTTGACATTCTCATTTTTCATCCAGACTTTTTCGATGATTAAAGTCGAGATGATTATTGCTGCGTTGGTAAATAATAATTCTATCAGGCTGATGAATGAGTTAGAAACTGCGTTTATTAATGCAATACTGATTGCAATGAATAGATATGTCATTTCCTTGATAGGAATGCTTATTGTTCGATATCTTAATATTGAAAAAATTGCAAAAATTCCGAATGCAAAACCTAAACTCAGTGTAATTTGATTAAGAAATGAACAAACAAGGAAGACTATCACATTGAACATAATAAATGTGAATAAATATGTTCTCTGGCTTCTAATTTTAAAATAAATAAACCTAACTAAAAGGATTATTGTTATTAAATTAATAACAAATCTGAGAATAAGATTTAAAAAATTTTCAGTGTTGATTATTGAAAATCCAAGGAAAGAATTAAAATCCATAGTTAGTATTAGCTACTTTAAAAATGTTGATTAATTTTGGTTTGAATCTATTGTATTTAACAGGATAATCCGAAGCGATAATACCCATACAGTATTTACTGAAATTGACTTTCTTAATAAGATTATTTCGCTCAATGTTATGGATTGTATCGGAGTAATTATTGAGCCTTTTATGTTTAACTTCAAGTATGGCTATTTCGGGGAACTTCTTTAATTCATCAATTGTTTTGAAGTTGATATTTGTATCAATAGTAATTTTTTCGGGTAATTGTTTATGAAGTAGAGTTATTCTGTCATAAAAAACCCAAATTTTAGGAGATAAAATATCGGGATTCAAACCGATGGAATTTTCCACCATCTTGCTTGTTCCATCGTTTAATTCAAAGACATTACTATCAACAGGAAGCCTCTCTTTGGTTGTGTAATTATTATGCTTCTGTTTAATTTCAAAAAAGCAGGATTCGTTCGAGGAATATTGTCTGAACCTGATTTTTAACCTGTCTGTCTTTCCGTTATGGTGCTGAAAATAGAACAAGAAATCATCAGTATCAAAATATAAATTTTTATATCTAAAAATTCTCCTGTTATTGATTTCAAGGATGCTATATTCTTCAATTAAAATTTCAAATATTCGCTTAAGATTTTTAGGGGAAACAACAAATTTGGTATCAAATCTGTTGAGCAGATTATTCTTATCAAGAACATCCAATGGAATACTTTTAAAATCTTTCAAATGACTATTTAATTCATTTAAATCCATTTTTATTTATTCCTGATGATTTTTTCAATAAAGGAATTTTGTTTTTTGCTTATTGAGAGAAAATATAATCCATTTCCAAAGTTTTCAATATTTGATAAATCAAGTTTAAATTTATTCAAACCTGATTGAACATAAGCTTGGTGATTGAAAATTTCTTCGCCAAAAATATTTAATATTCTTATGTTTATTAAATCATTAGTTAAAGAATGAACCTCAAAATTCAGTTCATTATCTATTGGATTTGGATATATTTTTGAAACATAAAAATCATTATTATTACCTTCGTTCTTTATGGATGTGAAAGTTGAATTTTCATATCCGGGCGTAGGAGGCATTAATTGAAATTTACCTGTCCCGTTTGGATATCTGCCAGTAGAAATATCAGATTCCTGTTTACCGAAAGTAACTGAATCGCAAATTGAATTGCCATTAGCATCTGAATTAACAAAGAGTATCACTTCTCCATCAGCAGAAAGTTTAAAATTGGCGTGAAGTCCGGGTGTGGCTTTTCCGTCTTCGTCAGCCCAGATAATTAAATATCCGTTAGCTTTGATTATTGTATTATCTGGGAATTTCCATTTCTTCAAGTTATCGAGTTTATCACTGAGATACATTCCTGAAAGATTAATATCATTAGAACTGGTATTAAAAAGCTCTATCCAATCATCGTAATCGCCCTGTGGGTCTTGAATTGTCTTTGTATTTGATGCCATAAATTCATTTATGACAACCGGAAAATTCTGCTCGGTTTTAATATTTACACGGAAAAAGTAAACATTATGTTCGGCTCCTTCGGGGCTAAATGATGAGGTGAAAAACTGGTTGTTAGCAATAGCTTCGACATAGTATCTAACAAAAGAACCTGCAGGAAATCCACCAATTTCACAAGCATAAACTCCATCATTAGCTGGACCATCATTATGAGTGCCATCATCAAACATTTCAATCCTTTCGAAAGTTCCCATAATGCCTGTTCCATAATAAAGAAATACTTTGTTAATCCCAGCAGAATGATTGACTTTTGCTTTTATAGTAACTTTTTTATTTGCTTCAATACCTAATGAACCACCTCCCTGATTAACCCTTTCGACAAAATCGATTTTTGGTGCTTCAGCTTTTAGCATAGGTGTGTTGAGAAGGCTATTTCTTCTGTTTTGAATAAAATTCTTAATGTCATTAATTGAGGTTTGATATTGAGTGTTTGAATAAATCTTTTTTGTGTCAGCTAAGACTTCTTTTTCAATCAAAGCTCTATAATTCACAAGAAGCGAGTCTATATAAGAAACTTGAAGCAAATTGTTAATTATTGTTCTTGCGTGAGCAACATATCTTTGTTTCAGATTGGGATTTGATAGCAAACGATTGATTAAAGGATATTTTGTATTTGTCTCCTTTTGGAAAATAGACCAGTTCTGATTTTTAATCAGGAAAGTGCTATTACCATCGTATTCAATCGGTTGGAGCCTGATGGTTTCTATGTCATAATAAACATAATAATCCATACCGCCCTTATTTACATAGCCATCGTCGTCGGTAAAAATAATCTCGTTAGCTAAATGCCATAAGGCTCTATCAACATCAATGAAATATTTAAGTGAATCATAAAGCAAATTTGTGGGTAGTTGGTTTAACTTTTGGCAGGATATCATTAGATCTGTCCAAGGATCTTCTTTTGTTGTTGATTTAAGTGTATAATATCTTGAATAAGTTAAAGGAATATTGCTTATATAATTTAATGAACAAACTCCTTCTCCGAAACCGGGATTTCCCTGACCGGGCTTAGGTTTGGCAGTTGATGTATCGGGGTATTCGGCTCTCCAATTTGTTCCGTCACCGCTCAGGAACCATTCATTATAAAAGTCTTTATTTAACTGTTGGACATTTGTATAAATCCCCCAATTTTCACCATTTATAACGAGTTTAACAAAGTTGGCTTTTGCTCCAGGGATATTTTTTCCGATTAGATGGCAGTATAAAACTTCTCTCATAAACGAAGGATCATCAAAGCAGTTGTTTAGATTTAATGTTTTATAGCCCTCCAGTCTTTGGTTTTTATCAATAAAATCAATTGAAATATTAAAAGATTTTTTTTGATTTCTAACCATTTGATAGGAGGTTTGCCCTCTAAATCGGACTCCTACGTTATAGAGAATCTTGTCTTTAAATTTTAGGGTTGCTGGAATGTCAATCTTTTTTCCGTAATTATTTGTTAATTGAGCCCACCAATCAGGTTGTGAAAATTCAAGATAAATAGTATTAAGTTCATTAAGAGAGTATAAGTCACTGCTTGGTTGTTGCTCTAAAGCAAGTAAGTTGGATTCACGAAAAATCAAATTACTTGGAAAAGAGTAGGATTCATTTATCAAGATTAATGAAAAATTGATAAACAAAATCAGGATTATTTGTGTGTAATATTTCATATAATTTATGTTTAAAATTTGTTACTCTCAAATTGAATAACACACAAATAACAAAAATGTTAATTTTTGGTTAAATTAAGAAGAAAAATCGGTGAACTAACTTTGTTTTTTTATTTTTTTGAGTGAGATATGATGAAATTTAACCACGTGGGGGCTGCCAATTTGCTCTCTTCCACTTAATAAGTTCAATTTTTACGTTACCGACATAGACTTTCATCAAGGCTTTTATTGGAACAGCAGCTTCGTCGTCACTAAACCAACCTTCAAAGCTTCCGGTAAGACCGTAAACACCAGTCCAATCAGCCATACCTTTGAAATATACGCATTTAATTGGATACTTAACGGCGGCAATCTCGACGTTTTCTTTTTTTCCTGTGAAATTTATTTTAGTGTAAACAGTATCGTCCATATAAGTAGGAATTTTTAAACTTCTATTGGAATTTAAAAGCCTTCTGGCAGCAAAGAAAAGTGAAAGTCCGTCATTCCATCGCCCAGATGTAATGAATGTATTATTAGAGATTAACTCTTTATCATAGTATTTTTGGTGAACAATCTTTTTTTCATCTGTGTTAAAGTCAATTTGCTCATAAACCCAAGAAGAACCATCTTTTGTGTTGCTTGCAAATTTGTGAGAGCTAACAAGCGATGGATCCATCCAGCTTTGATATATAACTTGTAAATCAACAAAAGGAATACCTTTGTATGAATTTATGAAACATTTAGCCTTGTGAACTGTTTTATTATTTAATGTTTGATTTTCTTCGGTAAGAATTCTAATTGTTCCAAGTTTTATACCAAAAAAGGAGACTTCATAGGTTAATTCCTCACCAACTGATATTATAGGACTAAAATCAGCTAATGAATAAGCTGAACTAAAAAAGAATAAAGATAAAAATACTATTGATATTTTCAGCACTTTAAAAAACATAAAAAAATCCAATATGAAAAAGACTTCACACTTTAAAAGCTTTTAAAGGGAAAATATTGTAAAGTTCTATTATTGAGCTATGGAATGTATTTTTTAAAGGCTAATATAGAAAAAATTAAGAGATGTAATATTAAATCTGTAAATAATCAATAGTTAATCTTTAAGAAACTTACAGAATTCATCAATTGACATAAAGGAGTCTCTTATCAATGATCTTAGTAAGCCTCGGTCTAATACTTTGTGATCTGGTATTGATAGTGTTGTAGTCATACCTTCTTTCTTATAAATGTAATGTCTGCTACTTCCAACTCTTATCAAAGTCCACCCTGCTTTTTCAAAAGCTTTCATAGCTTCCTTGCCGGAAATTACAGGAAGTTTCTCGGGCATTATATGGCTATCTCCATAAAAATTTCATTTGAATTTTTTGGTTTAACCATAAGATCTTTATCCAAAGCTTCTAAACAGCCTTTTATTGCATCCTTGATATTTTCAATTGCTTCTTCAATTGTTTCACCTTGAGAGTGGCACCCGGGAATAGCAGGGCAATGAGAAACGTAGCCAAAGTCTTCACCTTTTTCAATTATTATCCTATACCACATAATATCTCCATTTAATTAATTTAAAATGATATTTATAAATATTTATCGAAGGACAAAAATAATTATTTGATAATGGATCTACAAAAGGGGAAAATTAATATTGAAAGAAAATTGAAAATTAGAAATTTAATGAGCTTATGAAATATAATATTTGACTATCATTATTACAAACTAAGTTTGGAAGAATCTATTATCATTTGATATGGATGCTTCACCTTCGGTTCAGCATGACATTTGTTCGTATTTAGAATTCAATTGAATAATATTGATTTTTAAATCAATTACAAATATTAATTATCCTATAAGTTCTTGAAAAGACCTCCTTTTATGAAACAAATTATTCTCGAACAAAAAAAAAATTCTATTTATTCTTAATTCACCGGAACCGCAATTTCCCAAACCTTGCCTTTTGGTGGTGAAGGCAGTCTTCTTTGCAGAATCCATGGGTTAAGTAATTTTATGTCTTTGTATGTTGTTTTATTGTCTTTTGCCCATTCGTGAAGATTTGCTATAAAACCACTTTCTTTGATAATTTTAAATTTTGGTGGTTTATATAAATCAGTTGGTTTAAGATTAAATCCGTATTTCTGTGGATTTTTCATTATTTCCTTAATAATCACTATGCGGAGAATATAGCGTGATGTCTCTTCATTAAGGAATAAGTCAAAGAAATTATCAGCATTTTGAAAAGAGATATTATCTGACAAATTCTCGTGCCCCATATTATACCCAGCAGCAGCCAATATCCAAGATTTAGTGTTATTGTAGCCATTCTTTAGGTATTTAATTGCAGCAATTGTGCTTTTTTCCAAGTGTCTTCTTTCATCAACATATTCGTCAATCTGCAATCCCATAGCTTTCCCTGTTGAGGGTATAAATTGCCATAAACCAACTGCATCTTTTGGAGAACGGGACATATATAATGCACTTTCAGCAACAGAGAGATATTTCAAATCGTCTGGGACACCTTGCTCAGCAAAAATTCTTTCGAATATAGGAAAAAATCTACCTGCTCTTTTCAGGTATAATATTATTTGACCGGGTGATTGTAAATTAAGGTAAAATTCACGCTCGGCACGTTCACGAACTTCCTCTATTTCAAGGGGAATTCTCTCACCGCAGAATTCTAATCTTTCAGGAAGTTTTACCGAAGATAAAAACTGATTAAAACTTAAGTTGTTATCCTGACCGGGCAGTTGTCTTGTTTCTTTGCAGGAAACTAATATTAATATTAATAATATAAAAATTTTTTTCATACACTTAACTCCTTTTTCTTTACGGCTCTGACATTTTGTCCGAATTTAAGTTGCTCTTCCAATCTGCAAGACCAAACAAGTTCATTATTCCAGACAGTCATATCCGGACAGCCATCGCACATATTCAAATCTCCGTTCTCAAGAAAATCAATCGGTTGAATTGTCAGAATTGATTGATAATGAACTCTGCTGAAGAATGCCTTAGGATTATTTAAAAATGATTTAAAATAATTCTTAACAATTTCTTTCAAGCCACTATCAAAAATTGCAAGTGGAAAATAAATTCTCCCCATTTTTGATAAATTTGGATTTGCATAAGCAAGATATGAGCCGGTGAAAAAATGCTTGATATTTTGCACCAATTCCATAAATTTAGGACCAGTATAACCAAAAATTTGATGTTTATTACCTAAACGACCGGCAAGAAGCCATTTATAACTATCGGGTTTGTGTGTCCCGTTGAGAAATGCTGAAGGATTAAAATCAGGATACTGCTTTCTAATTTCTTCAACAACCTCATTTGAAGTAATATCTGTCCTTCGGGCTTTATCTTCGATAATGTAATGGATACTGTTTGTTTCGAGCTTTTTATCCCCAACATAAAAATCAAAATTTCTTCCAAAAATTGCCATTCGATATATAATGAAAACCATAATGTGGACTTTGTCAATATGTTCCTGAGCCCACTTGACTAATTCAGGTATGAATTTGATATTTTCTGGATAGACGGTAGCATTGAAGGCGCAGGATAAGCCACCGACTTCTTTAAGCATATTAGCATAGAATAATCTCAATTCATTAAGTTCAATCTCATTTTTTGCTTTCCAACCGGGACGATTCTGGAAACTGTCAATGTGAAATGTAAATCCGAAAACACCTGCTTTTTTTAATTCAAGAAGGAATTCTTTGTCAAGCAAAGCACCATTGGTATTTATGACTGGTTTCCAGCCACGACTTTTAATCATACTGACTATTTCAAGAATTTTGGGATGAGTAAGGGGTTCACCGCCAGTAATTGAGACGCTATCAGTCTTACGTAAACTTTGAAAAACATTAAGTTCATTTTCAATTTCTGAAAGGGACTTGTGAGAATTTAATCGGTTTTCACGATAGCAACCATCACAAGATAAATTGCATTTGCTTGTTGGTTCAAGCCAAGAAATAGCATTATCAGCCAGATTCCAAGGCAACCTGAAAAGATTAATAGGGGAAAGTTCAAGCTTCATTAACGAAAATCCTTTTGTATAAAAAACTAAATTAAAAAATTTTTGAAACTTTTTTCTTTTTAATGGCACTTATATATATAGTTCCAATGGAACTTTTTAAAAAATAATTTGAAATGTGATTTTTGTCAGAAAAAAAAGATATACAAGCTGAATTTCTGGAGCTTTTGAACGATGTATTGGTTCAATTATCGAATTATGCACGTTCGATGACCAAGACTACGGAGGAAGCCAAAGATTTGATGAGCGAGACAGTTCTGATTGCTTATGAGAACTTTCATAAGCTTCGCAAGAAAGAATCATTCAAATATTTTTTATTTACAATTGCAAGTAGGTTGATTTTTAAAAGAAAACTAAGAAAGAGATTATTTTTAGACTATGATGAAAGATATGGAAATAATTTATCAGCTTCGGAGACAGCTCCTGATGTTCTTATGGATGTTAAAATTCTATATGAAGCAATGCGGAAGCTACCATCGAAACAGTATGAAGCAATTGTTCTTTTTGAAATTTCAGGGTTTTCAATCGAGGAAATAAGTAAAATTCAGGGTGTAACACAATCGGGCGTTAAATCTAGATTAAAAAGGGCAAGAGAAAAATTGAAAACATTGCTTGAGGTTGAGAAATCAGAGAAAGTTAATGGGACACCTAATAAAACGCTTCATTTTGAATTCTTTAAAAATGATTTTCAAAAGTTTTATGACAAAGAAATACTATGAAAACTGAAAAAAATCTTGATAAACTTTTTGAATTGGCAAGAGATCAAAAGAATTTGCTTGCTTTAGATGAAATTCAGGATTTGTTAAATCAAAAGGCAAATATCCCTTCACAATATAAAAAATTCAATGTTAAACCAAGAATAGGAACCTTTAAAATGGCAACTGCATTATCATCTTTAATAGTTATATCACTTTCAGCATTTTTTATCTTTAATAATCCTAATAATACTCAACAAGCACAGGTCAGTAATTTAATTAATAACTCTCATCAGTCTTATTTGTCTGATACCCCCCAAGAAAAGCAAGAAACAGTCAGTTCACCAACAAAAATCATATTACAATCTGGAAGAAAATCAAACTACATTCCAATTAATAATACTACTAAATTTATTGAATTGAGTGCATCAGAATCAGAAAAACTTGGGATAAAGATTGATGAAAAGGAGAGAACTTTACGATTAGTAAGTAATTTTGATGGAAAACCGACTTTAATAAAACTGAGTGCTGATTGGGGAACAAGCTTTGAACCGATAAAAAATAATAAAGTAAGCAATTCACAATCGTCAATTATGCCAAAATTGATTACTGATAATTATGGCTTCAGAAGGGTTGCATTTTTTAATGATGATGAATATTTGTCTGATGATTATCAAACTAATTGGTTGCACTACAATAATGAAACTGATAAGAATAAAATTGAAAGGATATTAAAATCAATTAACAGCAACTTGCTATTTGAATCTTTAAAATTAAATGAAGATGATGTTGAAATGTCCATAACAATAAATCCAATTGGGCGAAAGAAAGTTAAAATTTTGAAAAAATCTTCTCCTTTTATGCATTTAGATTCTAATCTGACATTTAAAAAGAAATCATTCACAATAAAAATTCCAAATGCTGAGGATCAAGAATATGATACAATAATAATTCCAAGATCAAAATATTTTATTTTTCCATTTAACCATTTTATACCAGACTCAACTATTAATTTTGACTTTAATAAATATTTCGATAGTTTAAATCTATATATCAACAAAGGCACTTTAAAAATAGATTCAATATTGAAATCAATTCAACCAAGAATTAATAAGTTCAATATTGATTCTTTGCCGAAGAAAAATTTAAATTTTAATTTCCAAATCCCAAAATTTAAATGGAGATACTTGGACTCACTCTTTAATTTTGAGCCTGATTCTTTTGAAATTTTTGATTTCGAGCTTATATTCCCTGATTTTGATGATTCAAATGATACTTTAAACGATATAAAATGGAAAAAACAAAATGAAAGAAAACCAAATAAAAAATTCTTTCAAGATTTTGATTTGAATAAAATTTATAATGGAAGCAAAAAAATTGACATAAATAGACTGATTCCAATTAAAGTTCCTGTTGGAAATAATTCAAAAAATGAGAGTTCCTTAAGTTTTATATTATGGTATGAACCAACGAATAATTTGATTAATTTGTTGCCTGATAGAATTATTGAGTCTCTTGAGCCAGAATTACAAGGATTAATAAAAACAACAAAAAACTGTGAAAGTAATTCATTTCAAAAAGAAGGAAGTTATTTAGAAATTTGGCGGTCTTGCAATGGAGCAATAAAAAATATGAGCATTCACCCCAACCCTGCTTCATCAAGAACAACATTATTCTATTATTTGACCGAACCGAGAGAGCTTGATTTATCTCTTTTTAATTTAACAGGTCAAAAAATTGCAGAACTCAGACCTGCTGATATTCTTGAAGCAGGTGAATATGAGGAAGTTCTGGACCTTCGCAATTATCCTCCCGGTTTATATTTGATAGTTTTATCAAGTAACAATGGAGAAAAAGCTGTTCAGAGATTATTAATTGAATAAATTAAAAATAATAAATTTTATTATCCCAATGATAAGATAATCTCAAATCAAATGTTCGTATATTACGTTTATAACATTTGATTTAGGGATAATAAAAATATTATGCAGCAGAAGAATTTTCTTTGGAATTTAAACTCAAAAATAAATTTTTTCATAATTATATCATTCGGTTTGTTTTTCTTATCCTGCTCAGGAAAAATCGAGAAACAGGAGAACGGAAAATTTACTGAATTAATTAAAAAAAGCGAAAGACAAAAAGAACTTTTTGACTCATCAAAATTTAAGGGGAGAGCCCTCGATCTTGTTATTAAAGGCTCGAACTACCAACAGGCTTACAGATTTGCTGAAGCTATACTTGAATTTCAGGAAGCTTTAAGGTTTGATAATTCACCAACAATTCATTATGCAATATCGAAGTGTTACTATGAATTGGGCAAACTTGATTTAGCAGAAGAATACTGCCTTAACGCTCTGATGATGAAAGAAAATTTTCTCGAAGCTTTGGAATTACTTGGGGAAATCTACCTTGCACAATATAATTACGAAGGTGCTGTTTCTGCTTTTGAAAAACTGAATGAACTCAATCCAACAAAAACAAATATAATAACATTAGCCAGACTTTACGAAATTAAAGACCAGCAAAAAGCTATTGACCTTTATGAGAAAATCATACAAGAAGGTGATGATATAGTAATTTTAAGAAGATTATCTGATTTGTATAAAAACACAGATCAAAAAGAAAAGCATCTCGAAATAGTAAAGAAAATATATAGTTATACATCATCAAACCTATATTCCATTCTTGACTTGATTGATACGTTTGTCGGTTATAGAAAATTTAGCGAACTTATTCAAATTTTCGATGATTTAAATAATAAATTACCCGAAAGTGACCAGGAGTCAATTTATAATTATTACGGAAATATTCTCTTAGATGATACAAGTGCTGACATTGAAAAACCAATAAAAGAATTTCTTGATAAGTTGGGAAATAGATTTTATTTAAGTTGGAAAATTCAGTATATAAAAGGATTCTTAGCAGCTAAAGTCAAAGATTCAACACAAGCAGAGATAATATTAAAGAGGTCATTGAATCTTGTAGATACAATTCCACAGGTCCCGATATCAGTTGGTTTCTTTTTTGTTCAAAGAAATAAAAATGACGAAGCATATAAGATTTTTAAAGAAGCTTCTAATCAGTTCAGTAGTGATGCTCGTTTTCCTTACTTTGCAAGTTTAGCATTAAAAAATTTGAAAAAAGATTATGAAGCAATAGAATATGCGAGGAAAGCATATTATCTTGAACCTAACGACATAGAATACTCAATTCATTTGGGTATGCTATATGATAATACAAAGCAATACGATAGTTGCGATTATTTTTATGAAAAAGCATTGGAAATAGATGAATTAAATCCATTAGTTAATAATAATTATGCCTATTCTTTATCAGTCAGAGGTAAAAATCTTGAAAAAGCATTAGAGATGATTAATATAGCTCTGACTGCCGAACCGGAAAATGCGTCCTTCCTTGATACTTATGGCTGGATTCAATTTAAACTTGGAAATACCGATAAAGCCATCGAGTACATAAAAAAAGCCATAAAAATTGGTGATGTTTCTGCTGAAGTTTTTGAACATTTGGGCGATATATATAATACGCTTGGTGATAAAATAGAAGCAGAAAAAAATTGGCGTAAAGGTTTAGAAATTGAACCCGATAATAGTAATTTGAAAATAAGACTTAATATTGATTAGATATTAAGACAAATATTCAAATAAAATATATCAAGGACGGACTTAATGTTTGTAATCATTGGATTGATTGTAGTAATTGTAGCTCTCTTGGGTGGCTTTATGATGGCAGGAGGCAACCCACTTTCCTTAATTGTCCCCGCTGAATATATTGTAATCATAGGATCGGCTGTTGGATCTCTTTTAATAGCCAATCCTATGTCAGTTATTAAAAATATAATATCAGGAGTTCTTGGGACACTAAAAGGTACAAAAGTTAATAAGCAGAGCTATATTGAGTTACTACAATTATTATATGAACTATTCCAGTTCGCGAAGAGAGATGGTTTAATCGCTCTTGAACCACATATAGAAAATCCAGAATCCAGTTCGATTTTCACTAAATATCCGACTTTTCTGGCAAATCATCACGGTGTGGTTTTTCTTTGCGATACTTTAAAAGTGGTGTTAAGTGGTGGTGTTCCGGCTCATGACCTCGAAGAATTAATGGAGATTGACCTTGAGAACATACACGCTGACGAACAGATACCGGCAAACTCCCTGCAAGTAATGGCTGATGCATTTCCGGGATTGGGAATTGTAGCTGCGGTTCTCGGAATCATTGTTACAATGGGTTCGATATCCGAGGGTGCCGAAGCAGTCGGTCATCACGTAGCGGGAGCTTTGGTCGGTACATTTCTTGGTGTTCTTATGTCCTATGGAATTATTGGACCAATAGCTTCGATAATGAATAAAAATTTGGATAAAGAATCAAAATATCTTTATTGTATAAAAAATGCTTTACTATCATTCGTAAAAGGTGCTCCTGCTACTGTTGCGGTAGAATATGGAAGACGTTCGATTGACCCAGAAAACAGACCAAGTTTCACTGAAACTGAAGAATCCTTGAAACGACCCAGTAATTAAGGAAAGAATATGTCTGAAGGCGAAAACACACATAAAAGAGAAGAACCGATAATAATAAAAAAGAAGAAGGGGCACGGAGGTCACGGACATCACGGTGGTGCTTGGAAAGTTGCCTATGCTGACTTTGTTACAGCAATGATGGCTTTCTTTATTGTTATGTGGATTCTGGGGCAGAGCGAGGAAGTCAAGAAGCAGGTTGAAGCATTTTTCAAGGACCCGGGTGCATTTAATTTCTTTACTGGAAAGAGAGCTTCACCAATTGATTTAAATCTTGTTCCTGAGGAAGGCAAAGGAAAAGGGGATGAAAAGAAACAGGATTTCTTTTTTGTAATACCACCCGAGAAGGACACCAATAAAAAAATTACCAGTGAAGCAATAAAAAAAGCATTAAATGACAGTATAGTAGCTGCTGAGCGAGTGAAAAAAATGGCTTCGGAATTCGAAGCATTCATTCAAAATAAACTTCAGCAGGCTCCGGAATTAAAAGAAATTCTGTCTTCCATTAAAATTGAAATGACAAAAGATGGATTGAGAATAGAGCTTCTCGAAACGCAGGAGTCAGTATTTTTTGAAGTTGGAAGTTCTAAAGTTACATCCAAAGCAAGGGAAATTCTTGCAGCACTTGCGAGAGAAATAGGGAAGTTACCAAATTATATAAGTATTGAAGGTCATACAGATAGTCGAAAATACGCAGGTCAAAATTATTCTAATTGGGAGCTTTCGGCAGACAGAGCCAATGCCTCTCGAAAGATACTTGAGGCAAACGGGCTTTGGGAAGGGCAGGTTCTTATGGTTACTGGATATGCAGATAGAAAACTAAGAAATCCAGATAATCCATTTGATGTCTCAAATAGAAGAATTAGTATTTTAATTAAACCAATTAATTCATCAAATTTCTTAAATAGTTCAGACCAATAATGAGCGAGTCAAATAATTTGAAATATTTACTTATTGATGATGAGAAAGAGTGTCTTTCTGAATTAAGTCTAGCAATAAAAAATTCTACCGAAAGCCCTCAAATAATCACCGAACTAACCGGAGATGTTGGATGGGAAAGAATTTTAGAAGCCAAACCAGATATAGTTTTTTGCGATTTGAAAAGTCCCGGTTATAGTGCCATCGAACTCGTTAAAAAAATTAGAAGCACAAAAAAGTTATCTCATATTTATTTCATTGTTATTCTTCAAGATAATAGTCGCAAGGAAAAATTCAAGGCAATTGAAGAAGGAATTGATGATTTTATTCTGAAGCCAATAAGTAGCGATGAATTGTATCCAAAATTGAAAATAGCTCAGAAGTTTGTTGCACTACACAGAGATTTAAAAGAGAGCAACGAGTTGGTTTTCGATTTGAGTTCAGAACTTGAGAAATCCTTTGCAGACCTGACTATGTTAGGGAGAAAAATAATAGAAACGAGATTTCCAGAATCGAAAAGCGTAATTGAAAGTGTGGTAGAAACATCAATCTGGATTGCTAAACAGCTTGGCGAGTTCACGGATGAAGAAATGCTTGATCTGGAAATGGCTGCAAATCTTTGCTATGTTGGTAAAATGTTTCTACCTGATTCTCAGATTAAAAAACCGATAAGCATAAATGGAGAGCCAGCGACATCACTTATGGGTCAAGTCCCGATAATTGCCCGTGATGTTTTGCAGGATATTAGCAGATTCAAATATGTTACGAAAATTGTTTATCATATATTCGAAAATTTCGATGGCAGCGGTTTTCCGCAAAGATTACAGTCATGGCAAATACCTATGGCTTCAAGAATAATCAGGGTTGCACTTGATTTCGAAGAATTGATGAAATTATCTCGACAAGGTGTTAATCAGGTAATTGAGGTGATGAAACTAACAGGACGTAGATTTTACGACCATCGAATAGTAACACTTCTTGAACAATATCAGGCTTTTCGTCAAATAAGCGAGGATTATTCCAAAGAGAAAGCTATCAGAATTGACGAACTTACAGACGGTATGGTTGTTACAAGGGACATTATGACAAACTTCGGAATAAAATTAGTTCCTCCGGGTGTTCGACTTGATAAGAAAATTATAAGGTCAATTCTAATGCATAACCAAAGCGATCCGGTCTTGGGTTATATATTTATTGAAGCGAATTAGAAAAGCTGAACCTGTTTACGGGCGTTTTCGGCTCTCTTTCTTAATTCCTTGATATTTTCTATTAAATTTCCATGGAAGAGTCCTGATCCAGCGACTAAGATGTTAGCACCAGCCATAACAATCTCCTCAACATTATCGAATTTCACACCACCATCAACTTCAATCTCGATATGCTCAAGATCATTTTTTAATAGAAAGGTTCTTAATTTTTCTGAACGTCTAAGAAAAGTAGGTATAAATTTCTGCCCTCCGAAACCCGGATCAACTGACATAAGCAAAATATAATCGCAATGATCAGCAGAATCATAAGCAAAATTAAGAGGTGTTGCAGGGTTTAAGGCTATTCCGGCTTTTATTCCGAAGCTTTTGATTAAATTCAGAGTCCTATGAAGATGAACGAGTCCCTCAACATGAACGGATATACTGTCAGCTCCGGCTTTAACGAACTCTTCAATATATTTTCCCGGATCATTAATCATTAAATGGCAGGAAAGGGGAACTTTGGTTAATGGCTTGATAGCTTTGACAACAATAGGACCGATAGTGAGATTAGGGACGAAGTTTCCGTCCATCACATCTATATGAATAATATCTGCACCACCTTTTTCGCATTTTTTGATATCGTTTTCAAGGTTGGCAAAGTTAGCCGAAAGTAATGATGGTGCTATTTTTATATCATGTAGTATCATTTTAAAATTTAATTAACCTTCTCAAAACAAAGAAAATAGTAAATTGTTCAATTTCAAATATAATGACTATATTCATTAAAATTTCATTTTTTTTCGTAATTTTCGCTCGGAATTAAACAAAAAGAGGTAATATGGATATTTTATGGGCACCTTGGCGTTCGAAATACATTCAAGCTTTCAAAGATGAAGAACATAGAGACAATGAAAAGACTTGTTTCTTATGCGAAGCAGCAAAATCAATAGGTAAGGAAAGGGAATTGCTTGTTGTTGAAAGGCTTAAGCATTGCTTTATTATGATGAATAAATTTCCTTATAATGGAGGTCATCTGCTAATTGTTCCTTACAAACACGTTCCTAATCTTGAGGATCTCTCAAGCGAAGAATTAATAGAAATGATGGATGCAGTGAAGCTTGCGATTAAAGCCATTAACTACGTTAGCAGTCCACACGGATTTAATATTGGAATAAATATCGGTAGGGTTGCCGGTGCAGGTGTCCCTGACCATATTCACATCCACGTAGTTCCTCGCTGGAACGGAGATACAAGCTTTATTTCAATAATATCGGATACTAAAGTTGTTTCTCAGGCACTTGATGAGACTCAACAGGTTTTTTCTGAAGCATTTAAAAAAATCAAGACTGACATTTGAATGTTATGAATAAAAATTCAAAATTAAAGAAAGTTGAAATCGAAAATGTAGTTGTAACCGATATTTTCAAACCAATCAGGAAGAAGGAAGAATATATCCCAATCTTCTTGGAATCGGTCTCTGCCGGCTTTCCATCACCTGCTGATGATTATCTTGAAGGGAGACTGGATTTAAATGAATATCTGGTTAGAAATCCATCAGCAACTTTCTTCTTACGTGTAACAGGCGATTCAATGATTGATGCTGGAATCCACAGCGGTGATATTTTGATTGTTGACCGATCACTTACTCCCCGCAGTGGAAGTATAGTTATAGCCGCAATTGATGGGGAACTTGTCGTTAAAAGACTTAAAATCAGCAAGAATAAAATATTTCTAATCCCCGAAAACCGCCAATATGAGCCGATTGAAATTAAATCCGAAATGAATTTTGAGGTTTGGGGAGTTGTTACTTCTGTTATCCATTCTTTAACTTAATAAACGACCAAATATGAATAAAACAAGAAATGAATTAATTGAAGCAGAGCATAAATATTTTTTACAGACCTATAAAAGGCTTGATATTGTTCCTGAGCGAGCCGAAGGGTGTAGAATTTATGACAAAAACGGGGATGAATATCTTGATTTTCTTGGTGGAATAGCTGTTAATGTGCTTGGGCATAGCCATCCCAGAATTTTGGAGGCAATATCAGAACAGGCAAAGCGATATCTTCATCTTTCGAATTATTTTTATCAGGACTCGCAGATTGAATTAGCCGAAAAATTAATTAAAATGACTGGTTACTCGAGAGTTTTCTTTTCTAACTCTGGGACTGAATCTACGGAAGGAGCTATCAAACTTGTCCGAAGGTTGGGAAATTTGAATAATAAATCTGAAATAATTGCTTTCACTGGTGGTTTCCACGGAAGAACATACGGAGCTTTGTCAATAATGGATAAACCCTTGTATAAAGATAATATGGGACCCTTCCTTGAAAAAATAAAGATTTTACCGTATAATGACGTTACGGCGTTGAAAAACTATATCAATAAAAGCACTGCTGCTGTTTTTCTGGAGTTTATTCAGGGCGAGGGTGGTATTGCTGAAGCTAAGTCTGATTTTGTAAGCGAAATATTCAACTTAAAAGAAAAATATAATTTCCTTGTCGTTGCTGATGAAATCCAGGCAGGTATTGGAAGAACGGGGAAATTCCACTCATTCGAGCATTATAATGTGAAGCCTGATGTTGTTACTCTTGCGAAAGGTCTTGGAGGTGGATTGCCTCTCGGATGCATTCTTACTTTAGAAAATCTCTCAGATGTTTGGTCGAAGGGTATGCACGGGACAACATTCGGAGGAAATGCTTTGGCTTGTGCAGTTGGTTCGGTTGTTCTCGAGGAGCTTGAAAGCGGTTTAATGAACCACGTTATTAGTGTTGGTGATTATTTAAAACAAAGATTAATAAGATTGCAAAAAGCTTTCCCTGAACTAATTCTTGAAGTTCGGGGACGTGGGCTGATGCAGGGGCTTCTTTTGTCTTTTGATGCAACAAAATTAGTTGAGTTATTGCTTCAACAAAAAGTGATTGCAAATGCGGCTTCAGGATCAGTTTTGAGGCTTGTTCCGCCGTTAATAATCTCGAACGATGATGTTGATTTGTTCTCTGAAAAATTAGAAATTTGTCTAAAAAAATAAATACAAACAATGAATAAGATTATTACATTTTTTTCAATTTTAGCAATCTTAGTGCTAATATCCTGTTGTCCGGGAAAAAGGAAGATTGTTTATAATAATTTTTCTGAACAAGATTTAAAATGGGCAATTTATAATATTGGGGATACACTCACATTTTCGAATACCGAAGGTAAACTCCGCCATTTTATCGTAAGGAAAATATATAAGGATACTCTCCCCGAGATGGATAAGTTCAGTTTCAGTTGCACTTCAAATTATTATATGCGATGGACTTATAAAATTTATCCTGATACTGCTAATGACATTGGATTTGACTCCCCGATAAACTTTAATCTTGAAAATCTGCATAAAGATATTTATATCACAGCAAACTGGTATGATGCTTACGGCTATGATATCAGTAATGAAGCCAATAAGAAGGTTACAATCCGAGGAATAGTTTATGACGATGTCTATGTTGGAGAAGCTGATACATTAAGATATACTCCTTATGTATCGAAGTTCTTCTATTCCAAAAAATTTGGTTTTCTCAGGTTTGATGAATATAAAGGGGACATCTGGGAAAAATTAATTAAGTAAAAGAGTTTCCTTCCTGCACAGGAATGACAAGGGAATAGAGATTCCTGTATGCACAGGAATGACAAGGGAAGTTGTGGAACGTCACTCCTGCGGATAGAGGAGACTCCCACCCATATGTCACTCCTGCGGAGGCAGGAGTCTCTGTGGCTTGACGAGATTCCTGTATGCACAGGAATGACGCGGGAATAGAGATTCCTGTATGCACAGGAATGACGCAAAAAAAGAGATTCCTGCCTTCGAGGGTGTGTAAAAACTAGTCATTCGGAGCCGAAGGCGAAGAATCCATATCACTTAAGTTATTGAATTATAATAGACTCTTCACTTCGTTCAGAGTGACTTATAACTACTTTTTAAACTTTTTACACGGTCTCATGCACAGGAATGACAAGGGAAGTTGTGGAACGTCACTCCTGCGGATAGAGGAGACTCCCACCCATATGTCACTCCTGCGGCGGCAGGAGTCTCTGTGGCTTGACAAGATTCCTGTATGCACAGGAATGACGC
>JAOABA010000044.1 GCA_026418625.1 Candidatus Kapaibacterium sp.
AGATGTGTATAAGAGACAGCTCCTATTCTTGATGTGCCAGACCTTGTTTGTGAAATGATTTGTCCGTTTTTGAAAATTATTCCACGTGTTTTTGTTCCTCCACCATCAATAGCAGCAATAACACAATCTTTTTTTAATTCCATAAATAATTCTTTTAGATTTTTCAATTAAACGTCCTTTCTTTTCTCAAAATTTATGCCATAAGATTCTAAAAAAAAGCTAAAAAATTTCGGTTGGCACTCTTTTAATAGAAGCACCTAAAGATTGAAGTTTCTTTTCTATAGTTTCATAGCCTCTATCAATATGATAAATCCTTAGAACTTCTGTTGTTCCTTCGGCAATTAAAGCAGCCAAGATTAGTGCAGCACTAGCCCTTAAATCAGAAGACATAACAGTTGCCCCGCTTAATCTATTGCCGCCTTTGACTATAGCAACATTATCTGCTAAATCAATTTGAGCCCCAAGTCGCTGAAGCTCTGGCACGTGCTTAAATCTATCCTGATAAATAGTTTCCGTTATTCTCGAAACACCATTTGCAACAAGCATATAAGCAATCCACTGTGCTTGTAAATCAGTAGGAAAGCCCGGATAAATAGATGTGATGATATCTGTTGGTTTTGGGTTATCTTCCATATTTAATTCAATTCTATCGCTTGTTACTTCAATTTCACACCCCGATGATTCCAACTTTTCCAAGACAGAAGTCAAATGATATGGATTTGTGTTTTCTATTTCTATTTTGCCCTTTGTCATAGCAGTAGCTATTAGGTAAGTTGCAGCCTCAATTCTATCCGGTATAGTAACTTCATTCACAGGTTTCAATTCTTCAACACCTTCAATAATAAGACAATTTGTGCCAATACCGTCAATTTTTGCACCCATTTTTACAAGCATTCTCGCTAAAGCAGTAATTTCGGGTTCTGTAGCAGCATTAGTAATCATAGTTGTTCCCTGTGCAAGAGATGCTGCCATTAGCAAATTTCCGGTTGCTCCAACACTTGAAATATCAAGATGAAACTTAGTTCCTTTGAGTTTCTCAGCTTTTGCAATTACATAACCAGACTCTAAAGAAATCTCGGCTCCTAATTTTTCCAATCCTTTCAAGTGAAGATCAACTGGTCTTGGTCCCCAAGCACAACCACCGGGTAATGATACTTTAGCATAACCAAATCTTGCTACTAATGGTCCGAGGACATAAAATGAAGCTCTCATTTTCTTAACATGTTCATAAGGAGCTTCAAAGCTTGTTATATTTCTTGAGTCAATAAATAGGTCATTGCCGTTAAGTTCGCAGAAAACACCCATAGAACCAAGAAGACGAGACATAGTCCAAACGTCTCTTAAATTAGGTGTGTTAGTAAGATGATAATTTCCCGGCGCCAGTAATGTTGCGGGCATCAGTGCTAAAGAGCCATTTTTAGCTCCTGAAATTTTAATTCTTCCATGGAGTCTGTTTCCACCTTCAATAATAAATTTATCCATTTAATCTTAAATTATTAATTTTATCAAATAAAATTTGAATTTCTTCACAAAGTATTTACTAAAATAATATTAATTTGCTTTTTTGTCTTATATTTTTTAGCATTTTTTAAATGATTAAGTTCCATAAATTACACAAAAAGCAATTTTTACCTATTGATATAAATCTTGCTTGGGAGTTTTTCTCTTCCCCATTAAACCTCTCAAAGATTACACCTTCTTATATGGATTTTAGAATAACCTCAGACCTTCCTGAAGAAATGTATGAGGGTATGATAATAACGTATAAAGTTAAACCTGTTGCAGGAATCCCTGTTAATTGGGTTACTGAAATTAGTCATATTAGAAAACCTTATTTTTTCATAGATACACAGCTTTCTGGACCTTATAAACTTTGGCACCATCAGCACATTTTCAAAGAAGTTGATAATGGAATAGAAATGGAGGACATTGTTCATTACAAACTGCCTTTTGGTATACTTGGGAACATAGCTAATTTCCTATTTGTCAGTAAACAACTTGAAGGAATTTTTAACTACCGTAAAAAAGTATTATCAGAAATTTTTAAAGGAGGATAACTTTATGGTTAAATATATTATACCTATATACTTGTTTTTTGTAAGTTTTCAATTGAATTCTCAATTTCTAACACACCGATATGAATTTGAGAAAGTAAAAAATGAAAGAGAAGAAATAAAAAAACAGAGAATTCATATAATCACAGAATATGTATCTGATAAACTGAACATAAATAAATTGTTTTTGAAACTAAATAAAACAATAGAATTCGATTCAGATGGATATAAACTCGTTGAAACTTACTATTCCGATGGTAATCCCAACTTAATTAATAAATATTATTACAATATTGATAGTAATCTCTTTAAGACTGTTTCATCAAGCAATGAGGAAGGTAATTTAGTTTCTTATTACCATTATGATAGGTCTAATCGGTTAATTGAGGAATTTTATGGGGGTGGTGAAAATCGCAAATATAATATAAAATATGATAATAAAGGCAGAATAATAGAAAAAATTGGGTTTACCGGCTCTTTGCCACTTGATGATGAAGGAAATATTATCGAGAATGCCGATCCAATTTGGGATTTTGTTGATAGATATGAATATGAATATAATTCTAATGGGGATTTGGCTGTTGAATATTTCTATTATCTTGATCAATCGACAAACACTAATTTTTATTATTATGATAAATCAGGAAAGAAAACAAAATGGATTAATAGGCTTGGTGAAGATTATGATGTAATTTATGATTATAACTATGATAAAAATGGTAAATTAACATATATTAAAGTTACATCACCTGAGGAAGTTAGTTATTTAATTTATGATTATGAATATTATATCTATGCTATAGATTAATGAGTTAATAATAGGAATATTTATGGAAAAATTAACCCAAGTAAAATCATTGATAATCAGCCAACAAAAGCATTGGGGTGAAATACTTAGTGGCTTCGAAATGAAAAATAAATATATAATTTATGACGAATTTGGAAAAGAACTTTATTTTGCGGGTGAAGAGTCCTCTTCACTTTTGGGAAGATTATTTCTAAAATCATCAAGACCATTCGAAATTCTGATTTTAGACAAGCAAGGAAATAAAATTTTAAAACTCAAAAGACCTTTCAAATTTTTCTTTCCGGAATTGACTGTTATGGATAGTTTTGACAATATACTTGGAAAAATAAAATGGAAATTCGCTTTTTTCAAGAGATTATATACTATTTATGATCCGAATGGAATTGAAATAATGGAACTGGAAGGTCCTTTTTTTAAACCGTGGACCTTCAATATAATAAAGAATGGAATTGAGCAAGGAAAAATTGTCAAGAGATGGAGCGGAGCAATGAAAGAAATGTTTACAAATGCAGATAATTTTGGAATTACATTTCCTCCCGATAGTGACTTGAAAGCAAAAGCAATACTATTAGGAGCAGTTTTTTTAATTGATTTTGTCCATTTCGAATATAGATAAAATAAAATTAAGTTAATACGTTATTTTGAATGTATATACATTTAAAATAATGAAAATAGAAGAAGAAATAAAGACTACGAAATTCAGAAGCAAGATTCATAAAGCTTCTCTTAATATCCTATTCACAGCTAATTGGTTGAATAATAAATTCAATGACTCACTAAAAAAATATGGAATTCTACAAGAACAATTTAATGTTTTAAGAATTTTAAGAGGTAGCCATCCAAAAAGCTTATGTGTCAGAGATATTGCCTCGAGAATGATTCATCGTAATTCAAATGTTCCAAGAATCGTTAACCGATTAGAAAGAAAAAAACTTGTTACACGCTCAAATTCAGAATCAGACAGACGAGAAACAATGATTTCACTAACAAAAGAAGGTTTAGAATTGCTTAGTAAAATCGATGAAGATGAATCTTTAAAAGAAGAGAATATTATTTCTTTGACAGATACTGAGGCTGATATACTCAATACAATTTTGGATAATATGAGAAAATAAAAAATTTTTAAAATAATATATGTATATACACGTATGTATTTACATATTTTTTTACAATTTTAAAGGGAGTATTTATGAGCTTATGGAAAATAGATAAATTTCATTCTGAAATTATGTTCAAGGTGAAGCATTTGATGATTACAAATGTAACCGGACAATTTGAATCTTTTGATGCAGAGATGAAATCTGATTTAGATGATTTCACAGACGCAGTTATTTCATTCGAAGCTGATGTTAATAGTATAAACACAAAAAATGAGCAGCGAGATGGTCACTTGAAATCTGATGACTTTTTTAATGCTGAGAAATTTCCAAAAATTAAATTTCAATCAAAAAAATTTATCAAATTAAATGATAACAAATATAAACTTATAGGTGATTTTACAATCAGAGATATCACCAAAGAAATTGAATTGGATGTTGAATTTGGCGGCATTATGACAGACTTTTATGGAAACACAAAGGCAGGTTTTGAAATCACCGGTAAGATTAACAGATTTGATTACAACTTAAATTGGAACGCTGTAACTGAAGCTGGAGGAATTGTTGTTTCCCCAGAAGTAAAACTTATATTGAATATACAAATGCAAAAAGTTAGTTAATTGACTATTGATATTTATCTATGCATCCCTGTCAAGCTTTAATCTATATCAAACAGGGATGCATCTTTATTTAAAAGCAAAATTAAGTAACTTGTAAATCAATCTTGCCGTAGTTAGGCTTGGGTGACTCAAACCTTCAATTTTCGAAAGTTCGACAACATCAAAACCGATTATTTTCTTCCCCGCTTTATTAATTTCTCTGAAAATATCTAAAGTTTCGCTGTATAAAAAACCATCGGGTTCGGGTGTGCCAGTAGCAGGTATAATAGAGGGATCAAAATAATCTACATCAAACGAAATATAGATTAAATCACCAAGACTATTAACAATTTGTTTTTGCCAGTTTTCTCCGTGTATTTTTCTTCTTATAGCAGATGAATAAAAAGTCTTAATTTTTTTTTCTTTTATGAAGTCAGCTTCTTCTTTACATTGTGCTCTGATACCAACTTGCACAATTCTTTCAGGTGGAAAAAATTCACAAACCCTTGCCATAACAGATGCGTGAGAATATTTTGAACCCTCGTAACTATCTCTTAAATCTGAATGTGCATCAAAGTGAAGTAAACACATATCAGGATATTTTTTAAAATGAGATAAAATTGGAGCTGAAGAAATTGTATGTTCCCCACCCAAAGTTATAACAAATTTGTCTAAATCAATTAGATTAGAAACTGTTTTCTCGATTAAGAATAAAGCATCTTCATTTATTAAATTATTAAAATCAAGTGGCTCAAGTGTTGTAATACCAACGTCAAAACAAAGTTCTCTATCAAACTCATCATCATAAAACTCAACAAAAGCACTTGCTTTTAGTATCTCTTCAGGTCCAAAAGATGCACCTTTGCCATAGCTCACAGTATGCTCATAAGGAGCAGAGACAATGACTATTTTTGAATCCTCTAAATTTGAATATTCTTTATCAATAGCAAGAAAATTTCTACTTGAATCCAGTGTTTTCATATTAAACTTATATTTTAAAATAAAATTCTATCAAAATTAATTTATTCACAACAATTAATCGAAACAAAATTTTTATTAATTTGCTTTGAAAGTAAAATTTTTTGAAATTAAAATTATGGCATTACAAAAAAAAACAAATTCAACTATTAGCAAAATAAAGAAGTTCGAATTGAAACCATCTGATTTAAGATGGACTTGCACCACTGAGATATTCAATTTCAAAACAACTGAAGAATTGGAACCTCTCGAAACAATTGTAGGTCAGCCAAGAGCAATAGAAGCCATTAGACTTGGCTCTGAGCTTGAATCGAAAGGCTATAACATCTTTGTCTCTGGTTTATCTGGAACTGGCAGACTTACTACTGTTAAGAAAATATTAGAAAGTTTAAATAAAAGTGTTCATCAGATTTTCGACTACTGTTATGTCAACAACTTTTCTGACCCTGACGTCCCAAGGTTAATAAGACTTCCAAAAGGTAAAGGAAAAATTTTCGCTAATGCTATAAGCGATACTTTAACATTTTTAAAAAGAAGAATCCCAAAAATGTTCGAGGACGAAGAATTTCAAAATAAAAGAAAAAAAATTATAGAAGAGTTCCAAAAGAAAGAGCGAGATATACTGCACGAATTCGATGAAAGAATAAAACCTTTTGGATTTGTTAGAGGACAAATTGAAAACGATCAGGGTATTATGCAACCTGAAGTTTTTCCAGTTATTGGAGATAAGGCTGTTCCAATTGACAGTATCGAAGAATATGTCGCTAATGGAACCATAACAAGAGAGAAAGCCGATGAATTAATTAGTTTATTTCAAAAATTCCATCAGGAAATTTATGATTTAGCTAAAGTTGGAATAAAGCTAATGCAGGAATTTAGAAATACTATTGCTGAAAACGATAAGGCATCGGCTGCAATGATTGTCAGCACAGTTTTTGATGAAATTTTGAAAAACTTCCCTTATGAAAAGGTCGATATTTATATAAACGAGCTAAAACAATTTACTTTAAACAATTTAAACATATTTGTTCCGGGCATCAACCCATTGCAACCAGTAAATGAAGTTGATGAAGAAAAATTAAATGAGATATTTAACCTATACTCTGTCAATGTAATTTTGGATAATAGTGGAACTGACAAAATTCCTATTGTTATCGAGACAACCCCTTCATATAATAATCTATTTGGAACAATAGAGAGAACATTCGACAGCCGTGGTTTCTGGAGAACTGACTTTACAAAAATTAAGGCAGGTTCGCTATTGAAAGCTGATAATGGTTTTTTAATTGTAAACGCTTTAGATTTATTTAACGAACCCGGAGTATGGCAAACATTAAAAAGAGTTCTTCTGTATAATAAATTGGAAATTCAACCATTCGATGCTGTAATTCAATTATCTCAACTTCATCTAAAGCCCGAACCTATTGAGGTTAATCTTAAAGTTGTTATTATTGGTGGTCTATCTTTATATCGTTTGCTTTATCACTATGAAAAAGGTTTCAAGAAGATTTTCAAGGTAAACGCTCAATTCGATTATGAAACCGAAAAGAATAAAGAAATGATGTTGAATTATGCCCGATTCATTACAAAAATTTGTAATGAAGATAATTTACCGCATTGCACTCCTGATGGAGTTGCTGCCATAATTGAGTGGGCGGTTGAACATTCTGGCTCAAAGGATAAAATCACATTGAAATTTTCTGATGTTGCTGATATTATCAGGGAATCTGCCTTCTATGACAGAGGCTCCAAGAGGAAATACATAAATCGGGAAGATGTTCAAAAAGCCATCGAATTCCGCAGGTTTCGTAATAATTTAATGGATGAAAAACTTAGGAATCTAATCCTTCAAGGAACGATGCTGATTGATACTGAAGGTAAGAGAGTTGGACAAATAAATGGTCTCACGGTTATTGATGATGGTATATTATCATTTGGTAAGCCTACAAGAATAACCGCTGATGTAAGCGCCGGAACATCTGGAATTATCAATATTGAACGTGAAGTTGAAATGAGCGGTTCGATTCACAGCAAAGGGGTTATGATACTTACCGGTTTTATTGCTGATAGATTTGCGCAAGACAAACCTTTGAATATGAATGCCTATATTACCTTCGAACAGTCATACAGCGAAATTGATGGAGATAGTGCTACTGCTGCCGAAATTATTACTGTATTATCTGCGTTGAGTAATATACCTATTCGTCAGGATTTAGCGATAACTGGCTCTGTTAATCAAAAGGGTGACATTCAACCAATAGGCGGCGTTAATGAAAAAATCAGAGGTTTTTATGAAATTTGCAAACAAAGAAAATTAACAGGCACTCAAGGTGTGGTAATTCCTAAACAAAATGTCAATGACCTGATGTTACCTCAAGAGTTAATTGATGACGTAAAATCAAATAAATTCCATATTTATTCTGTTGAAAAAATCGAAGATGCGATTGAAATAATGATGGATTATCCTGCTGGTTTCAAAGAACAGGAAAACGGTGTTAATAGATTTAAATATCCCGAAAACTCCGTTTATGGAAAAGCTAATAAACGTCTTCTTGAATTATCTCAGGCTGTTCAGGAAACAAAACAAGAAAAGAAACAATATATTAGAAAAAATATAAAACCAAAACAAGAAGCACCTGAAGAATAAAAATGTCTCATATCCTTTGTAATGAAGCATTAAAAAAACTGAAAAAATTCAGTTTGAATGAAATTTATTCAGAAGCTATCATAAATGATAAGCCATTTGATTTAGTTTTTATTTTCCCGACAGGTAAATATGTAAGATACTTTAAACAGAATTTTATTAAAGAATACTATTCAAAACATAAAAAGCCTCTGTCATATTTGAAAATATTTACCCTGCAGAGCTTCATACAAGTTGTATTTAACTCCCTTGAACTGTCAAAAGAATATAAATTATTATCAGATGGATATCGTTTAGCTCTTTTCGAGGAAGCAGTCGAAAAATCAAATTTAAAATTTTATAAATCTAAATCAAAAAAAATATCCAATTCTGTCCTAATAAAGCTTTTTTCATTGATATATGGTTTGCGAGAGGATGGTATAACTCTTGAAAAACTTAAAAACGACTTTAATTCTATTAGTAACTCATTACCTGAAAATTTAAGTTACTTCACTGACACTCACAGGATGGCAGATATAATTAAAATTTATGAAAGTTATGAAAATCTGCTGTCAGGAAAGCACATAGATTTTCCTAAATTGCTTTTGTTAACAATAGAAGAATTAAACAAAATAAGCATACCTGAATTTCAGCAAAAAATCAGAGAAATTTTAGGTAATGATTCAAAAATTTATTTAGATGGTTTCACCGATTTCAAGAAACCAGAAATATCATTTTTATCTTTTTTCGTTTCCTCTTCTAATCCTTTTGGAATTCATATTGATTACGCATTTAATCCATTAAAGCAAAACGGAAACGGTCCTCTTTTTGGTAATCTTGAAGATATTATAATTAATTTTCATAATTCAGGTTTTCATCTGATTACTTTATCAGATTATCCAAATGAAAAAATAAAAGACGAAGATGAAATTTTTAATAAAATAAATGTATCTACTAAACAGGTATTATTTTCTGATACACACGGATACCTAAGAAGGTGGCTTTTCAATACCGAAAAGGAACTGAAAAATCCTAATCTTTCGAAATTTATTAAAATTCTTATTGCTGAAAATAGAAAAGAAGAAACAAAGTATATCGCTAAATTGATAAGATATTTAATTAATTTTAAGGGATATTCTCCAAACGAAATATGTGTTTGCTCCAGACAACCTGAACATTATTCCGGTCTTTTTCGAGAAATATTCACAAGATACAAAATTCCCTCAAACATTACAGACAGATTTAATTTAGCACAGTCCCCTGTTGTAAATGCTATCTTGTCAATCTTGGAAATAATTAACCGTGGATTTAGAATTGAGGACGTTGAAAGAGCTTTAAACAATTCATACCTTTGCTTTGACCAAAACAACAATTCTAAAAAAATTGACAAAAGAAACTTAATAAATGCCGCAAAACAACTAAGAATAAAAGGTGGAAATTTTTTAGGCAGAGAAAATGACTGGTTAAGAAAATTGGAAAGCTTTACTAACAATTTGAAAAATGCAAGATCTCTCGAAACAACTCAGACAGGCGATGAACTTGAATTGAAAAAAATGACAACTAAGCTCGAGAGCATTCAAAATGCTAACGAAGATTTTAAACTTTTTCTCGATCTTTTAAAATTTAACACAAAAAAATTGAACGTTTTTGACTTCCAAAGCATCGTTAGTGAAATAATAAAAAAATTTCAAATCATCAATATTATCGAGAAAAATTACTTTTCAATTTTAGAAGATAACACATTAGATAGATTTTGGAAAAATTTATTACTCGAACAATGTGAAAATGATGCTAAAGCTATTGAAAGTTTCATAAAAATTCTTGAGGAAATGACTTTGGTCATTAGTGATTTAATGCCAAATCTTACAACTTCTATTGAATTTTACATCGATAAATTAAAAACTTCAATAACTAACACTAAATACCAAATTAGCGAAAAACAGGGTTATGGTGTTACTGTTACATCAATCGAACAAACAAGGGGCATTCCTTTCAAGGTTATGTTTCTATGTGGAGCAATTGATGGAGAATTTTTATTAAAATATACACCAAATCAATTTTTAGGAATCGAACTTCCTGATTCGGAAAAGAGACATATTCATAATGAAAGGATGCTCTTTTATCAATTTCTTACAAACACACCTGAATATTTTGAAACAAATGAAAAACAAATTTTTATTAGTTATTTCAAAAATGATGACTCCGGCGAAAAAGTTCGTTCTCCCTTTATTGACGCTCTTTTAAAGATTTCAACATTGAATGAGGATGGTTGTATAATTGATTTAACCGCTATTAATAAAATTGAGGAATCTACTCAAAACGATTTTTCTACTCCAAATTATGAGAATGACTGGTTGAAATCCATTTCAAATATTGAGGAACTCTATTATCAAATATCCAAGTCTGATTTATCTAATTTTGAAAAAGTAATTTCTCTTGAACATCAAGTTAATCTTGATTTTATTAAAAAATACAGACAAAGACCGCTTGAATTAACCAACTTAGAGGAATCATCAAGCTCAACTAATGATAAAAATGACTCTAACTCAGAAAATAATCAAGATAGAATCTATTCTATTACTGAATTAGAAACTTATTCTGCCTGTCCTTTTAAATATTTTATAAAATACTTTTTGAATATCGAAGAGCCATTAGTTATTGATTATTCTATACCTGCAGTGGAGATTGGAAGCTTGCTTCACCGTGTTCTTTATAAATTCTATAAAGAAATACAGTTAAATCAATCATTAAATCCTGATGAATTAAATCAGTATGATGAAATAATTAAATTCCTTCAAAAAATAGGTAACAATCAAAAACCTGTGATTTTATATCCTGATAAGAAAGACTATTACCTATCAGTCCTTAAACAACTTACAAACGAAGAATTTCAGAAGATTAAATTCGAGCATCCCTTCTATGACTTGGATAGGGAAAGTATTCTGGGTGTTCAAAAAATTCCCGGTTTTCTTGAAATTTGGCTCAATGCTGAAATAGAAAAGCATAACAACTGGGTATTTTTGCCTGCTTTATTTGAATTCTCTTTTGGTCTAACAAAAGATCCTTTAGATTTTGGACCAGTCTTGATAGACAATCATTTCAAACTTAAAGGTAAAATTGATAGGATTGAATTTGCTGTAATTGATAATAAATTGAGTTTTATGATTTCTGATTACAAAAGTAATTTCAATTATTTAGCTAAATTAAGTGACATTCTTGATGGAACTTCATTTCAAATGCCTTTATATCTAATTGCAGCAAAAAATATATTTATGAAAATAAAAAAAGATATAAATGCTTCAGGAGCTGTCTATTATAATCTTAAGCCAAAATACAAAGATGGTAAAATACAATATTTCACTTGTTTAATGATACCACCATCGAACCCTATCAAACAGCTTTTAGGGAAGTCAAAGAGTCAATTCCTTGTTAGCGATAATGAACTAAACGATGTTCTTAATAAATCTATGGAACACTCAAAGAATGTAGTTGATAATATCTCATCTTTGATTTTTCCTGTAAATCCTTTAGATGCAAGTGTATGCAGAAATTGCAGTTATATTTCCGCTTGTAGAATCAAAGAAAAGAAACTAATTTTGGAAGATAATTCTGTTGAAACGTAATAATTTTTTGGAGATAAAAATGAAAGTTAAAATTGAAAAATTAAGTGAAAATGAAATAGCTGAAAAAGGAGTTAAAAATTGGCCCATCTGGACCAAGGAAGCCTCTGAATTTGATTGGTATTATGATTCTCAGGAACAATGTCTATTTCTCGAAGGAAAGGTAATTGTAAAAACAAATGAGGGGGATTACGAAATCAACAAAGGGGATTTTGTAACTTTTCCTCAAGGTCTTGAATGTATTTGGAAAGTATTAGAACCTGTAAAGAAACATTATAAATTCGGATAAGACCTTTTGAATTTGTGGGCCCTGAGGGACTTGAACCCCCAACCTACGGATTATGAGTCCGCCGCTCTAACCAGTTGAGCTAAGGGCCCCCAAAAAAGGATTACAAAATTAAGAAAAAACTTTTAAATTTAATAATTAAAAAGTCCTAAAAATAGTCCAAATTGAACAGTAAAACCGTTAGCATCTATTTTATCAGGAACATTTATTAGTTTAGCAGTTCTATTGAAAGTCCAATCACCACTGAAAGATAAAGCATATCCAGCATTAGCTCTAATCATAAAGAATGGAGTCAAAGCATATTCGAAATTAACGTTTGGTTGAACAAAATAGAAATTACCCTCAGCTCTATTTAAAAACTTATTCAAATCTCCAATTGCTTGGAATCCATCCCAAGAAACTTCAGCCGGTGCCTGATAAACCTCGATAGTTCTATTGCCCCAACCGAAAGTTAAGCCGGGAATTAATGCTAATGACTTCATCAAAATAATTCCATAGTCAATTGATATGCCTTGAAAACTTAAAGAATATTCTACGTGTTTGTTTAGATTGATAACTGTATCTTTTTTTTCAACTGACTTACTTCCTCCCATACCTAAGAAACCAAGTCTGACATTTGGTATAATGCCAATCGCAGTAAAGCCTTGAACACCTGAGAGAAAAATTGGAGCAGACAATGCATTTTCAGGAAAACGATATGTTGGTTCTAATAATTTTTTATTAAGTTCATCAAAATTAGTGAAAATAAATGTTCCAGTATATCCTCCGCCAATAGCAAAATAAGGGGGTTTCTCTTCTTTTATTGTTGCTGATTCAAATTCCAGCTCATCTAATCTGTCATCCTGAGAAAATAACTTGCCGTTGACAAACAAAAAGCAAAAAATAATTAATAAAAATAAATAGACTTTCATAAGTTCCTCAATTAATATTTTTTTAAAAGTTTATTTCAAAAAAAATAAATTACATCAATCAGATGAATTAATCAAACAAAATAGTATTCAAAAGTAGGAAGTATTTAGATTTCTAATAATCTTAATATTTTTTCTTCAATCTGAAAATAATCTTTAGTCTTAAGTAAATTGATAAATTCTAATTGAAAGTCCAGATACTTTTCGGAATTTAATTCTATGGATTTTATAATTAACTTTGTTGTCATTTCAATGAGGTTAAGTTTTGCGAAAACTTTTGCTAATTCAAAATAACCATCAGACCAAGCAGGATTTAAATGAACAACTTTTTGGAAAGCAGTTTTTGCTTCGTCGAATTGACTGAGTTCATAAAGTGTTAAACCATAATCAAACCAAAAGTCAATATTATTTGGGTTTAGTTCTAATGCCTTTCGATAGCAAACAATTGCTTGTTTTGGTTTATCTAAATCGTTTAATAATTCTGCCTTAGCATACCAAAGCTCTGGGTTTTTGTTATTTAAATTAATTGCATAATCATAATCATTGAGGGCTTTTTTCAACTGATTTGTAGATTCGTAACAAATACCTCTACCAAAAAAAAGCTGATAATTATCGGGTTCTAATTCAATTGATTTAGAAAATAACTTAATAGCTTCGTCATAATTGCCCAAATCACCTTGCAAACTCGCTAAATTAAATAAGGAGTCAAGGTCGTCTGGTTCAATTTTAAGAGCATTTTTAAAGCAACTGACAGCTTCAACTAATCTGTCCATACCAGAATAACAGGTTCCAAGGTAATACCAAGCATAATAAGCTTTTTCGTCAATGGCTATAACGGTATTGAAACAATCAATAGCTTTATTATATTTGTTATTGTTTAAATAGGATATGCCCAAGTTAAGCCATAAAGCTGAATCATAAGGATTTGTATCAAGGGCTAATTTGTAATAATTTTCGGCATTAGTGTAATCCCCTTTGAAATAAAAACAATAAGCAAGTTCCATATAGGATTTAAACTGAAATTCATTGCTATCTGTAAGTTCGGTGAAAATTTCGATAGCTTTTTCAAATTCAAATAAAGATTCATAGATGAGCCCTTTATTGAATTTATACTCTTCATTTTGGGGATCATAACTAAGTGCTAAATCAATAAAATCAAGAGCTAAATTAGCCTTATCAGCATAAACCAAAGTAAAAGCTTTTTGATTGAGTAATTCTGAATCGGTAGGATTAATAGTTAAGGCTTTATCGAGAGTTTCAATTGCTTTTTGATAATTTTCGAGATTCAAAAGAGCTATACTTTTTTTCAAAAGTGCGTCAGTAGAATATGGCGATATTTCGAGCCACATTTCACAAAAATCAAGTGCTTCATCAAATCTTTCTTTGTCAAAACAGTAATCAATAATGCCTTCAATTACATCTATACTTGGCAAAGCAAAATTATTCTTACCTTCTTTATTCAAACTTTGACGATACTCTCTTATTTTTCTCTCCATATCATCAAAGCTTTTACTATCTAAATTTTCATCTTCGAAATCTATGTTACTCATTTTATTTACAACTATAATAATAAACCTTACAACTTTGTAATTTTTTGGGAAAAAAACAAAAAAACTTTTCCCCAATTTCTTTTAGAAATTGATTAATAAGAAAACAAAGATTGTAATAGCTATGACGTTACATAAGGCAATGTAATTGAGAATATCTTAATATCATTTTTACCTAAACTATCAACTGCAACAGTCCCATTCATTACTCTTATGAATGAACTTGCTAAGGCAAGGTTCAGAAATATATCATTATTATCTTTTTCAATGAGTTCAATAGCGTTAAATGAATTAGATTTGTATAAACCTATAAATTCATCAACAATACCATTAGCATTTGATATTAATTGAATTTCTGTGCTATTTTCAAGTTGATTTTCTTTAGCAAAAATTTCAACTATTTTTTTCTCTTCACCTGCAGTTATTGATTTAGAAGCAAAGAATAAAGCATTTGTAAGCAATTCAGGAACTACAAAGCATTTTGCTCTCTTACTTTCATCATCAGAAGTAATATGAATATAATTTTGAGTGTATTCCGAATCAAAGCTTTTTTTCAGATTTTGTATCACTTCCTCGAAATTGACTAATTTAGCTTTTTCGAAGATGTTACTACCGCTTTCCAAAATATAATCATCCATATCAGAGACTATTGTAAATAATTCCTCGGAGCTTTTCAATGCTTCATTTGAGAAAGTTTCTAATTCATTTTCATCAGCAAAACTTTTTGTATTGATTAGTTGAATATTTCCAATTAATGAAGTTAATATATTTCTAAACTTATGACTAAGTTTAGTCATAAAATAAGTTTTTTGTTCATTTGCTTCTTTCGTGAGCTGCTCTGCTAAGCGAATTTGTTTTGATTTAATCAGTCTTAATTCTTCTGCTATTTTATCTTTTGTAACATCTCTACCAATAGCATAAATTAATTTATCCTTGTTCGAGAACGTGAAAATCCAGCTAATCCAGATTGAAGACCCATTGGCAGATTTCATTTTTGTAAGGGACTTCAAAGAAAACTCATTTTTGTAATTAACAGCATCTCTAAATATTTTAGTTAGTTCTTCTTTGTCTTCTGCCAATTCATAAATGCTTTTACCATACACTTCGTTCGGTGATATTCCAAATATTTCTTCAAATGCTGGATTGAGCGATTTCCAAATTCCATCATAATTTAATACACCAATAATGTCTTTAGAAGCCATAAGTATTCTTCTTTGGGATCTTGTCATTTTTTCAGCAATTTCTATAGCTCTTGTCTTACTTGAAATCATTGATAAAATGAACAGAAAAATTACAAAAGTAATGGCTAAAGAGCCAACCAAAACAAAATTAGGTATTATCGTTTCGAGGCTTCCGCCAAAATAAGGCACTGAGGAGAAATTAATCATTAAATTTCTATCAGCAAATTGAAAATCCCTTCTATCAGCAAGTGCTGGTTTAAAATTGGTCTTTAATAAATCATAATTTGAAGAGTGAAATATTTCTTCTTCTTTGCCATTATTATCTAATTGAGTAATGTTGAAAATAATACTTGTATCAGATGGACTACCTTTTCCGATAGCTGATTTAAAGAAATTATGAGTGTTAATCAACATTACAACTGCACTTTCGAAATTTTGATATCTGTCATTTTCCGTTTCTATCGAATAATTCTTTTTGTATACAGGGGAAATTATAAACATATAGAGAGAATCGTTAAACATTCGAAATGCAGGTGTAGAAATAGTTCTTCCTTCTTTTCTTGCTAATTCAACTTTTCCTTTTAATATATCATTTGTTGAAAAGTCAAAACCTCTCAACTTAAAGGTATCATTTTCTGGCACAATAAATTCAACCGGATAATAATATTCCCTATAACCACTTGGTTTAATTTGGTAATCATAATATCCTTGTGATTGAACATAATGTATAAACTGATCCAAAAATGAATTATCAACCTTTTGCACAGACATTAAAGCAGTTATCGATGGATAAGTTTTTGTTGGGACTGAACCGTATAATAAAAAATAATCACGGACAACTTGAACCAAATTATCATACAAACCTCGCATTGATTGATGCACTTGAATTACAGAACGGTAATTCATATCTAAGCGGTTCATTATAGAAGTTATAGCTTTATCAAAAGCGGCTCGGTTATCACTAATTATTTTGTCTTTGGTAAAATAATATGCTAAGTAACTAAGTGCAAGCATAACAACAAGCACTATATAGGCAGGATAAGATTTTTTAAAATCGAAAAGGACAGACCTTTTTTTGGCTGTCTGCTTCAAAACACTATCAAGATTCAAATTTTCATTCATTAAATTGCTATCCATAGCTTTTCCTTATCCTTTTTTAATTTTGATTATATTTTCAATTTCACTTGGAAATGTATTAATATTTATTGGTTTTGAAATAAAATAATCAAAACCTGCATTTAATAGATTGTCTTTTGTCAAGTTTCCAGATAAACCAGTAACTGCAATAATTGGAATAGACTTATAATTTGGCATTTCCCTTATTTTTTCGAGCAATTGTGTTCCGTGAATATCTGGAAGTAAAATATCAATGAGAATTGCTGAAGCTTGATTGCTTTTTAACCATTCTAAAGAACCAAGACCGTTGTAAAAAGCAACGCATTCAAATCCTGCTTTGGTAAGAACAGTTGATAATAGCTTATTGACCGGTTTATTATCCTCAATAACACATATCAAAAAATTTTGAAAATCCATTTTTAAATAATTCCTATTTAATTCCTAAATATATGTTATTTATCGGTATAATTTAATTTTTTTGAATATTAATTTTGAAATTATTTAAAAAAAATAACTTATTACTGAACAACTGTTATTTCTACTCTTCTATTCATTAACTGACCTTCAGGAGTTCTATTATCCCCAATTGGATATAAAGCTCCATCGCCTCTTGAAAATATTCTTGAGAGCGGAATACCGTTTCTTTGTAAATATCTGACTACCACATTAGCTCGTTCTATAGACCTTTCCCTGTTTTGCTCAGGTGTGCCTTGGTTATCTGAATGTCCTACAATTCTTACTGTAGCTTTTGGATTTGCTCTTAAGAATTCAACAACATAGTTTAAATAATTTTCCAATCTTTCAAATAATTGTGTGCTTGACGGGCTTTCATAATTAAATCTTCTCATTTCACCGGGACGGATTACAACGGCTGGAGCTTTTGGTGGAACCGGTTTTTCAATTGTTACTGTATCAACTGTTGGGCTTTCTGCTGTTATTCCGGGTAAGCTTGGAACTACGGCAGCAAATTCTTTTAATTCAAGTGGTTTAAAAGTTATAAGTTCAGGTAAATATTTCCCTCTAAGTGCATCTGTGCTCGCAAGATAAGGAATAGGTTCAATATAGTATGGATTAAATGGAACAGTATCGGTTTTAACATTATCAAAACCAAATTTAAAATTAAAGCCTATTCTTGCCTGAACTGCACTTCGAGAAGAATTATAACCGGTAAATATATCAGTTCCATAACTAAAAGTAATGAAAGGAGTAAAGAAAACTCTCGCTTCGTTATTGAAGTCAGCTATTAAAATATCATAACTTATTCCAATATGACCACCAAACCTCATCTTTTCCGGTTTGATAATCACTGGCTGATCTTGCGAAATAGCTCCAGTATTATCAAACTGTGTCTTATGCACCCACCTACTTGATGAAAGAACTTCTATATCCAAGCCCGCAAATAGTTCAAGATATTTTACTGGCAATCTTAATATGGCTGAAGGAGAAAAAATAAAATAGGATGTTGATGTTTCAACTTTGAATCTTGTATTCAATGAATCATTATAAGGATCTGAATATGAGTTGAAAAATGATTTATCAATCAAGTGAATCTTTAATGAAGCACCGATATCGTTCTTTGTAGGAAACCATTGACCAAATAATCCTAAGAATAACCCGCTACCAAAACTATTTTTATAAGAAATAATCGGTCGCTCCCGAAAATATCTATCTTGGATTTTTAAATCACCAAAAAAATAGCCCGGATTAGCTCCCGTGGTTATACCAAACCACCAATCCCCCCTGCTTCTTGTATAAATCACTGTATCTTTGTTCTCAAGCGTTCTTAAACTAAAGAATTCATCTGCTAAATTATTTTCGGATAAGGTCTTAGTCCGAACCTCATTTCGATTCTGAGCTATCCCAGAATATAATACTAAAACACTCAAAAACAATAAAACTATGTAAGAAATTAATTTCATTCAAATTATATTAACTGCTAAAGTAAATTATGTTTTTTATTTATCGGAAAATTAATAAATTTCTCAACATTAAATTATTTCAACAAAATCAATTTTTGGCTTACTTCATTGCTTGGCGATTTAAGTCTCAGAAAATAAACACCGTTAGAATAATTTGACAAATTTAACTTGATATAATAATCACCGTGTGAGTAATAACGCTCAAACAATCTTTGATATTTTCCATCTGAGGTGACAAGATCTAATTGATAATTTCCATCCTCAATTAAATTCATAAATAAATCAATTTCACCATTCAGTGAAGGATTTGGATGAACTTTTATCTCCAATGAGGATAACGAGAATAAAATATCTTTATCATAATCCCCAATACAATTTTCTTCAATTCTGATAGACCCATCAACCTTTTCGATTAGTAGATTTAAATTTTGTGTAGGTTGAAATTCTAAAAGTCTTATTTCTTCAGAGTTTCTGTCGCCCCTCAAAACTAATGTTTTAATGGTATCAAAAGAACCTTTCAGACTAATTTCAGCTAAAAAAACAATAGTATCTTTTCTTGTTAAACTTTTTGATATAGGAAATTCAGAATTTTTTATTTGTAATAATCTATTGGGTAGCTCTATTTTTACATTTGTTTCTATTTTTTTATCCGAATAAAAACCCATTGGATTTTCTATTATCATTGGAATAGTAATTTTTTTGTTTGGGCTTGAAATTAGATGAGGAATTCTTACAGCTATGAGATTTTTGACAATTACATTTACAGAATCAAAAAAAACGGTATTATAACAGTTCCTCCAGATTTTAATTGCACTATCACGACCAGCGCTAATAATATAATTACCATCAAAAGAATAATCAGAAGTTAGAACCTGTCCTTTGTTATTTATAGGCTCACAAAAGTTCTCCAATGTGAAAATATCCCATTGCCTTATGAAACCGTCCAAACTACCTGATAAACAGACATTTTCAGTTGGATGAAAATTAACAGACCTAATATGGAAATTATGCTTTCCATAAGAATTGATAAGTGTGTTTTTTGATATATCCCAAATTCTAACAGTGTCATCAACTCCACCAGTAGCGATAAATTGATTATTTGACGATATATCAGCTGACCAAGTAACACTGCCTTTTCTATTTTGATTTATTGAAAAGATTCCAATTTCATCATTTCCCGTAAATGGAGACCTTAATAATATTGTATTTCCGTTATAATCAGAAAAATGGAGAAAATGACCATCTGGAGAAAACCTTACATTATATATTCCAGAACTATCCTTGGAAAATAATTCATTTAACTCTTTGATTTCTTGGGATAATCTAAATATTTTAACAATACCAGCATAAGAAGAAACCGCAAAAATATTTTCTTTAGGGTGAACTGCAACACTTCGAACAACATTGTTAAACTTTGGTAAATTTTTAATTTCATTGCTCTTTCTAATCCAAATCATAGCTGTTGAATCATAAGCCACAACTATCGAGTCAGGGTTATGAAAAAATTCCGCTGAGTAAACTCTGTTTGCTGTAGGAAAAATTAGCGAGTCAATAGTATTTCCCCTTTCAAAATCCCAAAGAAAAACTTTCGAGTCAGACCCAGAAGATAAAAAATATCTGTAATCTTTCGAGAACCTTACAGAATTTATTTCCCCAAGATGAGCTGGTTTTATTATTTTAGTTAATGCTGGAGAATGATATTCATTTAGAGTAACTTTAATTATGAAATTCTCGAAATCACTAACTGGTGGAGTCCACTCGTAACAATTTCCATAAAAATTTTCGATGATTCTTATCCATTTTTCACCTCGGTCGGTGGTATAATCAATATTAACGGGATAAGAACTGTTTCCTTCCCAGCAAATTTTAGTTGGTCTTCCGGATATTAGAGTATCGCTTTTCTTGGGTGAAATTATTTTAAATTGAGAAGTTAATGTAATTGGATTAAAAAAAAAGAGGAAGGAAAGGCAAGACACCAAAAAAAAGTTCGCTAATCTAATGTATTTCTTAAAAAACATTTTATTTAACGAGCTGTATTTTTAAAACAGCATTAGAAAGTTCAACAGTTGGATCATCAATCGGAACGCCTAAAAATACAACGTTGTATAATCCTTGCTGGGCTAAAGATTTTGCATCAAGTTCAAAATCATATTTTCCCATTGCTCTGTATTCATTTTCATAAATCCTATTAACCATTTTCCCCTGCAAATCATTAACAAAGCAGCTTAAATAAAGGTCATCGGAAACAATATATGTAATTTTTGTTTTGTAGTTAAACGGATTTGGATCAGATTGAGCAAAAACAATTACTGCGTTAGGAATCCTAATGCAATCATAAGCCATCTTTCCGTGTATTGTTCCAAAAAAGTCCTGATACATTAACTCCCAGCAGTATTCGAGACCTACAAAAGGAACTGAGTCATACATAAAATAATATTTTTTTCCAGTTGGTGTAGTTCCAAGTCCGATTAGAGAGTCGTGAGGATTATAGCCAAGTCTGTAATCGGCGATTGTATCTTTATAGGTTAAACTTGGGGCATCACCATCTTCAAAAGTTCTTTCAGCCCTTGCGATAATAAAACCTTTATTGAAAGCCTCACTCTCTGTTTCCCAAGTTAATAAAACTCTTTTCCTGCCAACATAAGTTGCTTTGAAATTTTTGATGATCATTTTTGGTTCAGGAGCTTTATCGAAAATATATGCGACAGTTTTATAGTCTCTGTCATACATTTCGATATTGCTATTTTCAAATTCTTTGACCACATTAGGCATTAAAAGCAAATCTTCATCAATTTTATAAGCACAAGCCTGATAATAATCAAAAGGGGCTAACCATTTAAAATTAATTGGGGGTTTTGAATTATCTTGTGTTTTAATGCGAAATCTGCCTATTCTAATGCCAGTTGTATCAAGTGGAACAATTTTACAATATTGATAAGTTTCTGGACCAGCTATGGTAATACTAAATCTACCAGTGAAAACTCTTGGAGTAATGTAATAACTTGTTGTTGGAAGCTGTCCCGTCATTGGTGAGACATCTAAATCACTCGAACCTTGAATAAATTCAATAGTGTGCAATGTTGGATTTGCTGAATAGCCTGACGAATCGAAATCAAATTGAAAAGTTCCGTTTGCCCAATACTTCCAATCGTCAGTCTCCCTGGTTAAAAACAAATCAAACTCAACTGAATTAGTTTCTTTTAAAAAATTATTCTTGATAATAGCTTTTGCAATTACTTTAGGTTGTGCTTGTGCAAAAAGTAGTCCTTTACTAAAAAAAAGTAATAAAATTAAAACTAATGTTGATAAAATTTTTAAATAATATTTATTTGAAGCTAACATTCTCAAATTTTAATAAAATAATAAAACTACGGAACCGTTGATTTAATACCTCTGTTATTCCAAGGAAAGTTAAAATCTTTGGTTGTTACTATTCCACTCAGGTTAACATCCGGAATTAAATAACCTTCAAGATCTCTTTGGTCCCAAGTGATAATCAAATCGTTGAAATCTATAACACCATCGGCATTGACGTCACCAGCATACAAACCAAATAGCAATGATCCATCAGCATTGAAACCAATTGGTTTTGCTGCAGAAGTTCTTCCAAGCAGTATTTCCGGTTTTGTAAAATCAATGAGTGCATCTCTTGTTTCTGGATAAACTCGAACCGGTTCTTCGGTAACTATAGCAAGGTGGTTTCTATGACGAACAGCAATATAATACTCTCCTGAATCAATACCTTCATTATATAAATTAACAGGATAGACACCCTTTCGATTAACAATTTTTCCATCAGACCTTAAAAAACAGGTCAGATATTGATTTTTTAAATTTGTATTTTTATTTCTGAATTCAACAACAATCCAATCAATGACTGAATCAGGGACGACATCCACAAAGTATTGAGTTCTTTTTGGATCTAAGTTATATGGATAAATATCTGGCGGTGTTTTTGGTATTAAACCTCTCCTATTCAAATCATCAGCCATTGAACCATACCTATAAGCACCCTCAAGATAGACTAAAGCCTTAAGAGCGAGAAGGTAAAGATTTCCGGGCATACCAATTGCAAAATGTCCAAGAGCATTAATATTTGTAGTGTAACCCGAGCCCCAGCCCGAAGGGTCAGTTTGTGCGTCTTCGGCTTTTTCGAGGTCATACCATTCATTATTAACCCATCGCTGTAATCTTAAATTAGGAACCTGTAAAGAGTTAGTTTCGTGTCTTGCGTCATTAGTATCAGCTAAATGTCTCCAACCCCATCCTAAGGTAATATTCATCCCAGTTTGAACTAAATTGAAATTTTCATCTCTGGCTGATATTTCGAAGGACCTTTTAACTTTTGATGTTCCATTAAGAAAAGGAGGAAAAGTCCTTGGTTTTACTCTAAAAGTCATTTCCTTCATCGATCCTGCTGCTTGTGGATTTTCAATTATTGCATAGGTGTAAGGATTATTGAATATTAACCTTGAGCTATCAAAACGCAAGAACTTACGCCTGAAACTACCATCAATTTCAGCATCAGGAGTTGTGAAAATTGGATCTTTTGTTGGATTTGTATAGGTTAAAACAAATTTATTGTTTGAATCAGGTTCAGTCCTAATAACATCTGCAAGAAGTAAAGTATCATTGACAGTAACATCTTTAGTAAGAGTAACACCACCTTTATTTTCAACTTTAAGAATTTGCAAAACCGTCGAATCCGAAGGTAATTCACCGCTGGATTGCATTTCGCCATTACCTACATATTGAACATTGACAGTTTTATCAAATACAGGCTCTGTTGATAAAGATGCACCGGTATGTCGGACAATCCAAGCAGAGTCACCCATTCTAAAATTATTTTCACTTGTATTTCTTAATTCCCCTCTTGATAACTCTAATTTTTTTGAAACTAAAAAACCACCGGAATTAACTATATCAACACCATTAGGATTATCAATATTAAGAATATTAAATTCTCCTCTTCCCTGAATATTTTGGGATTTGTCTTCATTAATAATTCTAAACTGCTTTAAACCTTTAACATAAGCTTCATTAACCACAGAAGCACGAGCATCAACACCTGATTCTTTTGTTAGCAAAATTGCATTATTTAGAATCCAAATCGAATCTAAAGATGTTAAAGGTTCAGTCCTAACAGGAGCAATATCCTTATTAGAAGCACCACTAATCAAGATTTTATTATAAGTTACTCCCGGAAATTCTTGAAATAAATTAGGAACATTGAAAAGGAATTCGATTTTACCACCAACGGTGTCAGGTAATCCTCTTGTGTGACCACTTTTAACTCTGATAATACCATTATTTTGAAGCTTTCCACCGGTATTATCAAAATTGTATTGCGATGAAAGAAAATAAGGATTTATAAAATAAAACAGAACTATTATTAAATAAATCGGTTTTATATGTTTTTTAAAACCATCCATAGTTCTGCATAAATAATCTAAAAAATCAAAAAAAGGCGGCGGCTTAATTAACTATCAACCACCGCCTTTTATGACGATAAACCTAAATATTAATTTCCAATTTCAATTATACCATTATTTATAACAGTTCCGGAGTTAGTAATTTGTAATGTTCCAAGAACTGGAGTAAAGACGCTTGTTGGTCTAACCCAAATACCATTTAAGCTAGTAACAGCAGTTCCATTAAGATCACCACCAGCTGAGGGTCCAGCATTCAAGTTAAATATTCCAACATTAGTTCCAGAAAGTCTTGTTCTAAATATTCTTTCTCCGGTGCCCATAGTATTGTCTTCGTTACCAATAAGAAGTGTAGCATTAGCAACATTCATAATTCTAATTGAATTTGCTGCAGCACCAGCATCACCCGGTAATGAGCCATCAACTTCATCATCAGTCCACGGTGTAGTTCCAAATGGACCAGTTGCAATACCAGTATAAACAACGTGATTGATTTCAGCATTGTCTGAAGCAACTGGAACTCTACCTTCATCCCAAGTTCCCGGGTTTGTCCACCTACCGTGACTAACAGAGATAATTGGAGCAGTTGTTGCGGTAATAATCAGGTCACTACCAGAAGCAAACCTGAAATATTTGTTTGGGTCAGTGTTATTCTCAACATAACCATCCACCAAGTCAATACCATTTAGTCCCGGACCACCACCAGCATAAGTTAAATAACGTGGGGTAGTATTAGTGTTGTTTCTATCATAGGTAGCACCTTGTCTTGATAATTTCTGCATATCCGCTGTTGCAGAATATCCTTCTGCAAATCTGAATAATGTTCTGTCGCCAGTGAACCCAACTTCGTCAGTTGATTCCCACATAACTTGGAGGTTAGAAATCTTACCACCACCCTGATAAGTAGGAACAATTCTTCTATTGATATCAGTAGTAGTGCTAAAGTTTTGTGCTTGAGTTGGTGCAGTTTGCTGCCTGATATCCAAAGTTAGATGGGATCCTGCGCCTGTAGGTGCTGTTTCAAATGTTATAATAGTTTGATCGTTATTGAAAGTATAAGGAGTTCCTGCTACAGTTCCTTCCCACCTGAATTTACCGCGAACTTCAACTCCACCGGTATAAGCTACGTCATTGTTTGTTCCGCTATGAATCATTATCATTGCTTGATCATTGATTGTCATATCCGTTTCTTGAGAAACTGTAAGTTCGCCTCTTACAACAACACCACCGCGACCAGCATTTGCACCAGAAGTTTTGGCTCCAGTTCCAATTAACTGAAGATTTCCATAGCTTACAAATTCTCCCGGTGAATTTGTATTTCCAAGTAATGTTTGTGCACCACCATCATATTGGAAAGTAGAAGCATCAGCAAAAGTAAAGACACCAGATGCTCTTGTAAAAGCACCTGAAACACTCATTGTTTGACCAGTTGTTAGAGTTAATGGACCAGATGTGTTTGTATAATCGCCAACAATATCAATAGTTCCAGCTTTGCCATCAGCATTTACACCACCCCCGGGACCACCTGAATTATTAATAAAGTTTCCATTAACTTGAAAAACACCATCTGTAGCCAAAGGAGCAGGATTAAATTCACCACCAGTATTGTTTAAGAATTTGTTTCCACCACCATTAAGAGTGAGGGAGCCAGTTCCCATATTAAATGTTCCAGTATTGGTGACAAGACCAGTTCCAATTGAAGTTCCGGCTGCCAAATTAACAGTTCCAGCATTCACAATGTCAACAAAATTAAAGGCACCAGAATTTCCGTTGAAATTAGCACCTGAATTGTTTGTAATTAATGTTGATTGTGTAAATGAACCAGTTCCTAAAGTAATTACACCATCATTTACAATATTGGCATCAGATGTTGAAGCACCGGACCCTAAAGACAAGTCACCACTTCCGGTATTTGTTAATACTCCATTTGCGTGAGTGAAAACGTTTTGAACGATGGTAGTATCATTATTAGTTTTCAAAGAACCCAAAGGCAAATCTAAGTTATAGTAGCCTCCTCCATTGCTTATATTTTCTGGAGCTATTATCTGAGTTCCTGTTGTTCCATCATAATGAATAGTGCTGGTTCCATATTCTCTGTTTCCACCGGTAGGCAAATAAGTATCAAGAATATAAACATTTCCACTAAAACTTTTTATACCACCTCCTGATGTTGCAAGCTTAGTATAGTAACGAGGTTGGACGTTTTGATTATTCTCTTGTCTCCAATCAACAGTGCCTTGTATTCTTGAACCAATTAGTCCAAGCTCAGCTGTTCCATCGAAAACACCTGAAATGGATTTCATACGGATAACACCATTTGTTCCGGCGGTATATGTTCCACCAGTATTATTTGTAAAATTCTGTGATATTGCAAGCTCGGAAAAAATTAATCCGAAAAATAATATTGTTGCAAAAATGCGGGGAATAAAGCTTTTCATAAAAAACTCCAAAAAAATTAATATTTACAATTAAAAATCATTTTCTTAAATATTCTTAATATTAATCGGTATAAATTCAAATAAATTAACAATAATAATTTTTGAATTTATTTTAATTTACTTTAAAATTATATGTTAGTAACGACTAACTTCCTTTATTTAGTGTTAAAATTTGATTAATCACTTAAACCAAAAAAAATTTCTACTGTATTAAAATTTATCTAACGCAGTATCTATTTGTAAATTAAATAACTTATAAAGTTTTCCACATTTATTACAAAAAACTACAAAAAATTGTGGATAAATTTATATAATATTTCTTTTAAAACAAAACTTTTTTTTTGTTATATTCAAAATTACGTAGTTCTACGGATATTTATACTTTTTTTAAAAAAACTAATACAGTATTTTACTGTCCGATTTCGATAACCCCATCATTATTTATGGATGCGCTGTTAATAATGCTTCCAAGTACCTGAAGAGCATCGACACCAACATTATTCTGTAGTAAAGCTCCATTTGAATTAAATAAGTTTCCCCTTATCAACAAAGGATTTACTACAAATTTTGTGCCCGAATTATTTAAAATTACATTTCCTAATCCAGAAGTTAAATTGATAGGCAAACTGCTTATAGTCTGATTCTCGCCCAAACCACCATAAAACTCTATTGTGCTATTTGGATCTATCAAATATGAAGTGTAATTATTTATTGATGTTAGTAAATTGTTTGTTCCACCGATTCTTAAGGAAGCATTGGAACTTATTGAAAATGTTCCAGTTCCTGAATTATTATTAGCAGTGAAATTTTGTAAGTCTAATCTTCCATTATTAATATATAAATTACTTAAAATATTTAATGAACCTATTAATGTAACTGTATTATCACCAATAGGTCCAGAGTTTTCAATTGTTAAATTCCTAATATTTGTTGGTAATCCATTTCCGACAGATTGGTCAGAATTTCCTTTGTATATAAAACTTGCAAGACCAGACACAGTATAATTTCTTGAATTGGTTTGAATATTTCCCGAAAGCCCTGATAATGTTATTCCTTGAGGTGAACCTATAGCTAAAGTTGAATAGTTATCTAAAGTAAAATTCTCTCCATAGATAATGTTAGGTCCGCAATCCAAAGTTCCGGTTGTATCTTGTGTTCTGCCGACAGCAATACCTGCAATAGTTATTGATGGAATATTTAAAGTAATTATATGGTTGCCCACTCCCAAGCTTCCACCTCCAATATTAACGGAATCCAATGGTTCCTGAGGATAATCCCCAAAAATAGGACCTGAATGAGTTCTCGAAGCAGTCCAAGAATTAAGATCGGTCCAGTTCCCCGATTGACGGCTGAAAAATAACCTTCGAAATGCTTCGATATTTGCAATGGTCCAGTCACCTCGATAATTAGTATCCTGAAAACTTGGAAATGTTTCAAAATAGTTTTGAGAAATGTTAATATTTCCATAAATTGGACGCCAAGACCCGGGGCTACCCTCCATCGTCGGTCTCCATCTCCCAATTGATGTTATTAAATTTTCATCTCCTGCTACATCATTATCGCTGTAATTAAATCTAAGTTGACCTTTAATAGTTGTTGTTACACTATCAATAGCCCAATACCTTTTGATATAACTATTAGTTCGGTCTGTTGGTAAAAACAGATGCCCTTGAAATGTTGCAGGATCGTTAGAACTACCCCTTGAAACCCTCATACCAATAAATCCATTATTTCCGGTAGTTTCTGTTATCAATCGTCCGGGTGTATAATTGTCATTACCATCATCATAAGAACCTAATGGAAAATCATAATTTTGATTGAGTGTGACGTTTCTTATTAAGAGACCACTTGTGTTGGAAGTTCTAATATATCTTAAAATCCCTGTTCCCTGATAGTTTTGAATAGAATTTGGGTTGGAATTCTCAATTCTCAAGTTAGAGTTTGTTCCTAAAGATAAAATCTGGTTATTAGGATTAGCTCCTTCAAGAAAATTCAGTGATCCTCTTATTGAAGCATTCATATTCAGTTCAACAATTCCCTGAGGATTGGTTCTATTCATTATCAGATTATGAAATATCAACGTTCCTGAACCAGAAATTACTTGATTTGATGTTGAAGACCCACTAAATTTAAAAATGGAGGTAGTATTGTTACCAGATGGATCTATTGTGAAATTCAAGACTCCGTTCACTGTCATATTCCCTGCTAATCTGAAATCAACAGAGTTATTGAGAGGTCTCAACTGCCCTGATAATACGTTTAGGTTGCCTGAAATATTTAGAATTCCAGAATTGGTAGAAACTATTCTGGTGTTATTGTCTGTATTAATTGTTAGATTACCTATACTTGATGGAAACGCACTACCGAATGTTTGATTTAATGCACCTGAAAAAACATAATTTGCATTTGGTTCAAAAGTTCTTGTTAAATCATCAAATCTCAAAAGACCTGATGAACCGGGTTCTATGCCCAAATTTGTTCTGTTTGTTAATGTTCCCTCGTCCCTTAAAGCAAAAACAGAGGAACCAATTGAGCTTTTTTGAATATAACTGTTCTGATTGATGATTAAATTACCATTAGCTAATATTTCTAAATAAGCTAATTCTGGTAAAATAGAAGAACCTAATGTAATTGAATTTCCATTTCCAATGACAACACTATCGCGAACTTCGGTTTCATCAATACCATAGTTCCAATCAGAATTTGGAAACTCGCCGAGAGGCACTGGAGGTCCACCTAAACCAGTAAATGACCAAGAATTATTATCATCCCAGTTTCCTGTTTGCCTTGAATAAAAGATTCTTTGTGCTTTGTTTCCAATATAAAATTCTCCTATACCGATCCATTTGTTCTCCGCTGGTGCTAATTCCACACTTGCTAATCCTAAGTTCCAAGTTAAATTTCTCCTGTCTTTATAAACAGGTGTTTCTGCAGGAATTGATTTCCTTCGAACTACAGCTTTGGAAATTTCAATGGATGATAGCTCGGAAGGTGGAAATTGTAAGTTAACATTAGCTAATCTTCCACCCATTGAAAAGTTATCATAACCAATTAGAGACCAATATCTTGGCACTGCTTGAAGTTGATCCATTCTGTTTCCGCTAAATGGCTCATTAGGTAGTGGTTTGATATTTTCTGCTTCGATAGAACCTACTAAACCACCAGACCCAGTTAGCGTTAATACAGCAGGAGTATAATCGTTTTCATTCCCTATTTCGAAAGTATAAGTTCCGGGACCGATTGGAATTGGTTTTCTTAATCTGCCATCAACATAACCCTGACCCTCTCTTTCTACAAAACCGGTGCTGGTAAGAATGACACGTCTATTATTTGTTCGGACATCAATAGATGCTGTGTTACCAGATGAAAATCTCAAGCGATTTTTAATAAATATATCAACATTTGAAGAACCGTCAACTATGACCTTACCCGCAGCTTTACTAACGTAAAAATTATGAAATAGGGTTCCCCAAGAGTTGTTAAGAGTGATATATTGGTCTAAGGTTGGATTTATGAGTTCAAAAGTGCTCAAACTTGGGATATAATTTGAATTTGCGTTGATTATAAGGTTTCTGTTTAACTGAACAATCCTACTCCCAGCATCAAGAAAACCACTCAAAATAAAAATATTACTATCGCAGGTAATATTATTTGTAAGCAACACTCTCCTACTTGCAGAATCAGGAGCAGTATTATTCACTGTAAGAGATAAAACTCTATTAGTGGGACCGATGGGAACACCATCTCCAGTATTCTGAGTTTGGTTGGAACTATTAAATATGTAATTCGAACGACCGTAATAGCGTTGATTAGTTCTAATTGAACCACTATTTAGGGTAGCTCTAAGTCCAAACTGATGAGCAGTTGAAATTATACAACTGTCATTAAGTGAAAATGTCTCACCCGTAATAAAGTTAATACTAGCATTAAGATGGCCCGGACCGGAACCCACATTTTCGATAGTGACAGACTTGACATTAACATCTGTATTTAATGTTACCGTTTTACCATCACCAATGTAAACCTGATGATTAATGCTGTTTGGAAAAAGTGTAGTTTCTGGTGGTCCTCCATATCCTACTGTTGACCAAGTAGAAGGAGAAGTCCAATTTCCATTGGCAATTGAATAAAAATCAACTGAGGTTCGCTCTCCTATTATAAAATCATTTGATGTATTATCAAATACCGAATGATTTATTGATTGTGTGCTATTTGTTGTTCTTGTTCCAGTAGTAGTCTGATTCCAAGCACCACCATTTCTTGAAACGAAGTGTTCAAAATTAGTCCAGCTTGCCCCCGTGGGAACATCACCTGTAGGAATATTTTGAGGTAAAAATGTTGTTGTTAAATTATATGTTCTTGTCCCTAAAGCAAATGCAGACGTAGTTGGTCTGCTTATTCTCCATCTTCTTGTAATATATTTCGATAAATTTATTGGAGGATCAGTTGGTGCAGGTGAAACATTATTAAAAACAATCATATCAAGAGGTCCATCTGTGCCATCAGTTCCATTCAAGTTAAGAATTGCAGGAGTATAAGCAGTGTCAGTTCCAATGATAAATTCAACGGTCTGTGTTCCGGGGGAAACCTCTCTTCTCAAAGTTCCGTTAATATGACCGCTGCCGATTCTTTGAACTTGTGCCAAATCTCCTGCAGTCTGAAAATCTGCAAAAACGAATCTGTTGTTTGTTCTTGCATCTATGACTGCCTTGTTATCTGCAGAAAATTTTAAGGTATTTCTTACTGTCAAATTAGAATTAGTAAAAACGCCGGCACTGTCGAGAATAATTTTCCCTGATGGTTTATTAATTTCGACATCAAAGAATGCCTGATTGTTGTAGCTCGGTCCAGTGTGTGTAACAATAGCTTTCATATTTGCGAAAATCTGATCGCCAGTCCCATTGAATGTTACTTTTCTTGCTCCAACATTATTATTCCAGCCAATTCCATCGGTAGTAAAATTACCTCTGTTAATAAAATGCCCACCAAGAGTGAAACTGTTGCAGTTCAAATCCAGACATCCATCAGGATCAATTATAACATTATTTAAAATCGTAAAATCACCATCCCAAAACATTGCAGAGCTATAATCTGTGGCATTATATCTTGTATATTTAACATACAAATTCCATAAGGGTGCAGTTGGGCTTCCTAAAGCAAAGTTTGCACCTGAAACAATATTAATTCCTGTTTCACCTATTTGCAATGTCCCTCCAGTAACACTATAAGTTGCTGCTCCAACTTTATAATCAACATCAGCTGAATTTCTTGTGATTACAATAGTTCCTCCACTCCAGTTAAAGATGCAAGTAGAATTAGATAAATCGAAACCATAATAGCCATAACTGCCTGATGTTCCAACAGTAAGGACTCTTAGATTGCCTCCGCTCATATTAAAATCACAATAGGATTGAGGTAAAGTCCTCGAAAAGCAAGCCGCAACTCTTGCTTCGCCACCGGTCATTGAAAATTTTGTTCCGGGTGCATATAGGAAATGTTCATTGTTTGCATTCCCGAAGTATAATAATCCTCCATCAATTCGTATTGTAGTATTTGAATTTGTGTTAGTCAATTCATTGAATCTTATGCCACCGCTAATTAAGTGAATCCCTGAGTTTGTTCCAAAGGTAAAAGCTCCAGCACCGTCAGCACAAAGAATAGCTGTATCTGAATTATTATGTTTATAAATACCCGACCCAAGGACAAATCTTCTATCGGCAGTATTAGCTATATTCAACGCCCTTGAGAAAGTAGTTGATAAATTAATTAAACTATCATTTAAACCATTAGTTTTACTTAATCTTACATTTGATAATCTCCATCCATTTGCTCCAGTTCCTCCACTAACAATAGAATTACCACTACCGCTAAAAACAAGAAAAGTAAATCTGTTGTCAGCAGGTCTTAAATCTACAGCATTGACGGTTGTGTTATTATTTGTGAAATTACCAAAAACAATTAGAGTATCAGTTGTTGCATTAGTATTAATATCAGCGATAGTGCCATTATTTTCAACTGTAATATTTCGTAGAATGGTTAAACTTTTTGGAGAAACAGCTCTATCAAAAAGTAGAGAGCCAGCTAATGTGCCACCAATTCTTAGTGAATCTATACGAACGCCTCCGGTCTGATTAAATCTGATATTGTCAGTGTCGGCAATTAAAACAGTATCCCTTTCAAAAATTTGTCCGGGCCAATAGGCAGCTGCAGAGCCTGAGTGAGATATATTTGACCAAGATGCTGATGAATTCCAATTTACATTTGTCAGACGGCTATAAAATATTCGACCAGTGAAGAATGAATTTGGTTCTCCTGCAGTCCAATCACCTGTCAAGCCAGTTTCACCCTGAATTGTAATGGGTGAAGGTGTGGCACTCCTTGATGTGCCAAGGTTAACTTCCCATCCGGAATTGAATCTTGCGGGTATATACCTTGCTTGATTACCATTTACATCAGAAGCTTGGTATAAAAATGATAAACTTGTGTTCGCAGGGTTTATATTGGTTATACCCTGAGTTGTAATCCTCCAGTATTTTCCCAAAATGTTATCATTACCAGAAATCCTATTAGGATGACGTTCAGCAAAAATCTTTAAACTTGTAAAAGCATTATTAAAATCCCCACCTATGTTAATAATAGCTTCATTATAAAGGTTCCCAACACCAACTGGAAATGTAAAATTCCTTGTAACCCCAGTTCCATTTGTATATTCTTTGATGATACTTCCTGAACTGCTTAAACCATCTGATTGAATCATTTTAATGGCAGAAAATGGAGAACCACTTATTGAAGCATTAGGACCTAATGTTAAATCATTATCATTTATTTTTAACAATGAATTACTTATAAAATTAAGTGTCCCATTTACAGTGATGTTAGTATCAAGAGAGAGATGGTTAGCTGTTTTATTTATACTTAAATTATTGAATTGTGTAATTGAATTTCCACCAATTGATTGATTTCTGTTTTTCTCAAATATTACCGTCCCCGTCCCAGCAATAAAAGCATTTGAACCTGAATTGTTGACCCAATTACTATCAAGAATAATATTAAAATTATTACTATTAAGCCTTCCTGAAGAGATTATAAGATTATTTCTTACTCTGATATTTTTACTTAAAGTAACAAGATTGTTTGGATCAGTCCCAGTATTAGCAATTTCGAGATAACCAAGTGTATCAGGTATTCCATTTCCTGTATTTTGATTATTGTTTCCAGTGTAAATGAAGAAACCATTAAAATGGTTATTGAAATTATAGTTTCTGACAGCTGTTCTAACATTACCGGTTGCACCTGATGTGGTAATACCATCTGGAGAGGTAATTCTTAATATTCCTCCACTCTTTAAAGTAAATTGATTAATGGTATTACCAAGTAAATTAAAGTTGTTAAAGTCAAGAGTTCCTTGTCCATTAACATCTTCTATAGTTACACTTGCTAATGTCCTATCTTGATCTAAAATGATTGTGTTTCCATTGCCGATAAAAACAACATCAGAAGAAGTTGAAGGATAATCATCAGCGGGTGCACCACCATAACCTTCATAAGACCACTGACTGGAATTATTCCAAACACCAGAAAGTCTTGTATAAAAGACTCGAGTTACAGCAAAAGGTTCACCAACGACAAAATCGGTTCCAAATGTAGTAATATTAACTGCTTGTGTAGTTGTGCTTGTTCTTGTGCCGTTTGTGGTTGTGTTCCAACTGCCATCCCACCGTCTAATTACAAAGTTAAGAGGATCTGCTCCACCTCTCAAGTCATCTGGATTTAAAAATTGTAGTGTAAGATCATAACTTCTTGTTCCAAATACAAAAGGAGAACTCAAGGGCCTGAATAGTTTCCAATACCGTTGAACGTTTTTCGCAGTATCCAAAGTCAAAGGCAGGTTATTAATATTTGGATGATTTGTGCCATAAACAATCATACTGACGTGACCACCAGTTCCACCAGTTCCATTTAAATCAAGGATTGCTGGATTATAAGCGTTAGAGGTTCCAATATGATACGTTATAGGAGAGGGATTGCCCGAGCTTACAAACATTCTTAATTCACCATCAATGTGCCCGGAGGTTCTTGAAACATTCCCTCCATTTGCAATTGAAACAAAACGATTATTTGTTCTTGCATCAATTATACCACTGGTAAATGTTAACTGATTGGAAACAAATAAACTATCTTCAAGAAGGACATAGGAACTCGGTTTGTTGATTACCAAGTTATAAAATGTCTCACCAAGTGTCCTTATTAGCCTTTGAATACCATTACCGTTAAAGGTTACGGTCCGAGTTCCAGCAGTGAAAGTTCCGTTATTTCTCCAGTTCCCACCAATGGTTATGTCTCTACCGTTTGAATTTAGTGTCCCAACTTGTATAAAAAGACTGTCTCTAATTTGAACATCATTTGTTAAGCTAACACTTGTTGGATTGTTACTGATTAAGGTATTAACAATTGATGGTAAGCCAGACCCAGTTGATTGTGCAGCAGAACCATAATAAATAAAGTTACCATTATTATGAGTCCCTTCATTAAAATTTCTAATCGATGTTTGAATATTTCCCGTTCCACCTGAAGCCATTATACCAGCAGTATTTGCAATAGCAAGAATTCCTCCACTCCTGAGTGCAAAATTACCTGCTCCAGATATGACATTTGTCTCTAAATTCAATCTTCCAGCTAATCCGCTTGGACCAGCGGTTTCGACAATGACAGAATCTCCTGCAGAAGTAGTATAATTTACATTCAAAGTAATTGTTTTACCATCACCAATATAAATATTCGATGGTGTGGTAGGTGAAATTGCCGATGGTTCTCCCCCATATCTCGCCGTAGACCAAGAAGAAGCAGAATTCCAATTTCCATTTGCAATACTATAAAATGACAATACTGTTGGCGGTCCAACTACTAACCAAAATGTCCCACTAAGGCTTGTATATCCTAATGATTGTGTTGTTGTGGTGGTTCTATTGCCTGTTGTGGGCTTAGTCCAAGTTGATCCATTCCAAAGCCTTGTTTCAAATAATAATGGGTTTGCTCCTCCTCTTATATCAGTTGGGTTAATAAATGTAACAACAATGTCAGCTGTTCTTGAACCCAGAGCATAAGTGCTACCGCTTGGAATACTTAATGCCCATCTTTCCTGGACATATTGTGCAGCGTTTAATCCTGTAGGTGTTGTTTGGTAAATTGAATCTTGTGCTTGCAAAAGTCCAGCGCTACCACCCGAACCATTTAAAGTTAAAAATAATGGTCTATAACTAGCACCCCTTCCTATTGGGAAAAATGCTGAAGAAACTGCACCCGATGGAATAAATAACCTCAAATTCCAATCAATGTGTCCCAGATTTTGTCTAATTGCTGTTCCAAGAAGAGTTACAAACTGATTAGGTCTGTCTGTAAAAGTGATGTGACCACCGCCAGAACTATTGAACACAAGATTATTTGAAACACTAATATTAGTATTTGCAGCTAGATTGACAGTAGCAGCAGTTTTATTGATAATCAAGTTATAAAAAGATTCACCATTAGTATTTGTAATAGTATTAACAGCTCCACCACCAAAATATACATTACCCGTCCCGGCATTGAATGTCCCATTATTATTGGTCCAGTTTCCATTAACACGAATCGAGGATGTCCCTCCATTTAAGATACCTCCGGTGCTAATTTGCAATAAATTATTAACAGTCATTGAGTCAAAAACCAAATAAGCACCCGGTCCATTAAAAATTGTGTTATGAAAAGGAATTCCTAATGAGGTTATCGTGTTTTGAGTTAGAGCAACAGTATTTGTAAAAGTAACTGCTCGGCTCGAATTAATAAAATTTCCACCATTATTTATCCAATTCCCCCTTACTGTTAAATCAAGAGTGCCAAGAGAGAATGTTGAACCACTTTCGATGATAACATTGTTATTTACTTGATGATTAACAGTTCCGGCTAAGGTTTTTGTTCCACTGCCTGCTAATTTCAAATTAAAATAAGAAAGTTCATAATTAGCTCCACCAGTTCCAGATGTTCTTGGAATATTTTGATTTCCTGAACCATTAAATGAAATTGTTGAGCCACTTGTTAAAAATCTATCTGTTGCAAATGGAGTAAACGTGCAGCTTGAAATATCAAAAACATTAGCAATTCTTATTTCACCTTCATTAGCAAATGTAATAGAAGCATATTGTTTATTGCCTGAAATTGTTAAATTATTATATTGTAACACTCCGGGGGTAGAACCACTCGAAGGAACAGTGAATGCTACCGAACCATTAAAATTAACAGTTCCAGCTGTAAATGTTGGTGGGGAATAATTTTCAGGGAATTCAAGTCCAATTCTTATTTCACCACCTCTCATTATAAAAGTTCGGTTTGGATTTTCTGCGTTAGCAGTGCGAGTGCCTAAGCTTAAAATACCACTATTGATAATTAATGAGTCTCCTATGACAACATTGTTACTCAATGTCAAAACATCTGCAGCAGGTTTTTGAGTAATCAAGGATCTTACACGATTTGGGAGAGCATTACCGGTAGATTGAGCACCTGATCCGTTATAAAGATAAACACCAGCAGTATCAAACTGTCTTGAAGTAGTTCTGATATTGCCACTCGCTCCAGTTGTTATGCCTGCAGCATCTCCAATTCCTAAAGTTCCACCGGGAGCTAATCTAAAAGTATCTCCATTAACTGTAAAAGTTTGAGTTAAAAATCTTCCTGTATTCTGGACTTCAATTAAATTGGCATTAGGAGTATTTGCAGTTAGTGTTATAGTCTTTCCATCGCCAATAAAGACCCTATCAGTCGCTAAGGATGGTGCGGTATTTGAAACAGGACCCCCAAAATTTATTTTTGACCAAGAATTGGGATCATTATAATTTCCATTAGCAATACTATAATATTTTGCAAACGCAGCTTCTTGTTCACCAGCAGTCCAATCACCATTAAATTGAGCATTTCTTACTCTTTCAGAATAAATCAAGTTCGTATTAAAATCAACTACAGAACTTGTTCCCGGATCAATTAACCAAGGCGGTTGATAAACAAGAACCCTGTAGTTTCCCTCAGAACCAAAAACCTCAGTCTCGTCGTAATATAACTTAACATCACAAGCACTTCCACTGGGTGGATCCGTAAAAGTAATGTTATTTTTATTTAATATCCAATATTTTTTTAAAGAGACATCATTTAGCTGAACATTGGGTTGCTCTTGAGGTATTGGTTTAATTTGAATATAAGCTCCACTTAAAACGGTAGCTGTATTAACAATAATTTCGGCAGGTGTATAAACTCCGTTAGTTCCTACTGGAAATCTAAAAGGTGTTGGTGTAGAAATATTCCCTGTTCTGTTTCTTCTTATCCATCCTCCTGCAGTTCCTGTTTGAGAATAAAGAATACATTTATTAGCTGAAAATCCAGAGCCGGGATCTATTGATGAAGAAGTTCCATTATCTGAATAAATAATACTATTAGTGCTAAATTCGATATCAAATGTAGAGATATCAAGTATTGCTGGGTTTGATCTTAAATAAAGATTATTATTTATAACTGTTTGCCTGTTTAAAATGACCCGTCCAGCAGACTTATTTATCTCCAAATGTGAAAAAGTTGTCGTTGCAGAGCCACCAATGGTTTGATTAGTGCCTGAATTAAATATAACTCTTGAAGTTCCACCGGTAAAAGCTGTCAAGTCAGTAGCAGAATTATTTATCCAATTTCCACCAATTGTAATATTCAAATTATTCGAATTTAATCTTCCTGCACCAGTTCCTGCTATAGTAATGTCACCTAAAACTGTAAGAGAATTGGTATTTAAAATAGCAATAGGGTTATTAGTGCCTATCATCAGTAGTTCGCCAATAGGTCTAGTTGTATTAATTCTAATGGTTTGAGTAGCTGCAGCTGCGATGATTCTTAATGTTCCCCCTGTAACTGTTCCACCGTTAGCTAAAACTATATAATCTCCATTCGGTGTGCTTGTATTTGAAGATTGCATCTGCATATCAATAATACCACCAGACCAATTAAATGTTGAACCTGTGTTACCGATATCGAAAGCTCCTCTGTCAGTTGCAGTGCTTTGTCCCACAGTAGAAAGAGCTATTAATCCGCCTGTTTGAGTGTAATTTACAGTAGAATTAGCATTTGCATCTCTTGAAAATCTACCGGCAATGTTTAGTGTTCCACCTTCAATTGTAACTTGAGAACCTGAAGAGTAGAGCAGATGGTTAGTCGCAGCAGTTCCTACAGTCATAGTTCCGTTGGAAATTCTAAGTAATCCAGAAAGACTGGCATTCCCATTTTGTCCAGAAACTACTGCATTAGGATTATCAAGCCAAAATCCTGAATTTGATGGTATAGAATATGAGGCTGATAAAAAGAATGGCTGATTAATGTTGAAATTACCACCGAGATGAAAAGTTCCACCATTCAGGGTTAAAAAGCCTGTGTTTAAAGCTGAAAAGTTGCTTGAATTTACAAAAACTTCGTTAGATTGAGAGGATTTATTTGTGGTAATTTCGTTAAAATCAGTTGTTCCGCCCGAACCAGTTATGTTAGAATTTGAACTACCAATAAATGTTGTATTACATATATAACCGCTACCAGTATTCAAGTCAAAAACATTATTATTGGTTATATTTCCAGCAATAAACAAGTTATGAGTTCTATTTGTTCCTGAATTTAATACATCAAAAGTTCCGTTGGAGGATACAGTAATATCACCTAAAATTCTTAAAATTCTATTAGTGTTATTATCAAATCTGAAAATACCTTGGGTAAGTATTAAAGAACCATTTAGAGTATCATTAGCATCATAAAACAGTATATTTGTTGGATTATCTTTGTTTAGGGTGATGTTATAAAAATATGAACTGAGTAATTGAATGCCAGTTAAAATAGAATTTCCATTTCCAAAAAATAATACAAGACCTGTTCCCCCGATGAACTGACCGTTATTGATTAAATTTTCAGAAATTCTGATTGTTCCGTTTCCTGACTGATTTACAACTGCACCTGAATTGATATTAATTGAGCCATTAACAGAAAAAACAGCACCATCACTAAGATTCAATCTGCAACCATCTTTAAGGTTAATCAACTCTTGAGAGAAACTAATGTTTGGAATTAATAAAAAAAGAACCAACAAAAATAATTGTGTAATCAAAAATTGATTAAATAATTTTTTTTCAATATTTAGCTTTCTAGATCTCAAAGTTAATTAAGATAATTTATTAAATTTAATATTTAAATTTTAGCTTATTTTATGTATTGAAAAATAAGTATTAGCTGAACCACTTATGATATTATAATTACCTCCTGTGTTTTGATATACAAATATTTCAACATATTCACCTGCTTGAAGATAAATGATATCAGAAACAACAGGTGCATTATTATTTCTTATTGCACTAAATGTTCCATCACTATTATTCAAACCTAATTTAGAACCATAAGCATAAGCTGAACCATTATGATATATTGCAATAGATACATAACTATTAGTATTACCGGGTGCTCCCAAAGTTGAAAAATCAAATTCCGTTCTGGCATTAATTTGATAGTAACCTGTTTCTTTGGCAGTAAATCTGTAATTTGTTGAATTATCGAATTCAGATTTCTCGTCAAAATTTTCTGTATTGAATTGAATTTTTGTCCAAGAACCACTGTTTATTGTTTGAGTTGCGTTTCTATATGCTCTCGCTCTGCTTTGATGATTAAAATCAATAATTCCTTCGCTGCCAGACTCTGTATGGATCTCCATCATTAAAGATGAAGCTGTATATCCAGATGAATTATTATTAAAAGAGTTTGTTCTGCTTACTTTAAAATTATTATTGTCAGTATAATCCAAACCAATCATCATATAGTTATTGTTATTGTAATTAAACCTTAGATTTGCATCGCCGTTTTGAATAGCATAAATGTCAATTACAGGTCTTTGAGTTTGACCGTTAGCTCCTTGTGCAGTTATAGCATAGTAATTATCACCTTGACTTATAACATGTAGTGAAGAGTTAGCATCTGGTGTAATACTTCCAATGTTCGGAGAAATTCCAACGGTGCCAGCTGCAGTTACCTTAATCCTTTCTGTATTATTTGTCCTAATATTTAAAGTTTGATTATTCGTTGTTCCAAGAAAATCTCCTGTTGCAATTGAATTGCCTGATAACATCCAACCACCGGTTCCACCGGCATCAACAGCGGGCTCCCATTGATTTGCTGTATTGTTCCATTTGAGAACATAGCCATCAGTTGGAGCAGTCGCAGAAACTGCCCTACCTCTTAACCCTGTAACAGTCAGAACCCCAGTATTACTTATCAATCCATCGCCAGACATTGAAACAGCTGATGCTATGTTAGAAGAATTTCCAACGATTATTTGTCCGCTATTTAAAGCTAAATCAGTGACAGCTAAATTTCCAGTTATTAAATTGCTCGAACCGTCAGTTTTTACATATTGATTTGGGGTTAAACCCGGAACATAAATAGAACCCGTAGAAGTTATTCTTATACGTTGTGTGTTATTTGTCCTAATCACCAAATCCTGAGCATCAATAGTGCCAAGAAAGTCATTCGTTGGATTTGTTCCGGAATTACCGCCTAATGCCCAACTATTACCTCCGCCAAGAGTTGCTGGATCTGTCCAAGTAGGAGCACCACTTCCACCACTTGTTAATAAGAAACCAGTTGTTCCAACAGAAGAAAATGCATATTCGGTTCCAGTTCCATAAGCAATAGCTCCCGCAGTTGGAGTTGCATTAGTATTTGTTCCTCCGTTAGCTATGGGTAGAATACCAGTTACCTCAGTTGCAAGATTTATACTACCAGAAATCAATCTAATCCAATTCGAACCATCAAAATAATAGAATCCCGGAGTATTATCAGTCTGATAAATAAGCAAACTCGTTGCAGGAGAAGAAATCAAATTTCGATTTGTCTGATTCATTCTTGGTATTAAAAATCCTTTAGGGGAAGAGACTAAGTCATTGCTCAACTCCAGAATTGCCGAAGGATGAGGACTATTAGTTCCTATACCTGCATTCTGATTTTGAGCAAAAATATTCTGTTTTGTTAATCCCGGAAGTAAAACTATGAATAAAAATATTGAGATAAATATGACTAAATTTATTTTTTGTATGAACTTGAAACTCATAAAATACCTCTATAAGGATTAATTAAATTGATATATTATTATCGGGTTAATTTAATAAATAATTTAATTTAAAACAATACTCAAAAAATAAATTAAATAAATGGAAAAAATGATTATTTTAAAAAAATAACAATCATTTTGCGTTGTAATTAATCACAGCATATCTTACAAGTGCAGACGCAGTTTTTATTCCTAATTTTTTCATAATATTAGCTCTATGAGTTTCAACAGTTCTGACACTTAGAAATACTTTCTCAGCGATTTCTGCACTTTTATATCCTTTAGCCAAAAAATTAATTATCTCTTGCTCCCTTTTCGTTAATCTAACAGGAGGAATTTCCTCATCAATGTCATTAGGTATTCTTTTTTGCATCAAATTTAATATACTCCTGCTAAATACCCTTTCACCTTTCGTAACTAAAAATAAAGAATCTATCAAAAACTTTGAATTTACATTTTTTGATAAATAACCGTTTGCACCTGCATCAAGGGCTTTTTCAAGGTGATTATTATCTTCATACGCTGTGAGCATAATAACTGATATATTAGAATTGAGATTTTTAATTAAAGTAGTAGCTTCAATTCCATCCATAATTGGCATATTAATATCAAGCAAAGCTACATCAGGATTATAATACTCAGCCAGTTTGTAGGCATCTCGACCATTATCAGCTTCTCCTAATATGTTTATTCGTTTGTCAAGTGTTAACAAACGTCTAAGACCCACCCTCATTATTTCGTGGTCATCGGCAATGATAATATTGATTATTTTCTCGCTACTCATAAATTTTTATCTAATATTCATCTAAATCTCTAAGCCACAAATCAACCGAAGCGTCGCTTGGCATTCTCCAATCTCCTCTTGGAGACAAAGATATTACACCCACTTTTACACCATCAGGTATACAATTTCTTTTAAACTGGTTTTGAAAAAATCTTTGATAAAAAACTTTTAGCCATTTTAAAATTTCTTTAGGTTTGAAATCTTGATTGAAAGCAATTTTAGCAAGATAATAAATTTTTTGAGGCTCAAAACCAAACCTAATCATATAATACAAGAAAAAGTCGTGAAGAATATAAGGACCAATTACCTCCTCAGTCTTTTGTTTAATTTTTCCTGAGATATCGGCAGGTAGTAACTCTGGTGAAATTGGTGTCTCAATAATATCATTCAATATTTCTGATATTTTACCAGAGTATTTGACATCCGCACACCATTTAATAATATATTTTACAAGTGTTTTAGGCACACCGGAATTAATACCATACATAGACATATGGTCACCATTGTATGTTGACCAACCAAGCGCAATTTCCGATAAATCTCCGGTTCCAAGGACTATTCCACCCTCCTGATTTGCTAAATCCATCAAAATTTGTGTCCTTTCACGTGCTTGAGCATTTTCAAAAACGATATCAGTTTCGTTTGAAGAATGACCAATATCTTCAAAGTGAGATAGAACACTCTTTTTTATATCTATTTCTTTATATGTCACTTTAAGATGGTTGGCAAGTAATTTTGCATTGTCTTTTGTTTTTTTTGTTGTGCCGAAACCCGGCATTCCTACACAAATAATATTTTTTGTTAGATATTTTAGTTTTTTAAATGTATTAACTGCAACCAGAAGAGCTAACGTAGAGTCAAGTCCACCAGATAATCCTATTACTACTTTATCAGTATTAATATGTTTTAATCTTTTTGATAAAGCGGCAGTCTGGATTTCAAATATTTCCTTGCATCTAATATTTCTATCATTTAGATTTAGAGGGACAAAGGGAGTTTTGTTAATTTTTCTTAACAGGTCTTTCGGAGTATCAAATTTTTGATCTAATGGAACTATTCTGAAATTTTTATTAGGTTTTGAGAATCCATAAGCATTGTTGTTAATTCTATCATAATGAATTTTTTGAAGATCGATATCAGAAAAAATAATATCTGTATTGAAATTAAATCTTTCGTTTTCTGCAAGAATGTAACCATTCTCAGCAATAATGCAATGCCCAGAATAAACAAGATCAGTAGATGATTCGTTTGGACCACTAGAAGAATATGCATAAGCTGACAAGCATCTTGCAGATTGAGATTTTACTAATTCTCTCCTGTAATCTGCTTTTGATAAATATTCTGAACTTGCTGACAAATTGAATATTAAATTGGCTCCAGCAGAAACTTGATAAAGACTTGGAGGAATAACTGCCCATAAATCTTCACAAATTTCAATCCCAAGCCTTAGAGATGAAAAATCATTAAAATCAAACAAGATATCAGTCCCAAAAGGAACTTTGCGGTTGTTTATATAAATTTCATTTTCAAAATTATCCAAGGACGATGAAAACCATCTTTTCTCATAGTATTCATTTGAGTTTGCGAGATATGTCTTAGGTATAATTCCTTTTAAAGAACCATTTGAAATGACCAGAGCGGAATTAAATAATCTACCATTAGAACTGATAGGTGCACCAACAACAATCGTTAAATTTGCTTTTTTAGTCTCATTTTCTAAAGTATTTATTGCACTAATTACTGATTCCAATAATTTTTTTTGAAAGAAAAGATCACCACAGGTATAACCTGTCAAAGAAAGTTCTGGATATAGTGCCAAGTTACATTTTTTTTCTTTTAGAAGAGAAAATGACCTAATTATAGCTTCAGTATTGAAAATGACATCTCCAACCCTCATTTCGGGAGATACAACTGCTATCCTAACAAAGCCATATTTTTTAAAATCTGAACTCAATATCTATTAATTTTTACTATTTAAATCAAAACTAATTCTTTTTTTTAATTTAAGCAAAATCTAAACCAAAAAAACGTTTTTTTTTATTTTATCTTGCAAAATTATTGTATAACCATAAATGTCATTAAATTTCTAATAATTACTTTATAGTTTATTCAAGCAAAATCAGACTCATCAAAAATATTCTATTTAAGATTGTAACAAAATTTATACATAATGTAAAAAATTAAAAATTTTGAGAAAATTAAGATAAAAAAAACTTATTTTTGCTAATAAATGTTCAATAAATAATAAAGAATAAGCTATGGCAGATTTAAGAGTTAAGTATATGGGATTCGATTTAAAGAATCCAATTATAGCTGCAAGTTCATCATTGACAGAAAACTTAGCAGGATTGAAGGACTTAGAAAAACACGGTGCTTCGGCTGTGGTTTTAAAATCTCTTTTCGAAGAAGAGATAATTATGGAAATGGAGCAAAGTAAATTTGCGATGAGTTCACCCGGACATATTTATCCCGAAATTTTTGATCATTTTGACTTTGCCGATGTTGAGGACACAGTAACTAAGTATTTATTTCTTATTGAAGATGCAAAAAAATCACTTTCGATACCTGTTATCGCAAGTATAAATTGTGTGTCTTCGCACGAATGGCCAGTGTTTGCAAAAAAATTGGAAGAAGCTGGTGCTGACGGCTTAGAATTGAACCTCTTTATTCTACCTTCAGATTTCGAAAGAAGTAGCGAAGATAATGAAAACACTTATTTCGAGGTAATATCAAAAGTAAGAAAAGAAGTTCACATCCCAATCGCTCTAAAAGTCAGTTATTATTTTACCAATTTGGGAACAATGCTTCAAAGACTATCTCAAACGGGTATTTCAGCTCTTGTGTTATTTAACCGCTTTTTCTCTCCTGATTTCGATATTGATAATTTCAGGATTATTCCTGCTAATATTTATAGCAACCCATCCGATTTGACCATATCTCTCAGATGGATTGCTATTATGGCTGAAAGAGTAAAATGCGACCTTGCTGCGACAACTGGCATTCACGATGGTAAAGCCGTTGTTAAACAACTTTTAGCAGGAGCTAATGCCGTTCAAGTTGCTTCCACTCTTTATAAAAATGGCATCCATTACATTGAACAAATGTTAAAAGATTTAGAGAATTGGATGGAAGAACATAGTTTTAATTCCATAAGCGAATTTAGAGGCAAAATGAGCCAAGCTAAAAGTCTAAATCCAGCTTCTTTTGAGCGTGCTCAATTTATGAGACATTTTAGCGGTAAGATTCTATAAATAACTTTTTTTCTCTTTATAAAGACTTTTTCTGAAATAGAATATGCAGAAAAAGTCTTTTTTTATTTTCACTTATTAAAATTTAACAATATTGATAGAAAGGTTTTCGTTTAAGCTTTTGTTCTTTGAATTTAAATTATGGGCATTTTATGAATGCAATTTTACTTGACATTAGTAATAAACCAGAAAATAAGTATCATATAGACCTCCTTAATTCTGTAATAAAAGGGCTCAAGGAACAAAAAGTCTCAGTTGAATATATCAATATATCGAAATTGTCAATTAGCCCTTGCCGAGGTTGCACCGACGACCCTGTTTTCCTTTCTAATGGCAAATGTCTTTGCGAAGACGATATGCAAAAAATTTACCCTAAACTTAGGTCATCCGATCTTTGGATTTTTAGCTTATATAACAGTAACAATTGGACGGCACAGACTTTCATTAACTTTCTTGATAGAATGGAGCCATTATTTCAACCAAATTATTCACAATCAACAAATGGTTCTTCTCATAAGACTCATAAAGGTAAAGTTGCATTCATCTCTTCATCTGATAATATTGATTCTAATGCCATTTCAATTTATAGCAATCACTTAAAAAACTTTGTTAAATTATTCAATAGGCAGTTTATTGGTTCTATTGTTCGACCTCATTTATGGGCAATTGGTATGCTTCAAGGTATGGGTGTTAATCTTGATGATATATTTAATGCAGCAAAGGATGCAGGAAAACAAATGGTTCACCAAAAAACTCTATCGAAAGATACTTTGCTAACAATATCAAGACCATTAATCCCAAAAAATTTATTTACTAACGAACAACTCATCACAGGTTAATATAATTATTTACTGATGTTTGAACAAAATATCGAAAGCGAACTTTCAAGGATCAAATCTCTTTTTGGCTTTGATAAAAAAATTATTGAATTAGATTTTATCCTCTCCCACCCTGATCTTGATGAATTTTACAAAATCTATTTTTCTTCCCAAGTAATTTGGTGGATTTACTTAGAAGATTTAAGAAGAAATTCTCTAATCAATTTCAAAACAGATAAAAAAGAATTCAAGAAAATAAATCAAGATTTAAACATCTACTATTATAATAATACAGTATTCAAAGAATCCGATTTTGATATTTTACTTAAAAATGCCATTAATTTAAAAATTAATTTTTTACTAAGACCATTTCAAACACTTCAATGGTTTATTTTTCGAACCGAGCAACAAAAGCCTCTTTCAGAAATATCCCTAAAATTAAATTTTTTCTCTAATGATGACTTATTAATTAAATTTATCCGCCAAAATCTTTTCGAAAATATAGATTTTAGCGTGAATCAGTTATTACCGTTGAACCAATTGAATTATTTCGATTTCTACCCAGATAAAAATATCTCTAAATTCCATTTCATTAATATTTTAAATAAAGCAAGAGAGTCCTTGATAATAAATTTATCAATTGATAAAATTCTAAAACCTTTTAGAGAATTAAATAGTTTATTTCTTCAAAGTTCAATTGATTATGAATTTTTTATTCCAATCGAGTCAATTTTGATTAACTTTGATGACTGGCACTTTAAAAAATTAGGACAGTATTTTGAAAATTTGTGTATTAATCAAAACTTGACTTCATTAAAAATTACTGAATTGCAAGCCCAAATTGAAAAATTTTTTGAGCTTCAATATAAAACAGCTTACAGTCAGACTAATGAAAATATACAAGACTATAGTTTTACAGCTGACGCTCAAGAAAATTTATCTTCTGTCAATGAATTAACTAATTCGAGCCTTGAAACAGAAATTGAAAAAGAAAATGAGGATTTCAAATTATTAATCCAACCCGACAGAGCTGAGTTAATAAGAGTAGGAGAAAAAGTCAAAAAAGAATTAAGAACAATAATATCATCAGACTTAAAACAAAATGAGAAACTTTCTGAAATAAGTCTGGCTGCAAGTGAAATTTCAAAATACCTGATAAATGAGTTGCAGGCAACCGAAATAGATAAGTATTTAATAAAACCGAAGGATTTGAGAATTTGTGATATTGATGAAATAATTATTTTCACCAATGATATTGATGAATCAACATTAGAATTTGAATTCGGTTCATTCAACAACTGATAATACATCTTGCCTTATATGAAATTTATTGATTTAGCAAAAATAGTAATTAAAAGCGGAGATGGAGGGAATGGACATATAAGTTTCAGAAGAGAAAAATATGTTCCAAAAGGTGGACCAGACGGTGGTAATGGAGGAAAAGGAGGTGATGTTGTATTTGTAGTAGATCCAAACTTAAATACTCTCCTTGACTTCAAATACAAGAGGTTCTATAAAGCTGAAAATGGGAAGCCCGGCGGAAAAAGCAATAAAACAGGAAAAAATGGTAAAGATATTATTATTAAAGTTCCTCCGGGAACAATTATCAAGGATGCAGTAACTGAAGAGGTTATTGCTGATTTATCACTCAATAGTGATAAAGTTACGGTTTTATACGGCGGAGCTGGTGGTAAAGGTAACGCGGAATTTGCTACACCAACTAACCAAACTCCAAGATATGCCGAAGAAGGCAAACCCGGTGAGGAGCTCGAAGTAATACTCGAATTGAAATTAATTGCTGACGTTGGCATAGTTGGAATGCCAAATGCTGGAAAATCTACTCTAATTTCAGTAATTTCAGCCGCAAAACCTAAAATAGCCGATTACCCCTTTACAACTCTAATTCCCAATCTTGGAATTGTTAAAATTGATTTAGATAAAAGCTTTGTTGTTGCTGACATTCCCGGTCTTATTGAAAATGCATCCGAAGGCAAGGGTCTTGGGATTCAGTTTCTTAGGCACGTTGAAAGAACAAATGTTTTAGTTTTTCTAATTGATTCACTTTCTGAAAATCCTAAAAAGGATTATAAAATCCTTCTTAACGAACTAAAAAAATATAACCCAAAAATGTTAGAGAAAAATAGAATTATCTGCCTTAGCAAAGTTGATGCCCTAACTGAGGAAGACAGAAAAAAGCTAACAAAACTCTCTTTCGGAAAATATGAGCCCAAACCTCTTTTGATTTCATCTGTTTCAGGCGAATCTATTGATAAATTAAAAAAAATGTTATGGGAAATTATCGAATCATCATAAATCACAATAAAACTAATTTATTATCCTCACTATTTTTTTGATTATTTAAATAACTATTGTTGATGAATTTTATCAAGAAAAGAATCTTATTTTTTCTATTTTGCTTTTTAATCCTATCACTCAATTTATTATCTCAAACCAATAGCGAAATAATAATCAAGTTAAAACAGGAACAGAGTATTACCACTATAATTAATCAACTGAATTATTCTCAAAATATCAATATACCTTATCAAAAGTTTTTAAACATAAATGAAAATACAAAAAATAACTCACTTCTATCTGACACACAAAGTAAATTAATTAATGAATTATCCAGATATTATAAAATAATCATTAACTCAGAGCTCAAAGATTCCCTTATTAATGTTCTGCATAGTATCCCTGAAATTGAAAATGTTTCTGAAAATTTTGTATATAAAATCGAATCAGATAAAATTGTAGTAAATGACCCACTTTATAAAAATCAATGGTATCTTAAAACTATCAATGCCGAAAAAGCTTGGGTTTTTGCTAATGGTAAAGATGTTTTAGTTGGTGTCGTTGATACAGGTATTGATTTTTATCATCCAGATTTAATAAACAGACTTTGGATTAACCCAAAAGAAGATTTAAATAAAAATGGGCGATTCGATCCTTGGAGCGACACTTTATCTATTAATGGAGTTTATGGAGATTTCAATGGTGTTGATGATGATGGGAATGGATTTATTGATGATATTATTGGATTTGATTTCGTTAATCAGTATAATACAAATATCGGCGATTGGTATCATTTCGACCCCATTCCCTTCGATGAACACGGACACGGAACTCTCGTTTCTGGAGTAATCGTTGCCGAGCAAAATAATAATTTAGGTATTACAGGTATTGCTTTTGGCTCAAAGCTCATTTCATTAAGGGCATTCGATTTCAGCGGAAACGGTCAATCTGATAATATTGCATCAGCCATTGTTTACGCAGCATTAAATAATATCAAAATAATTAATCTAAGTTTTGGTGAGAACTTCTATAGTCCTATTCTTCACGATGCCATAAAATTCGCAAAATCAATGGGTTGCTTTGTTGTTGCTTCATCAGGAAATAATGGGTGGGACAGAAACCACTATCCC
>JAOABA010000004.1 GCA_026418625.1 Candidatus Kapaibacterium sp.
GCTTTTAGTCCTTGTTCAAGAACTAATCTTACTGCTCGTTCTTTGAATTCTGTTGTGTATTTCGTTGCTCTCATAATTTTTCTCCCTTGTTTGTTTACAAAAATAATATTTATTTTTGTCTACTTTTCGGGGTCCACTTCAGAAAACAAAAATTTTTATTAAAAATAATATTTTTTTAAATTAGTGGATAAATTTTATTAGAATAGCTAAGAATATAATAATTAAAATAATTTATATATTAGTTATTTGAAATAGAAACGATTTATCCTTCATAAAACTATTGACCATTTATTTTAGTAATAGTTTTTCCAAAAAGACTGTCTTATAAAAATTATTTGATCCCTATAGAGATTTACAAATTGATATAAGAATCTTAATACTTCAAATCTAATGTCAGAAAAAAACAAGGAAAATCAATCCAAAATAAAATTTTTTAAATATTTTTTTCTATTTGGGAGGATTTATGAAAAAATGTTTCTTAATGTTGTTAGTTGTTTTATTAGCTCTTTCAAATTTATTTTTATATTCTCAAGCACCCGATACTATGTGGACACGGATGTTTAAAGCAACCGGAGGAATGTTTAGTGGAATGGCTATTTCAAAATTTGCCAAACAAACACCTGATGGTGGTTTTATTGGTATTGGATATTCTGTTCATCCATTTCTGATGGCACATATTATTAAAACTGATGCTATTGGAAATAAGCTTTGGCAGAAAGAATATTTTGATAATTACAATAAAGGGACTCTAACAGTAAGTAGTGCAGCACAAATAAGTGACAATAATTACATTATTGCTGGTTATGGAAATATTCTTCAAGACAAAGGTTTGTTTCTAATTAAAATTGATTCAAATGGAGATACTCTCTGGACGCAATTTTACAATCATCAGGATTCAATTGTTATTACAAAGGAGATAAAAATATCAAGTGATAAAGGATTTATACTAACAGGGACAATAGCTCCTTTGATTAATGCAGATCAAGCAAATGTATTTTTTATGAAGACCGACGAATATGGAAATATGCAATGGTCTGATAGGTTTGGTTTAGAAAATATTTTTGATGATGGATATTCTGTCGAAGAAAGCTATGATGGAAATTATTTAATTGCTGGTAAAACTGGTATGCCATCATCTGAAGATACTATTTTTGTTATTAAAGTCGGTACTAATGGTTCATTGATTGACATTAAAATTTTTGGTGATGAACCTGATATTAAATATCCCTCAGAAAATATAAATTTATTCAAGACATCTGATAGAAATTATATGCTTGCAGGTCACGATGGTGGAGATATTCATTTAATTAAACTTGATCAAAATCTTAAAATTTTATGGCATAAAGTCTGGGGAAGTGAAAATATTGAGACCGCAAATAACATAATTGAAACAAGAGATGGTGGTTTTATTGCAGTTGGTAAAATTAATCTCGAATGGCCACCCAATTCTGGTAATGGAAAATATTTCCCCTTGATAGTCAAATTTAATAGTAGCGGAGAGTTTGTTTGGGATAAAATTATGTATAATGAATTTGATGGAGACTTTCACTCTATCAATCAAAATTCTGATGGTGGATTTATCGTTGGCGGTCAGCAAAAAGATAATCAAGCTTTTGACCATTTCTATATGGTTCGTTTGCTTGGCGATGGTAATTATGTTAATGATATGAATTCATCTGATTTCCATCTCGAAATTTCACCAAATCCAGTTAGTAATGATTTAAAAATAGGTTATAATTTAACCAAAACCGACAAAATTAAAATAAGTATAGTTGACTTTTTTGGACGAGAATTGATGTTACTAAAAAATTCAATTAATATTGCCGGATCGCATTATATCCAAACTGACGTGAGCAATCTATTATCAGGAATTTATTATTTTGTCTTAAAAAATGATGAAAAAACGATTATCCAAAAATTTATAGTTGTAAAGTAAATTTCATAATATTATTCAAAAGAAAATAATAATCCCTTAAATTATCAAAAGGGTTAGAATTAATCACTATTATTCGGAGAAAAAAAAATTTTCTCCGATGATATTTTATTATTTTACTTTCCACTATAAACTAAATAATTAAACTTATTTAGTTTGTCCTCTCTTTTTCCGTTGGCATATTTCTTGTTATTTTTGACTTGGAATTTTTTTTTGGTTAATATTGACATATAATGAGAGAAAACGAACCTATTATTATATCTGCTAAACAAGCTGAAGACTCTGTTTTTTGCTTTCTTGGAGAGTTTGGCTACGAGATGATTTCGTGGCTACCTTACCTCCTTTTTTTGAAGCAAAACTTAAATATCAAGCTTCACACAGTCAGTAGGAAAGGCTCTAAACCATTTTATTATTTTTCTGACGAACACTTCGAAGCTGAGCCTTCTCTAATAGGCGATATGTGGGGTGACACAAAGCACTATAATCAACTCGCTTCAATCTTTCCCGGAAGGCTTCTTATTCATCCCGGTCCTGACTTCATTAATCAAAGAAAGATAATAATTGAAGGGAAAGAATGGACAAATAACAACATACATACTATTATTAACCAAAAAAATTATTCTGTCCCGGATTTTTCCGGAAATAATATTAAGCTTCCTTTTGAAATTCAAAAACCATTTATAGTAATCAATAATAAGTTTTTCCGCCAATGGTATCAAAAATACAAAGGTCCAATAAATTATTTCAGACGAGAAGATTTAGAGGAAATGAGAGATATTCTCCAATCTCTCGGTTATTCCATTGTTTATAATCACTTTGTTGAGCAGACTTCTTATGACCAGTTTTTCGATTTAAACGATAGGGACATTTTCGGTAAGGACAGTCATTCCGTGAATTTAGCTGACTTTTACAAAAACTTAGATGCAGAAGGTAGAAATATTCTACAACTTTCGGTCTATAATAACGCTGAATTTGTTATTGGTCCTCAGGGTGGCAATCTTTATCTTCCTGCAATATGCAAAAAGGATTTATGGATTTTAATGCGAGACGGCGAATATCTTGATTATCTTGAATTCGGGCGACTTTATGGAATTAACGTCAATATTTTTTATGAACCTGCCCATATTTTGGCTTCAATTAAATATTTCAACGACAAACAAAAGCTCAAAAACACAACTCAAAAAGCTATAGAAATTGTTCACAGTGCTTACACAGGTATAGTTAAAGAAGATAAATCTGAAATACAGCCATTAATTTCAATTTGTATTTTTACTTATAACAGAGGAAATTTAATTGCCGAAACAATCCAAAGCTGCCTTGAACAAAGTTATAATAATTTTGAAATAATTATTGCAGATGATGGTTCAACCGATAACACCGCAGAAGTTGTTAAATCATTTAATGATGCAAGAATAAAGTATTTTTATAAAGCTCACACTAACGCTCCTGACACAAGGAATTATGCATTGAAACACGCAAAAGGAGATTATATCATATGGGTTGGTAGCGATGATATATTAGACAAATCAATTTTAGAAGAATATGTAAATACTCTGAAAAGCTTTCCTGACGCAGACATCTTGTATTGCAATCTTCAAAGCTTTGATAATCAGGGAAACAAAGGCATTTTTCTATCATATCAGGAATGGTATGGCAGAAATCCCGAAATGCTTGCTTTCCTATTCGAAGGCTCTCCAATTGCTGACGGTGGCACATTAATTAAAAAATCAATTTATGATGAAGTTGGGCAATATAACACCGAATTCACTCGTGCTCAGGATTATGAATTTTGGTCTCGAGTTGTTCTTTCCCAAAAATTCAAAGCAAAATATGTTAATAAAACACTTTACTACTACAGAATTCACGATGGAAATTTAACTGGTCATCTGAACGAGAAGACGGACTTTTCTTTCGAACGCAAGATTTTGCAAAATGTAATTGATAAAGCAGGTTTCGAGAAACTATTCTTGGATTTCAGCTGGAATATTGACTATGATTATAACCTTTCTATGGCTTATCTGAAAGCAGGTCTGAAATTCCTCGAAAGGCAGGGAGTTATCGAAGGCATTAATTATATCTCACAAAGCATTGAAATTTATCCCGATGCTGAAAAATTCAAGCTTTTATCTGAAATTTATTTGAGACTAAATCAATTTGAACCTGCTAAAACCATTCTAACAGAAGCATATAAACAATTTCCCTATGATGAATGGATTATCAGCAGGCTTCAAGGTTTGGGAGTTGATCCTTCCTCTATTACAATTAACTATCAATTAGACGAGGTTGCTAAAGATGAATTGGAAGATTTTGTTAATATTTGTATTGTTACATATAACCGCCTCGAATTTACAAAGCAGTGTATTGATGGTATTCTAAAACACACTGATTACCCTTATGTAATAACAGTTGTTGATAATAATAGTCAGGATGGAACAAAGGAATATTTGAAAAAATTAAAAGATGAAGGCAAAATCAAAAACCTTGTTCTTCTGGATGAAAACATTGGTGTTGCAAAGGCTTCCAACCTCGCTTGGAGTCTTGAGCCTAATGCAAAATATTATATGAAACTTGATAATGACATTGTCATACAGAAACCAGCTTGGCTCTCTGCAATGATTAATGTCGCTGAGAACGTTCCAAAAATTGGAGCATTAGCCTATAATTTTGAACCAAAATCTTATCCAATACAAATTATCAATGGCTTTAAAATTAGGATTAAAAACCCTCACAATCTTGGCGGTGCCTGTATTTTGATTCCCAAAAGAACAGAAAAGCAACTTGGCTATTGGTGCGAGGATTATGGTCTTTATGGCGAGGAAGATGCTGATTATGGAATCAGAATTCATTGTGCAGGACTCTTTAATGCATATATGGAAGATGAAAACATCGGTATTCATCTCCCCGCAGGAAAAGCTGGAGTTATTGACCCCTATACTATGTTCACAAAAGATGGAATCGAAGAAAGCGAAGACAGAGAATATAGGCTTTTCAAAGATGAAAGCAGGAGAAGAAATGTTAGCAATGGTGCATTTACTAAAAACTATAATGATTATATCGCTCGAAAGAAAAGTTTGTTTGTTGATTCTCTATTCGCAAAATCTTTTGATATTAGTAAATATCTATATAAGAGTGATAACCAAGAAATAATTGAAGAAAATATTACTAATATAATCTCCTCCAGACAAAGCCTAACAGAATTCGAATTGGAGTCCAATAAGAAAGCTTTCCTGCCAATTCTTTTAAATGTTATAAATCAGCTAAACCCGAAAAATATCGTAAGCATTGGAAATTTCAATTATGACTACCTCGAACCAATATGTCTGGCAAAAGAAAAATTAAATCCAAATTTGAAAATATTAGCTTTTGTTTTAGAAGATTTGGATGTTTCTGCCATTGAAGACAAAATTCAGAGATTAGAAAACAAATTCCCTAATTATATATCATTTTTCAAAAATACTTTCTTCGAAGCCTTGATTGGTCTTGATGATAAAAGTGCGGATTTAATAATTTTCGATAGTTTAATAAAAAATGAAGACCTTGATTTTTATATAGATTCAATTTTGCCAAAATTATCCAATTCAGGATTAGTGATTTTACCAAATACTAATATCAGCCTCTCAAACGAAACAAATTGGAAGTCTTGGCAAAAACTTACTTGGGATTTTGAAAATATTGAGTTTGATTTTGGTGGTGGTTTTGGGTTAATATTTCCTAAAAATCAAAGCAATAAATTAAAGAATTATCTGAACGATTTGAAATCAAATAAACATATTTATACTGAGAGATTCAGAGCTGAAGCATTTAAGCTTTCTTCAAAACAAGATTTATCAAACACCGAATACAGTTCCGATATTGAAAAATTCGAAAAAGTGCTTGATTATCTCGAAAAGACACAAATAGCAATGTCACGTCTTGATTATAGCTCTGTTAATCAACTTGAAAAAGAGTTTATTAACTTATTTCCAGATAGCCCATTTGCCTATTTAACAAGTGCAATCATCAAAAGACATAAAAATGAACTAAATGAATCCGTCAGATTAATAGAGCAGGCAAGAGATTTATTTGAAATTCCTGAAGTTATTTACGAAATGAAAGTGATTGCCGGCTCAAAAGGAAATGTTGAAAAATCAAGAGAAATAAATGATTATATTCAATTAAAATATCCTGATTGGAATTTCTCACCCTCCGATTCAGACTATATTTCACTCATTTTTTCTTCGGCAATCGAAAGATTGAAGCAACTGAAGAATAACTTTAATGATGCTTCACAAAAAATTGAACTAAGTAAAATTCAAGAATTTAATACATCCGCATCGACTAAGATAAAAACTGTTAAGATTGGTTTCCTCTCAATAGAATATCACAATAATGCCTGTCCTGTAATTAGATTGATAACTCCATTGAAAAGCCTCGAAAAAGAAGGCTTTGGTTATCAATGGATTGACGTTGGGGAATTGATTGACGGTAAACTTGAACCAAAAATCGAAAATATTTTATCGCTCGATATACTAATTATTCAGCGTCAGATTTGTGGATTAATACCCTTCAATGCCCTGAAGAGCCTCATTAAGGAAAAGGATATTAAAATTGTCTTCGAAATTGATGATGCACTGACGGATTTGCCATTCCATCATCCACATTATCTACATTTCGAACGGTTCAGACCATTTATATATGAATACATTAAAAATGCTGATTTAGTTACTGTTTCCACCGAAGGATTAAAAAAGCTATATAGTTCTCATTCGGATAAAATCGTTGTTTTAAAAAATTATTTCTCTAAGGAATTAATCACAAAGAAAGTTGAATTTCCCAGATATAGCGATGGTCCTGTTAAAATTCTATTCAGCGGAACTATTACCCACGAACCGGATTTTAAAGAGATTGAAGGAGTATTGAGAAGAATTCTAAATGAATTTGGCGAAGCTGTTGAACTTCTGATGTGGGGCGGAACGACTTTTTCCTCTTTAAGTCAACAAAAAAATGTCAGAATTATTGATGAATTCTATAACGATTATTATGATTATCTGAAAAGACTTCAAACCATCGAAGCTGATTTTGCTGTTATACCCTTGAATGACAACACTTTCAACCGTGCAAAATCGCACATTAAATGGGTTGAATACTCCGCCTGCGGTATTCCCGGTATTTATTCAAATGTTGGTGAATATTCAGTAAGTATTAAAAATGAAGTTACAGGTATCCTTGTTGATAATAACTACGAACAGTGGTATAGCGCAGTTCGAAGATTTATTGAAGATGAAAATTTCAGGGAAAACATTGCCAAAAATGCCTATAATACAGTTCATAACGAGTTCACTATCGAAAATAACTGCTATTACTGGGATAAAGCTTATAGATCCATTCTATCCTTCGGAAAAAATGAGACATTTGAAGAACCTAAGAGCACAATCGAATCTTCAATAATAATTCCCGTTCATAATCAACTTCATTATACCAAAAATTGCCTTGAGGGGCTCTTTAAAACAGTTGATTTATCAAAAGTTGAAATAATCATTATTAATAATGCCTCGACAGACGGGACAGGGGAATATTTGCAGTCTCTTGGCAACCGTATAAAAGTCATAACCAATCAGGAAAATCTTAACTATTCAAAAATTAATAATCAGGGAGCAAAAATAGCTTCAGGAAAATATCTTATCTTTCTGAACAATGACACCTTGCCACTACCCGGTTGGTATGATGAAATAATAAAAGAGTTCGAAGAAAACCAAGATACGGGTATTCAGGGAGCGAAACTTCTTTATGAAGATGGAACAATACAACACGCCGGAATGGTCTTTGGTTCAATGCCAAATAAGGATGATTCACCATTCCACGCTTACGTTAAAGTTCCTGCTGATTTCCACTATGCCAATCTAAGGAGGCAATTCCAGTTTGTTACAGGAGCTTGCCTCGCTATCCGAAGTGATTTGTTCGGACAGATTGGTGGATTTGACGAAGGATACGATTTTGGTTGGGAAGACACAGATTTGTGTATGAAAGTTAATCAAATAGGGAAAAAAGTAATCTATAATCCAAAGGCAGTTCTTTATCATTATGAATCCGGAACGAAGGTGTTAAAGGAAGAGGCTATGAACGACTTCCTTTTGCCTCAATCTTCTCGTGATATAAAAAACAGACTTCATTTTATGGACAAATGGTCTCAATTTGTTAAGAAAGATGCTGATGAATTCTTCCGAAATGACGGGTTTAAACTCGAAAACGGGATGCTTTTCCCGATAAATATGCAGTCCGCTCAACTCATTAGAGAGATAACTAGTAATAAAAACCTGACAAGCTTCTCATCATCTTTCTGGAACTTCAATTATGAAAACGGTAAGAATATCCTCATAAGAATTACTCCTGCTTTTGGCGATGCCCTTATGATGACATCTATAATACATAAAATAAAGTCCGATTTCCCGCACATTGACATTTATGTTTCAGGTGCTCAAATCATCGAATCTGTTTTCGAGGGAAATCCAGATATAAAAGAATTTATAATTAAAGACAGCGATGAAGAAAGAAGGCTTATCTCAAACATTGACAGAATTCTTGATTATAATAATTTGATTGCGAATTTGCCGGAATATTACAACGGACTTCATTTTATGGATATCCTCGCTAATATTGCAGGTATAAAGCTAAATTCTAAGGAATTAATATATAACATCACAAACGAAGAAATCAATTGGGCTGAAAATGTAATTAATAATTTTTCCAATGGAAGCAAAATTATTGGGCTACAATTAATTACTAATAAAGATACAAAACGGTCTTATCCTTATGGGAATGAATTACTTACTGAATTAAGAAAGCGATATCCTGAATATAAATATATTCTTTTTGGACTTCACGAAAATTATGGTAATGGGGCTGATACCTTAAACTGCGGTGAAAAAGGATATACATTTCGTCAGCAGGTAGCCTTGGCAAACTTTTGTGATTCATTCATCACAATAGATAGTGTCTTCTTCCACGTTGCCCATAATTTACTCAAAAAACCTACTTTATTAATTGCCGGACTTACTAATCCTGCTTTGATAGGCAATTATACTGCCGGTTTTTCAGTTATCAGAAATAATTCTCTTGACTGTCTCAATTGTTATTGGACTAAAAAATGTAATATAGAATGTATGAATCAGCTAAGTCCTGAGATAATTGCTTCTGCATTTTCAAACATTGAGAATACAAGATACACCCCAGATTCTTTTGAAATTATAGATGTTAAATTGAATTGGAACACAGATTACCAGAAATCAATTTATGATTTCTTTGCAAATTATTCAAATAAGAACAAATCATTAAGGCTAATTGACCAAGATGGAATTCTTCCAAGCCATTCACTCAATTGGAATGGTATTGAAATTAGGTATTCTCCGGCAAAAACAGAGCAACTAAGCTTTGATTTTTCCTCGAATGTCACTTCTTTTGAAAAACTTGAAATAATACAAAAACCGAAAGAAATAAAGAAAACCGACAAAAAATTAAATGTAGTTTGGGAAGGCTCTCAATTTGTTTATCATTCACTGGCTCTAATAAATAGGGAACATTGCTCAAACTTAATTAACGTTAAAGATGTTGAATTAACTATTATACCCTACGAGCCAGAGACATATTTGCCCGAGAAAACCAAGAAAAACGATGACTTAATAAAGCACGACATTCGTTTCAAGGAAAAAGTTGATGAGTCAATTTCCAAGCTGCCTTATGTCTGGATTCGGCATCAGTGGCCCCCCCAATTTCAGCCTCCAAAAGGAGCAAAATGGATAATTATGCAACCTTGGGAATTCTCTACTTTGAGAAAAGATTTTGCTGATCTTTTTAATCAAGCTGACGAAATTTGGACCCCTAGCAATTACTCCCGACAAAGTTTTATTAATTCAGGTGTTGATTTTAACAAAGTTCAAGTCATTCCAAATGGCATTGACCCAGAAATATTCAAACCAACAGGTGATAAATTTGAACTTAAAACCAACAAAAAGCTGAAATTCCTATTCGTCGGTGGAACAATTTTCAGAAAAGGCATTGATATATTATTAAATTCTTATGCTTCAACTTTCAATTCTTATGATGATGTCTGCCTTGTAGTCAAGGATATGGGCGGAGACTCGTTTTACAAAGGTCAAACGGCAAAGGAACAAATTGAAATATTGAAAGTTAAACCAAATTCACCTGAGATTATCTACATTGATAATGCTTTAACTGAATTAGAAATGGCTTCTCTTTACAGAGCCTGCGATGTTTTCGTCTGTCCTTATAGAGGTGAAGGATTTTCTCTACCCACATTAGAAGCAATGGCGTGCGGTTTGCCTGTTGTTGTTACAAAGGGAGGCTCTACCGATGACTTTACTGATGAAGATATTGCTTGGTATATTCCTGCAATGAAGCGTTCAATAGGAAATGTTATTGATGGTCATCAATTAACAGGTGAAGCTTTTGTGCTTGAACCGGAACAAGATGCTTTAAGTGATATTTTGAGAGAAATATATAACAAACCATCAGCAATTAAACTTAAAGGTATCCTTGCCGCACAAAAGGCAAGAAACCATTGGACTTGGAAAAGAGCCACTTTGAAAGTGCTCTCGAGATTAGATGTTCTTTATGACTTTAATCTTGCATCTGAAAATGAGAAGATTCTTTCTGATGAAAAAAATGAAATTGATGACTTCCTGAATGCAGAGTTTGAATTTCAATCTAAAAATTATAAAAAAGCCGAAGAATTATTCTTAAAGGCTGTAAGCTCTGATAATTCTGATTTACAACATAAGATTCACTCCTATTTGCGGCTTGCGGAGATGAATATTATTAAAAAAGATCTCGAAAATTCCTTGAATTTCATCAAAGAAGCAGAAAAGCTTAATAACGATAACACTGACGTAAAATATATAAAATCAAAATATTTAGCTCTAACTGGCAATGACACAGAAGCTCTTGAGTTATTAACAGAGTTATTTAATGAGTGGAAAACAAGGAAATTCGAAACTTTTTTAGGAATAACGCTTGATGATTTACTGACTGACACAGCTGATATTTTTCTATCTTTCGAAGATGCTGAATCAGCTCTCAGTCTTTATACAGAAGCTTTAAAGTATAACACAACAAATGCAAGAGCCTGTCTCGGTGCCGGAAAATGCTTTTTAACAGTTTTAGCTTACGAAGAGGCTCAAAAGATGTTGGATTGGGCAAAAAAACTCGATCCAGATCTATCGGAAGCCTCTATTTTGCTCGAGGATATTTTAGAGAAACAAGCCGTTTAGAATAGATTTTTTAAGCTGAATTTATTTGAATTTCTTATATTTATTTTCTATTCGAAAGTATTATTAGATTTTTGTTTGTGAAATTTAAGTTAAAAATATTTCTGTTTTTCTTATTAATTCTTGCACCAGCTGTATCTTTGTATTCTCAGCAATTTATTAGAAACTTTGGCATAAAATCCGAAATTTCTTTTCTCAATTATAACTATAATTTCAAATCAATACCCAATATTCCAAGACCTGAAATTCCTTTGACAATTTCAAACAACAAACCTGTCCTTGGATTTGGAGGATTAATTAGTTTCAACCTTACTGATGATTTTTTCCTATCTTCATCACTTCTCTATTCAAAATCCGAATTAGACTTTCAGGATTTGGAAAATGTTACGGTCATCGTTCAGGGTGAACCAATTGATGCTATAATTCGACATAATCTTGAAACCGACATAAATAATCTTGAAATTTCTCTTAGTGCGGGTTATCGTTTTTTTAAAGCAATAAATTTATCATTTGGAATTGGTCTAAATTTCCCGATTTCAACATATATCAATCAAAATCAAACCATCATTTCCCCAGAAAATTTAAATTTTGTATTTCCGATTGGAAATCACGAAGGAAAAATCAATAATCTAAGTAGTTTGGTTTTTGTTCCTAAGGCAACCTTCTCACTTGATGAAAACAAATTATCCATTGGTAAAATCGGAATCTCTCCGGAAATTTCATTTAAATTTTCACTAAATAGCTATTTAACTTCTGCTGATTGGAAATTTTCTGCTATAACTGCAGGTGTTAATCTACTATTCATTAACAAGACTGAACAATCTATAAGATATGACACAACGCTAACACGAGATACAATAACCAATTTCAGCACACAGATAACTACTGAAACTTTACAATTAAGAGCAAGAAATATCATTTACGACACACTATTATCGGATAACTCTATTGCTTATATTACAAATATTAAAGAGACTTACGAACGCCAAATTCCCAAACCTTTACCAATTTTAAATGGTGAATTAAAGACTGTTTTCGTTTCTGATGATGGAACTGAGTCAGTTGAACAAGAAATTGAGTATATTAAAAATATCTATCAGATACATTATTTTGAAAAGAGAGGAAAGCAAGAAAGACTTACAAAAAAACTTGACACAATAAGCTCCTTAAACATTCCATTTATTAGATTTTATCCCTCCGCTTTCAGTGAAGCAGGATTACAAGAATGGCAAATTAAAATTTCATCCGATAATCAAATAATTAAAACATTCTTAGGGTATGATGCTACTCCGAAATTAGTAAACTGGTATCCCTATGAAAACAATAAAAATATTGAATTTAATGATATTAAATTCAAATACGAGTTCATTATCAAAGACTACGAAGAACAAGAAATAACAGTTAGCACCGGAGAAATAAACTTCAAAAAAAGCCTTAAAGGAGAAAAAATTAATAAAATTATTCTGATTGCAATAGAACCCACAAAAATTAACGACAACAATTTCAAGAAGCTGTTTTCCAATCTAAGAAAACAGAAAAAAGTTGTGCTTTATTATCCTTTTTTAACCGGTGTTGAGGATTTAATAAAACCGGATTTTATTACAGAAAAAAATGAAGAAATGATTCAAGTAATTTCGAGAATTAACAATCGTAATAATTTGATAATTATAGGAATAATCTAATAATTTACCTTTAAATTTTTAAAGACTTTTTCAACTAAATCTTGAGGGTTACGTTTAAAAAACCTTTGGTTTGAATTTTTTGGAATTAGTTATAGAAGCACTATTGCCCGTTGCTTTTATAGTGAATAAACCATTTTTTTCTGCAAGTTTAGAACAGCCGGAATCTTCATTTAGAAAAGCAACTGCACCATATATCTTGTTGTTTGCATATTTTGGCAAAACTTTTTTTATTTCTCCCAATTCCTCGATAAATTCTTTTATGTCCTCTTGTTTTAGAGTAGTTTTTACTTCCACAACAACAACTTCCTCGCCATTTTCAGCAATGATATCAAATTCATATTGCCGATCGTTAAAATAGACTTTTGTTCTGGTGGTTGTTATATTAACAGGTATACCTCGATTATTCAATAGATGAACTAAATCACCTTCAACGAGTGATTCAATAAGTTTACCCCACTGACTTGTAAATAGATGCTCAAGTTTATTAAGCTTCTTATCGGTATCTTTAAATTTCTTATCTGTATCCTGAAACTTCTTATCTGTTTCTTGGAATTTTCTATCAGTTTCCTGAAACATTAACCAGACTTTTTCAAAGTCTAATTTTTCGCTTGTATTTATTGTGTCTGCCATAACTTAATTTACCTTTTTATTTTATTAACGTCAAAACATAAAAAAATTGTAATATTTGAAAATAATTATCTTTAAATCGGCCTCAAAATTCTAATATGGGTTTATACCAAATAACATAATCACTTAAATTACTATTTACGAAGTAGCTATTCATTTTTATGAATGAAGAATATTTAGATAGAATTTTTTAAAAGAAAATATTTGCCTACATTTCAAAAAAATTATTCGAAAAATCAAAGTTATTTTTAATTTAAACTAATAAAATAAATACAGCATAGAAAAAATATCATTTCTGATAAAATAAATTTCAAATTTTATAGTTTCCATTTTATTTTGAAAGATATAATTATGCAAACAGGAAAAGAATTCTGGAAACTTGCAGGATTAAGATATAAATCACACCCATGGCACGGTGTTTTTATTGGTGATAAAGCACCTGAAATTGTAACGAGCTTTATAGAATGTGTTCCCTCTGATACCGTTAAATATGAGGTTGATAAATTATCTGGCTACCTAAAGGTTGATAGACCGCAAAAATTTTCGAACATAATACCAGCTTTATATGGTTTTATTCCTCAAACTTATTGCGGAAATTCGATTGCAGAGTTCTGTATGCAAAAATCCGGTAGAAATGATATTATCGGCGACGGCGACCCTCTTGATATTTGTATTTTAACAGAAAGACACATTCCTCATGGTGATATTTTAGTTCAGGCAGTTCCTATCGGGGGATTCCGTATGATTGATGGTGGAGAGGCTGATGATAAAATTATAGCTGTTATGAAAGAAGATGAGGTTTATAAATCTTGGAAGGATATTAATGATTGCCCTCCGGTTGTTGTCTCACGATTAAAACATTACTTTCTTACTTATAAAGATATGCCCGGGCAACCGACGAGATGTGAGATAACACACGTATATGGCAAAGAGGAAGCAATCGAAGTCATCAAAAGAAGTATGAATGATTATAGAGCTACTTTCGGCAAGCTCGAAAACAAAATGTCAATCGCAGCGATGGAAGCAATAGAGTTCGGCAAAAAAGCTAGCAAAAAGTAATTAGTTTTTTTCTTTACTCCCCAATTATTTTGATGAGAACTCTTTTCCTTCTCATTCCGTCGAATTCGCCATAGAAGATTTGCTCCCATGGACCGAAATCGAGTTTTCCGTCTGTTATAGCAACTGTAACTTCACGACCCATTATCTGCCTTTTTAAATGGGCGTCTGCATTATCCTCATAGCCGTTATGACGATATTGAGAGTGGGGTTTTTCCGGAGCTAATTTTTCAAGCCATTGTTCAAAGTCATAGTGGAGCCCTGACTCATCATCATTTATGAAAACGCTCGCAGTTATGTGCATAGCATTGACAAGAACCAACCCCTCTTTTATTCCGCTTTCTCTAACTGCCTGTTGAACCTGAAGTGTAATGTTAATATATTCCCTGCGGGATTTTGTCTGAAACCATAATTCTTTTCTGTAGCTTTTCATTCTTTCACTTAGGATATTTACCAAAAAATTTTGACAAGAATTTATGAAGGTTATGTGGAAATGAGTCTTCGGCAATAAACATCATCAAACATCTTTTACTTACGACATTAATATTATTTGCCTTGCAAAACTCAATAGCTTCCTTTGATTCAGAGCCTTGTTGAAGCCAAACTTTTTTTATTTCAGCCTTTTTTGCGTCTTCCAGAACACTCATTACATTTTTTGGCTTAAGTGAGCATATAAGAGCATCAACCTTTTCAGGCAAACTATCAAGACTCGGATAGCATTTCACTCCTTTATATTCCGATAAACTTGGATTAAGAGGATATGTTTTTATTCCTTTTTTAATAAGTTCATCATATAAATAATTTCCGAATTTGTCTTTATTATTAGAAACTCCAGCCAATGCAAAAGCTTCGCTACTTAAAAAGTCAGTTATTATTTCTTTTTCTGTCATTTTTTTCCTTTTTTTAAATTTATTTTTTCATAATAGGAAAAGAGTAAGAATCAATACCATCAGAGAATAACACATAATAAGTTCCCGCAGCAATTGTCGGAAAACTAAATTCACCGATATATCTTATACCATCAAATTCAATTAAAGTTTTAATTAATTTTTTTCCTAAAATATCCACTATACTAACATCGAGTTTCGGTTGATTCCATCTTTTTAACTTAATTGAGACCTTGAATGAAGATTCAAATGGCGTTGGAACAGCTTCAAACTCGACATTATTACTTATTTGGCTTTTTTTTTCAACCTCACTAACCAAACTTGTATGTGCTATTGGTAGTCTCCTTATTCTTATCCCGGTTGCATCGAAAATAGCATTGCATAAGGCAGGAGTTACTGAAGGGAAGCCTACCTCACCCATACCTGATGGTGTTTCTGATGTGTGAATAATATCAATATCAAATTCAGGAACATCTTCCATAGTCAGCCACCTGAAATTATGAAAGCCGGATTGTTGAATTTCTCCATTTTTCACAGTTATTTCAGTATTTAATGCGGTCGAAAAAGCATCAATTGCGGCACCCATAATCTGATTTTTTATATTCCCGGGATTTATCGCAAAACCGGGATCAACGACCGCATATACTTTTTGAATTTTTAATTTTCCAGTGTCCGAAATAGAGACTTCGACAACGTGAGCAATATAAGCGCCGTAGCCAACAAAGGCAGCTATACCTCTGCCCCAGCCCTTAGGCAGTTGAGAGCCCCAATTTGATTTTTCTGCTACGAGCTTAAGAACATTTTTTAATCTTCCGTCCTTAGTTAGATCATATCGGTATTGGTATGGATCTTTTCCAGCCAGATGAGCTAATTCATCTATCAAAGACTCGTTGACAAAAATATTTTGAGTGTAATCAACCGATCGCCAAGGACCAGTTCTAATTCCAAATCTCTCCGATGCGGTTTGATTAGTAATATTCGGTACATCATAATTTGGATTATTTGGCGAAACATCACCTTGAGATATTACTTTTTGAATCCATCCTGAAGGATAGCCACTTGATGTAATACCAACTTTGAAAGCATGCATACTTGCTGGTCTAAAATTATCGTTTTTTATATCGTCTTCCTTTGTATAGAAGAACAAAATTGGATACCCTGATAATTTCGAGATTTTTGCAGCCATCACAACATAATCATTATCGTGACGGCGTCCAAATCCCCCACCAGAGAGCATAACATTTACCGTCACATTCGATTGAGAAATACCCAATGCACTTGCAACATTGGATCTTGCTGTCTGAGGGTTTTGTGTTCCGGTCCATACCTCACAATTTCCATCTTTAAAATGTGCGAAGGCACTCATAGGTTCCATTGTTGTATGCGCAAGGAACGGAACTTCATAAACACCTTCAATAAATTTACTTGTGTTGGCAGGGAGATTGGGTAATGTCCCGATTTTGTCAGTAAAAGCTTTTCGAATGTCTTCTGAGCTAAAATTTGAATTCTGTCGCCATACGGCTTTTAGTGCATTTCTGCCTTCGAGCGCTGCCCAAGAATTCTCAGCTACTACAGCTATACCCTCGCTCATCTGATAAACACCAAGCACACCCTTAACTTTCTTTGCATTCGTATCATCATAGGATTGCAATGAACCGCTTATGTATGGACACCTCAAAATAACAGCATATTTCATTCCTTGGACTCTATAATCGCTTCCATATTTGGCTTTGCCTGTTACAATGTCCGGTTCATCAAAATTCCATTTTGTCTTTCCAATTAATTTGAATTCAGATGACTTTTTTAAAGTTACTGAATTAGTCGGAGGAACGGGAAGAGTTAATGCTTTATCAATCAATTCTCCGTAGGATAATTTTCTGCTTCCATTTTTCTCATAAACAAAGCTTTTTTCTGCATAACAATTAGCTTCGGAAATGCCCCAGATAAGCGAGGCGGCTGTAATAAGCATTTTTTTCGCCTGTGCTCCTGCAGTTCTCAAGGGTTGCCAAAATGTTCTAATGCTTGTGCTACCACCTGTTGACTGATTACCATATTTTGAATCTCCTTCAGCATTTCTCACTCTAACTAAATCCCAATCAGCATCCAATTCATCGGCTAAAATCATCGAAAAGGATGTTCTTACTCCCTGACCGAGTTCAGAGCGAGCAACAGTAACAATAACTTCGTTTTCCTTTGTAATCTCAACCCATATACTCGGAGCAAAGCTCATAATTTTATTGTTGCCATTTTCAGTGATAATGAGTTCAGCCAAAGCTTTATTTGATGATATAAAGCCTGATACCAGACCTGCAAAAGACAGTGCAGAACCAAAAATAAATCTTCTTCTGGAAATATTATTTTTTTCTGTCATAATCATTCCTTCGAAGCAAGAATAATTGCATCTCTGATTTTGTTATATGTGCCACATCTGCAAACATTGCCCGACATTTCTTCATTTATGTCCTCGATAGTAGGTTTTGGCTTTTTCTTGAGTAGTGCTGCGGCTGTCATAATTTGTCCGGGCTGACAGTAACCACACTGACTAACACCCACTTCAACCCAAGCTTTTTGCAAAGGATGGCTTCCATCGTTGGATAATCCTTCAATTGTGGTTATCTTTTTTGTACCGATAAATCTTACAGGTATTAAGCAAGATTGCTCCGCATTTCCATCAATCAGAACAGTGCAGGATTTACAAAAACCAATTCCGCAACCGTATTTAGTGCCGGTCAAACCCAAAACATCCCGAAGAACCCATAACAAAGGCATATCAGGGTCAACATCAATATCATAATTTTTGTTGTTAATGTTGAGAATCATTCGAGTCCCTTTGCTTATTTGAAAGCAGTTACTTCGATTTCGATTAGACATCCTAAAGGCAAGTTCCCACAAGGAACAATAGCGCGAGCTGGTTTATGTTCACCGAAAAATTCACTGTAAACATTATTGACTTCACCTCTTAATTCAATGTCAGTCAAATAAATTCTTGCCTGAAGGACTTGATTTTTACTGCTCCCTGCTTCATTGAGGATTGTATTAATATTATCAAGCACTTGCTTGGTCTGAGCTGATATACCATTTGGAATTTCATTAGTCTGTGGATTAATTGGGAGTTGCCCTGCCAAGAAAAGCATTCCGTTATGTTCAACACAATGTGAATAATGCCCTAATACTTTTGGAAATTTTTCGCTCGAATAAGTTTTCATAATCATTTTCTTACAAATTTTGAACAAATTTAGTTATTCAAATTTAAAAAGATAATACCTATTTAAAAAATAAACTGACTGTTAATTTTTTTTGTATTAGTTGATTTGCTCGAATTAATTTTGACTGAAATGTTTAAGGAATTTTGTCTCTTGTTTTCTCAAAAGAAGTTTGAAAAAAACAATTTATAAAAATCAATTTTTCAAAATAATCCCTGATTATTCATTAGAGAAATAAAAAAAATTTTAAGTAAAGCTGAACGAAGCGAAGCGTCTATTTAAGATGTTCTAGATTCTTCCTCACTTCTTTCGAGGTTGTGTAAAAAGTATAAAAAGTAGTTATTTGTCACTCTGAACGAAGTGAAGAGTCTATTATATCTCAATAACTTATGTAATATGGATTCTTCGCCTTTGCCTCAGAATGGCTGCTTTTTACACAACCTCGTTAGTCAGAATGAAAGCTTCAATAAGTAACGATAATAATTATTATATTCCATTTGCATTATCTGAGATAATAATGGATTCCATGCAGAGTTCGCAGAGAATTTTTAAAAGATATTTTTTTGTTATACCAAACTAATATAACCTTTCAGCAAAAAATTCGTATTTTTATTCTTTATCATAAACATTATTTGGGAAAAAAATGAAAGCCAAAATCTTTTTTATTCTATCTTTAATTCTTATTATTCCTAATCTATTACTATCCCAGAGTATAATTGGAAAGTGGAAAGGTGAAATTAATGTCCTTAATCAGAAATTAAACATAGTTGTCAATTTTAAGACCGAAAATGACTCACTTAAAGGAACTATTGACATCCCTCAGCAAATGGCTTTTGGATTGGAATTAACCAATATCAAAACAGATAAAGAATCTGTCAATTTTGAACTTGTCGCCGGTCCGGGTAACATTGCCTTTTTTGAAGGTGAATATTTAATTGATGATAGTGGAAATCCGAAAATTGAGGGTAAGTTCCTGCAAATGGGCATCGTAGGAACTTTCAATTTAGCATTGACTAAGGAAGAAGTTAAAAAAGAGGAAACCCAATCAGTTCAGAACTTTAATGATTTAGATGTTAAGATTTTATCTGGAGTTGATACTTTGGGGGGAACTCTGTCTATACCGAATGATAACACCAAAAAGAAGTTCAAATGTGTTATTTTAATCACTGGAAGCGGTCCTCAGGACAGGGATGAAGATGTCTTTGGATTTAAAATCTTCAAAGAAATTGCAACCCATTTGGCAAATTCAGGAATAGCCGTTCTGCGCTGCGACGATAGAGGAGTAGGTCAATCTACTAATAGTCTCGGTGATAAGGTAACAACTTATGATTATGCTCATGATGTTGAAGCCTGCATTAAATTTCTAAAAAATCATCCTTCAATTGATACAAAAAAAATTGGTCTTCTTGGGCATAGCGAGGGCGGAATTATCGCTTCAATAGTCGCTTCGAGGAACAAAGATGTTGCTTTTGCTGTCCTAATGGCTGGAACATCAATAAGAGGGGATTCCCTCCTTATTTCTCAGCTTTATGAAATAACCAAAGCTTCCGGTGCCTCTGAAGAAGATATTCAAGAAGCTCTTCGCTGGCAAAAAAACACTCTGAATGCCATTAGAACTGATTCAGGCTGGGATGAACTTCGAGAGGAAATGTTCCTTATGTCAAAAAAACAAATTGATACTCTTCCAGAAGCTCAGAAAAAGTTATTTCCCGATTCTTTGATTTATCAGAGAGTTGATTTGTTAATTTCTCAATCAAGAAATGAGTGGATGAGAAAATTTATTCAACTTGATCCTTCGGAATACATTGTGAAAATCAAGTGTCCTGTTCTTGCTTTATTTGGTAAGCTTGACACCCAAGTTCCTCCAAGCACTAACGAAATCCCAATGAGAAAAGCTCTTGAAAAAGCTAAAACAAAATATGAAATAAAGATATTCGATAAGGCTAATCATCTCTTTCAGGAAGCTAACACAGGCAGTCCCAACGAATACTTTATGCTTGAAAAAAAATTCGTCCCCGGCTTCCTTGATTACATTACTAACTGGATATTGAAAATATAACAAAAAAATGAAAATTATAGTATCTATTGGCGATTGTAACGGCATTGGGCTTGAAACCTTCTATAAAGCTGTTCAAAAATTAAGTCTTAACAAGGCTCTTGATAAAAAAATTCATCTTACTTTAGCTGGAAATAAGAAGACAATAAAAGAATATTTCAAAAAGCTCAATTATGAAATTAAGGATACAAAAGAAGGAATCCTCATTGAAAATAAAGAAATTGATGTTATTGATTTATCATTCTATTCCCCGGTTGATTTTGGAAAAATTACTGAAAAATCAGCTAAACTGACTATTGAAGCACTTGATTATTCCGTAAATGCAGTTATTAACAAAAATTTTGACGCTATTGTTACACTGCCAATCAATAAATATGCTTTGCAAAGCGTAGGTTGGAATTTTCCCGGTCATACTGAGTTTTTGGCAGAAAAAACCCAATCTAACTCTTATATGATGATATTAATGACAAGAAAATTGCGGGTTGCCCTTGTTACAACTCATATACCACTTTCAGATGTATCAAAAAAAATAAATCAAAAGTTAATCAAAAACAAAGCTAAAATTTTTTATCACACACTTGAGCAGGATTTTTCAATAAAAAAGCCTAAAATAGCCGTTCTTGGTCTTAATCCTCACGCTGGTGAAAACGGTGCAATTGGAAAAGAGGAAAACAGAATAATTCAGCCTGCAATTGATAAACTCAACAGCGAAGGAAACAGCTATTATGGTCCTTTCCCCGCTGATGGTTTCTTTGCCCATAATGATTACAAGAATTACGATGGTATTTTGGCAATGTATCACGATCAGGGCTTAATCCCTCTAAAGCTTTTAGCAGGTAATAAGGGTGTGAATTTCACTGCTAATTTACCAATTGTCCGAACCTCACCTGATCACGGAACGGCTTTTCAAATTGCAGGGAAGGGCATTGCGAGCGGGGATAGCACTTTCGAAGCTATCAGAATGGCATATTTAATATCAAAAAGAAGGAATAATCTATAACAGTATTTATTCAAAAGAAATAGAACAAACAAGTTTAATATTTTTTCTAAAGTCATTTTGACAAACTGAGTATGGAAGAATCCATATTTTAATGGTTGCTTTAAAATACCACACTTAATTATATTTCTCGCAGAGGTCGCAGAGAATGATTTCTTCAATTTCAAAAATCAAGTGACCGCAGAGAACGCAGAGCCTTTTTAAATAAGATTAAATTGTATATTCATTTTTGAAAAAAATTTAAAAGTTCTTGGAAATTCTCTGCGAACTCTGTTTTATACTTTGCGGTCTCTGCGAGAAAAAAATTCTCAGAGAAATCAAAAAGACTAAAGATTCAACTAAAATATTCTAAAAAAATGAATTAAACAGACAATTATTATTTTGTGTCATTCTCTCAAACGAGGTTTGAAAGAATCCATAATGTTTTGAAAGGGATGCTTCACATTTGGATCAGCATTACCTTTTGTTTGTATAAATTTAGATTGAATATTTTAGCTTAAGGAATATAAATTCTTTTGCGGATGAATTTGCTTCTGCCAATCCTGATTTCACCGATATAATCACCGGGTGGCATAAGTCGTCCCGCATCATCTCGAACATTCCAAGTGTAAGTGTATTTTCCGGGAGACTGTTTCCCGCTGAAAATTGTTGCCACAACTCTAGCCTGAATCGAATATACAACAACCTCAACATCAGTATAAGTATCAACTTCATAAGTAAGAACAGGTGAAACATCTTCGACAAGACCTAATAACTTTCCGATATCAGATAAATTTGCTTTGAATCCAAATGGCTGACTTGTTCGAATATATGGGACATAAGTAGAAAGTTTTTGATTTAATTCATAAAGAGCGAATTCTTGAGGCGATGGAATAAAATATTCAGACGGTAAATCAAGATTTTTTCGAGCTATGTCAAGCGGAGTGCCTTTGTTAAGCTCGCCTATTAATCTAATATCACTTTCGAACCTTTTTAAATCGAGCGAGAACCTTGTTGAGGCAGGTATCTTTGTTCTTAATGCACGAAAATAAGCACTATCCTGCTCGGGAGTTGTTTGGAAAAAAATTTCTCCGGGAAGAATAATTATCGGTTGAGAAGTATCAGATTCAATTTCAAGCAGACTCCTTCCTCCACCCCTATTCTGTGCATTTGTTGAAATTACAAAAAAGAAGGAAAAAAATAATACCCAAACCAATATGTATTTCTTAAAAAGTTGAATAATTTAATCCATCAATATTAAAATCAATAAACAAACACTTAAAAGTAGTATAAAATCAAAAATAAAAAAAATATTGTTGAATTTGCCAATTTCCAATAAATAATTTAGGTAAAAAAAAACCACGAGTCATTGCTCGTGGCTTACAACATCTAATGACTATTTTAAAATAAAATTTTCTAAACCAGATAATATACTTCGGGTTTTGTTCCTAATTCGGGTTTTCTTCTAATTGAAAAGTTCTCTTGCAGAAGTTTCCTGACTTCTGATTCAGGATTATCAAGATCACCGAATGTTAGAGCTTTTACAGGGCAAGCCTCGACACAAGCAGGAAGCATTCCACGAACCAATCTTTCATCGCAGAATGTGCATTTTTCGACAACACCTTTGGTTCTTGTTGGAAAATCCTCTGTAATATCATTCATAAATGGTCTGGGATCCATCCAATTGAAGCTCCTTGAACCATAAGGACAGGCAGCAACACAATACCTACAACCAATGCAACGGTGCCAGTCCATCATAACGATTCCATCTTCTTCCCTTTTCCAAGTTGCCTTGGTCGGGCAAACATTTGTGCAAGGAGGATTACTGCAATGATTACACAGCAAAAGAACATTCTTATGATTCATATTTCTTGGAAGATGCTCATTTTCCTGCGTTATAAAAGCATTATGAAATTTATCCTTCCATATCCACTTAATTTCATCTTTGGGATTTTTGATATTTGGAACATTATGAGCTTTATGGCAAGCTTCTATACAAACTTTACAGTCAGATTGTTGTTCACATTTCCTGACATCAATTACCATCGCCCATCTTTTTGCTTCGAGCCTTCCATCGTGAAGTTTAACATTTCCTGTATCTGAAATGGCGTCGAAAGTCATTTTAGTAGCAATTCCAACAACACCACCTACACTGACAATTTTCAAGAAATTTCTTCTGTTAATGTTCATTTTAACACCTCCTTTGGAGCTACGTGACAGTCCCAGCAATAGGGATTAACAGCTAAATAATTATGACATTGGTCACAAAATTGAGATTTATTATTATGACATTTCATACAAGTGTGTGAAAGACTCATTTCCATTTTTTTGCCGTTAAAATCAACAAATCTACCGTTTTTAACAAGAAATCTTTCATTTTCACGAACAACTTTATCTCTCCATTCATTCAGTAAATCCATATGATTGGTTTTCATATATTCAGTAGGATAAACACATTCTTTGGAATCCTTTGGCAATTGAATATCAGGTTTTACAGAAGATTGTCCACCAAAGATATTTATCCATAAAGGTGAAGTAAAAAGAAGAAGAAAGACTATTATACCTAAAATTACTTTTGGAGCATCATACATATTATATTTCCTCCTTTTTTATTGTTGGATTGCCACGTAAATCTGTTGAGCGGTCGTTTTCTCCTTTCATAACGAGAGCATTGCCGACCATTTCGTGAACTCCGGCTACCTCAACCCCCGGCACCCAGTATTCAAGAAGCGGTGGCAAAGTAGCTTTGTCTATAGCACACATACAAAGCAATAAATTAACGTCATTCTGCTTATGAACAAAATCGACTGCATTAGCTCTTGGGAAACCACCTCGCAGCCTCATTTCGAAGTTTTCCTCTGTTCCTAATCCTGCCCCACTACCACAACAGAAAGTTTGTTCTCGGATTGTATTATCAGGCATTTCAACAAAATTATTCATTACGTTTTTAATTATATATCTCGGTTCCTCGAGCAAACCCATACCCCTCGAAGGATTACAGGAATCGTGATAAGTTGCTCTCCAATGATCATTTCTCGATGGATCGAGTTTTATTTTATTATTTCTTATTAAATCAGCGGTGAATTCGGCAATATGAATCATCTTTGTAGATTTTGCATTTTCAAACTTTGTCCCCGTAATAGGAGAAACTGGAACTTCAAGGAAATCTGCCGGACCATTTAAAGTATCCATATATTGGTGAAGGACTCTCCACATATGCCCACATTCTCCACCAAGAATCCATTTTACCTTGAGCCTCTTTGCCTCTGCATAAATTTTTGCATTTAAAACTTTCATTAACTCGTGAGAAACAAAAGACCCAAAATTTCCACCCTCTGAGGCATAAGTACTCATTGTAAAATCTAACCCTATTTCGTGAAAGAGTGCAAAATAACCCAGAAGTGTGAAGTAATGTGGCTCTCCAAAATAGTCTGCCGAAGGAGTAACAAAAAGAATTTCAGCCCCTTTTTTATTTAATGGGACTTCGACTCTTACTCCAGTTCTATCTTCAAGGTCGTCAATAGCAAATTCAATGCTATCCAAAACGCCGTGTGGTTGAATGCCAAGGTGATTACCGGTTCTATGGCTATTCTTAACTGGTGTCATAACCCAATCAATATTAACTCCGATTAGATTCATAATCTCTCTGGCAAGAAATGTAATTTCCGCTGTATCTATTCCATAAGGACAAAATACTGAGCAGCGACGGCATTGAGTGCATTGATAGAAATAATAAAACCATTCTTTGAGAACAGGAAAGGTAAGTTCTCTTGCTCCTACCATTTTGCCCATAAGCTTACCTGCAAGTGTGAAATCACGGCGATAAACTGAGCGCAGAAGCTCTGCTCTCAAAACGGGCATATTCTTCGGATCGCCACTTCCAAGGAAGAAATGACATTTATCAGCACAAGCACCACAGCGAACGCATATATCCATAAAGAGTTTCAAGGAGCGAAATTTTGAGATTCTTTCCCTAAGCCCCTCCATAACAATTCTTTGCCAATCTTCAGGAAGCTTCCAATCTTCTTCGTAAGGCTGCCATTTTCTTGGATATGGTTGATTTATATATTCAATGCTATCAGGAACGGCTGCGTGATTATATGTCCCTTTCCTGAATTCAACTGGATTATCAATCCAATTAACTTTTGGTGGCTTATAATTGATTTCTGATGATAATTCTTCGGGTTTAATCTTTATTGACATTATTTTTCCTCCTTTTCAAGCGGCAGATTAACATTTTTCATCACTTCACGGAACTCGTCTTCATATTCTTCATAAGTGTGATAATGCATTTTGAATTCTTTATTCCAAGGATTTATATGCCTTTTTTCCCTATTGTCATTTGATAAATTACGTGTTGGGCTAAAGAAAATTCCGGGCATATGAACCAATTTACTCATAGGGAAGTAAATTAATAAAACAGAGACAAAAAATAAGTGCATTGAAAATATTGGATTTAATTGATTTGGTATTACTGGATTGAAGCTTAGAATACCAACTGCTAATTCTTTGATTTGCACTAAATCCACCTTGAAGAAATACCTCATCAAAATTCCCGTTGTAGCAATTCCCAAGATTAATAGAAGCGGGAAATAATCCGATGAAAGTGAAATATATTTAATCTTTTGATCTATTACTCTTCTTAAGAAAAGATAAGTTAAAGCAACAACAATTGCCACATTTGTGATATAAAGAATTGGAACCCCAAATTGGAAAAAGCCATCAATGTTTTGAAGAAAACCAACAAAAGCTGGCGTCGGTTCAGTAAAAAACCTGAAATGCCTTAAAACAATAATCAAAAATGACCAATGAAATAATATTGCAAATAGCCAAAGCCATTTTTCAGCACCATATACTAATTTCTTCCCATCTTTAATGCTTGCTCTTGTATTTCTGAATAGTGATCTGAAAAACAGAACTTCGAGTAACATTCTGACAAAAGTTTCCCAAGCATTCGAAGGATTATCAAAGCGATTTCTATGGATCCAAGGCAGTGATTTTTGTTGCCCCGCTGTTGTTGTAATGCGAAATGGAACAGGCGAGGTAGCCCACTTAATGATTCTAACTACTATACCAATCAGAAATAAACCCAGAGCTATATAGGGAATAACAACTCCAAATACCGTAGGAGCAAAATTTCCTAAATACCCTATGACAGCTATAACTAAAAATGCTACAATTGAAAAAAATAATCCCATTTATTAAACCTCGTTAAATTTTGTTTCATTATCATTATTTTCATCTATTCCATACTTCTTCATTATTCTATCAGCCATTTTACCAAATCTATTTTTCAATTCATTGGCTTTTATTTCGAATATTTTTGATTTTAACAACACAAAAATATCAACAGCTTCGAGTGCAATTGAGTCAATTTGTTCAAACAAGCTAAGTAGTTTATTTAAATCATTAGCTTGATAAACCTGACTATCAAGTTTAGAATAAATTATCTTTTTTAAATTTAGAAAAAAGTTAATAGTGACAGATGGTTCGAAATCCTGAACAACTCTAATTTTAAGGAAACTTTCGAGTGATTGCCTAATCTTTTCTTTGTCATTAACTTGATTAACAAAAATCAAATCAAGGAGGTTTTCAAGCTCTTTTGCCAGATTGTAGCCAACGGGGTTGGAAAATCTGTTTTTACCATTTTTCAGAAATTTTCCTGATTCAATCGGATAAGAGTCAAAAACAGAATTAATCCATTCGTTTAGGATTAACTCTTTGGAATTCTCTAATGATTTATTTATATCCATTTAAAAACAAAAAAAATGATGAACCGAAATTCACCCGATTTTTTTTAGATAATTTTTTCAAACGGTTTAATTTACAATTGGATATAAGAATTGCAATATCAATTTTTCTTTATGTAAAATGTGTGTTGATTTAGATTTGACTAAAAAAAGAAAAGAAATCACGTCAGAAATCAATGTTTGGCATAATAAACAATTGCATAGTATTAAGCTCGAGAGCAACAAGATTGCCAAGCCCTACATATTTTCCTTTATAGACACAACCTCCATCAAGCATTATTTTATCAGTATTTAGACTATATCTTATCTTTTCAATTGGTGAAGGTGTGTGTCCAACTATCAATTTTTTATTTCCAATAACTGAAGGAATAACAAAATCATTTCGCATCCAAATCATAGATTCAGTATCTTCAAAAGGATTTTCAATGTCAAAATTAAGACCGCCATGAACAATTACGAAACCGTTATGAATATAATAATACTTAAGATTTCTAAAGAAAGAAAGGTAATTTTCGGAAAGTTCAGATGCTTTTGCTATTAGAAAACTTTTTAAAGTTGCAGTTGCACCGTTATAAAGCCAAATATTAAATTTTTCATCATTGTTAATTGAATCCAAAAGAAGTTGTTCGTGATTACCTATAACGCAGTTTATATTAAACCCTTTTGTTTTTAAATCAATCAGGAAATCAATTACTTCTTTGCTCGAAGGTCCTCTATCAATGTAATCACCAAGAAAATACAAAGTATCTTCTTTTTTTATCTGAATTTTATTCAATAATAAATTTTCAAGTGTCTTGAAACAGCCGTGAATATCCCCAACAACAAATACTCTATCTGAATTCATAAAAAATTAACTTTAAAAAAACAAAATTAGCAAAATTTTTAATATGTTTAAAATTAAGTAGCAAAATAAAGAATAAGCTCACAAAAAATGGCTAAAATTAAAATCAGACAATAGTTCTTTTATAATTTAGTTAATATAAATGAATTTTTTATAATTTTAAAAATTTATTGGTGAAAAATGAGAGAAATGTATTTGAAAAATAATACTAAAATAGATAAAGAACAAAAAAATGGAGAAAGAAAAGTGATTAAAAAAATCCTTTATATGAATGTTGAACGAGAGGTCGAACTTTATTCTAAGTTTGATATGAGCGGTTTCGATAAGGAAACAATCATTGAATGGTATAAAACAATTCATTTAGGCAGACGCTTGGACGAAAAAGCAGCTCTTTATTTAAAAATGGCAAAAGGATGGTCTTATCATGCTCCATTTGCTGGGCACGATGGAATTCAGTTTGCATTAGGAAAAATATTCAGACCCGGAAAGGATTTCCTTTTCCCATACTACAGAGATATGCTTACCAGTCTTACTGCTGGAATAACAGTCGAGGAAATAATTCTCAACGGTTTGAGCAAGGATACAGATGTTGCCGGTGGTGGCAGACATATGAGTAATCATTTTGCAAAACCTTCAATCGGAATACAAAATGTTTCTTCTTGCACTGGAAACCATTCTCAACACGCTGCAGGACTGGCAAGAGCAATAAAAAAATACAATGGTGACGAAATAGTATATTACTCCAGTGGTGAATCTGCCTGCTCTGAGGGCTATTTTTGGGAAGCATTAAACTCAGCAACATTAGAATCCTTACCTGTTATTTTTGTTATTCAAAATAATTTCTATGGTATTTCTGTTCCTTTGAATGAAGCAACAGCAAACCTTAGAATTTCAGATAATTACATAGGATTCAAAAATTTAAAAATAATCAATTGCGATGGAAGAGACCCATTTGATTCATATAGAGCATTATCCGAGGCAAGAGATTATGTCGTTTCAGGCAAAGGACCTGCTTTTGTTCACGCTGAATGTGACCGTATTGGGTCCCATTCAAATTCTGATAGACACGAAATTTACAGGTCAAAAGAAGAATTAGACGAAGTCCACCGCAGAGACCCTCTGCTACAGTTTCGTTATCACATTCTCAATAACGGCATTATTGATGAAAAGACATTGAAGGAAATAGAAAAAGAAAATCAGGAAATTATCTTTCAGGCAGCTGATAAAGCAGAAGCTGCACCCGATGCAGATGGTTCAAAATGGAATAAGTTTATTATTCCTGAACCTTATATTAGCATAAATGATAATACTGAAATACCACATCCTGAAAATAATCCTGATATTAGCTTTTTGGAAGCCATAAATCAAACATTGAAAGAAGAATTCAGAAGAAATCCAAATACTTTTCTTTGGGGACAGGATATTGGTAAAGGTGGGGTATTCAATGTTGTCAAAGGTATGCCACAGGAATTTGGCAAAGAAAGGGTATTTAATGCTCCAATTGCTGAAAATAATATTGTTGGAACTGCTAACGGTTTCAGTCGTTACCGTGATGATATCAGAGTGGTCATTGAAGGTGCAGAATTCGCTGACTACTTTTGGCCCGCTATGGACCAACTAATTGAATGTTCTCACGATTATTGGAGAACTGCCGGACAATTTTCCCCTAACATCGTCATTAGACTCGCTTCGGGTGGTTATATTCAAGGCGGTTTATATCACTCTCAAAATCTCGAAGGAACATTCACAACAATTCCCGGTATTAGAGTAGTAGCCCCTGCTTTTGCTGATGATGCTGTTGGTCTTATGCGTAATGCAATCAGATCTAGAGGAACAACCCTATATCTTGAAATGAAATATCTATATAACTTTAAAGGTGCACATACTAAGAAACCAGCTGATGAATTTATTGTTCCGTTTGGAAAGGCTAAAATCAGACGAGAAGGCAAAGACCTTACAATCGTTGCTTACGGAACAGCTGTTCATATTAGCCTTAAAGTTGCTGAATATTTCGAAAAAGAAGGCATTTCCATTGAAGTCATTGACTTAAGGTCGCTAATTCCTTGGGACAAAGAGATGGTTTTTGAATCAGTTAAGAAAACCAACAGAGTATTAATTGCTCACGAAGACAAAGTTACTGGTGGTTTTGGTGGTGAGATTGCCTCAACTATAACCGAGAATGTCTTTAAATATCTTGATGCCCCTGTTCTTAGGGTTGGTTCGAAAGATGTTCCAGTTGGATTTGCTAAAAATTACGAAAAAGCAATCCTCTTGAGTGAACAAGATATTAAGGAAGCAGTTAATAAACTCATAAGTTTTTAATTCTTTCTTCAAGTGTTATATTAAAATTTTAGTATATTATAATCTGTAATATTTACAGTAAATAGTTAATAAGATTTTTTAGATAACACTTTTTATAATGTAAGTTATCGGAATTTGTTCTGCTGAAAAATTTTTTAAAAATGTAAACATAAACCAATTTTCGAATAGATTAAATTCTAAAAATAAAAGAAAATTGGTTTATTATTTGCTTGAAATACTATGAATATTTATTAAATTGTATTTTACATAGGAATTTTAGCGGGATTTGTTTTTAAAAAATTATGACTAAGATTGATATCAGGAAAATAATTGAAGAAAGAATTCCAGACTTTTATAAAACTTTCCCGAAAACCATTGCAAAAATATTTGAGATTTTTGTCTCAAGAATGCTTAAGGTTAAGGAATTAAATAAAATCTTTGAAATCTTTCACGATAAATACAATTTTGAGTTTATCGATTCATTTTTTAAATATATCAATTTTAAAAGTAATGTCAAGGCAGAAGATTTAAAAAAGATACCTGAAAAAGGAAAACTCGTTTGTATAGCAAATCATCCGCTCGGTGCTCTCGATGGTTTAGCACTTCTGCAAACAATTAGTCAGGTTAGAAAAGATGTAAAAATAATAGCAAATAATATTCTTTTAAATTTAGATTTTCTTAAAGACCTTTTTCTTCCAGTTGATTCATTATCAAAAAAAATCCAAAAAAACTCAATAAACTTGATAATTGAATCTTTAAAAAGAGAAGAAGCAATAATAATATTTCCGGGAGCCTCTGTAGCAAGGTTAACTCTTGCCGGCATAAGAGATTATCATTGGAAAGATGGTGCTTTCAAATTTGCTTTGAAATACAATGCACCTATTTTACCATTTTATGTTTCCGGAAAAAACTCTTGGATATTCTATTTATCCAATTTTATTCATACAAAATTACCGAATTTGCTCTTAGCTCGGGAAATACTTAAAAAATCTAATAAATCCATTGAAATAAAAGTTGGGGAAATAATCGAACCCGAAAAACTAAAACGCAAAAACCTGAATATTGAAACCATAAAACAATTAATTAGAAATTATATCATCAATATTGGCAAAAAGAAAAACATATCATTTTCTTATTATTTAGAGGATGAAAAACTCAGCCCACGTTAATTTATGAACCCTAAAAGAGTATTTCATTTAAATTCTTTTGATTACAACCTTGGACCTATAATCTATTGGATGTCGAGAGATCAGCGAATTGAGGACAATTGGGCTTTAATTTTTTCTCAAGAACTTGCACTTAAATATCAACAACCACTAATCATTGTATTTACTTTAGTTGATAATTTTCTTAACGCTTCAATAAGGCATTTCTCCTTTATGCTTAAATCTCTTGATAAAGAGGCAAATAAGAGTTTTGAACTAAATATTCCTTTTCTTTTGCTAAAAGGTAATCCCTCTGAAGAAATAATAAAAACTACTAATAATTTGAAAGCTGGTGCTTTAATTACTGACTTCGATCCATTAAAAATTAAAAAGCAATGGAAAAACCAAGTAAAAGAAAAAATCAAAATTCCCTTTTACGAAGTTGACGCTCATAATACAGTTCCTTGCAGATATATATCCCAAAAAGAAGAATTCGCTGCTTATACTTTGAGACCAAAAATTCATAAAGTCATAGATGAGTTTTTAGATGAATACCCAAAAATTCAAAAACATATATATAATTCTTATGATTTTGTCCAGCAAAATCATTCATTTAGTTATGATCTAAAATCTTATGCACAATTTCCTTATGAAATTAATTGGTTAATTCCCGGAACCGAACAGGCAAAAGAAACACTTGATACTTTCATCAATGAAAAACTTAATGGTTATGCTGAATTCAGAAATATTCCCACACTTGATTACCAGTCAAATTTATCACCTTATCTTCATTTTGGGCAGATTTCAGCTCAAAGAATCGCTCTCGAAATTATGAAAGTAAATGGATTAGAAGAATCCAAAAAAGTTTTTCTTGAGGAGTTAATAGTCCGAAAGGAACTGGCAGACAATTATTGCTTTTATAATGAAAATTATGACAATTTCGAAGGTTTGCAAAATTGGGCAAAAAACACATTGAACGAAGAAAGAGACAGCCCAAGAGATTATATTTATTGCCTTGATGAATTTGAAAATGCTAAAACTCACGATGAACTTTGGAACGCAGCTCAACTGGAAATGGTAAAAACTGGAAAAATGCACGGTTACTTGCGAATGTATTGGGCTAAGAAGATTTTGGAATGGACAAAAAATCCTGAAGATGCCATAGAAATTGCTATTTATTTAAATGATAAATATGAATTGGACGGTCGGGATCCAAACGGTTATACCGGTATAGCTTGGTCTATAGGTGGAGTTCACGATAGACCTTGGTTCCCAAGAAAAATTTTCGGAAAAATCCGATATATGAACTATAACGGAATGTCAAAAAAATTCAATATAGCAGATTACATTAAAAAAGTCAGGGATTATTAACCCTTCTTCAATGCATTAGCACCACCAACGATTTCGAGCATTTCTTTAGTGATTGCAGCTTGTCTTTCTTTGTTAAAGACCAATTCAAGATATTTGATTAAATCTTTGGCATTGTTTGTGGCATTTTCCATTGCCATCATTCTTGCAGCTTGCTCAGCAGCATTAGATTCAAGAATTGTTTTCCACATCTGGATTTCAAGGTTTTTTGGAAGCAGTTCATCCAAAATTGATTTCCTATCTGGCTCAAAAATATAATCAACATTAAATTTTTCTTTTTTAATATTATCAATTTTGTGTTCGATTGGTAACAAATCTAACCTTGAAGGAACCTGTGATATTAAATTCTTAAACCAGTTATAGAAAACTATGACCTTATCAATTTTATTCGATATAAAATTTTCACTAAGTATTTCAATAATATCTTTTGCTTTTTGGAATTCTATCTTTTGGAAGAAACCGGGATAATTCTTTATTACTTCAATATTATCAGGCTTAAATGAACTTACTGCCCTTCGTCCAACGAGTATTGAATAAACATTTTTCAAATCTGGAAATTCTGAGTGCATTTCTTCTTTGATATAACGGTTCACAAATCTGAAAAGACTTGTGTTAAAGCTTCCACATAGTCCTCTATCGGAAGAAATAACTACTATGGCTAAATTATTGATTTGTTTTCTCTTTTGTATGAGAGGGTGATCATAATTTTCACCGACAGATGCGATTAAATTACTTAGCATTTCTTGAATTTTCGCTGAATAGGGTCTTGCTGAACGTATAGCTTCGTCAGCTCTTCTTAACTTTGCAGCCGAGACCATTCTCATAGCTTGAGTTATTTTAGCAGTATTAGCAACTGCATTTATTCTTCGTCTAATATCTCTTAGTGTTGCCATATTTTTTTACCGTTTCTCAAAATTTAATAATATTTCCAAGACTTTGTCAGGTAATTTCTGACATAATCATTAATACTATCCTCCAAAGAAGTAAAATTCACAGAACAACCAGACTTTTGTAATTTTTTTATATCCGCCTGAGTAAAATTCTGATATTGATCCATTAAATTGTCGGGCATATCAATATATTCAATGTTTGGTTCCATATCAAGCGCCGAGAAAACTGAATTTGCCAGTGAATTCCAAGTCCTTGCTTTACCAGTGCCAAGATTAACAATGCCCAAAGCCTTTTTATTATTTAATATTTTCCAAAGAACTTCAACAACGTCTTTTACATAAACAAAATCTCTTTGCTGTTCCCCATCAGCAAAAAGTTCGGAATTTGATTTAAATAGTTTTATCTTTCCAGTTGTTTTAACCTGATTATATGCTTTATATACCATACTTGCCATCTCACCTTTATGGTATTCATTGGGACCGAATACATTGAAAAATTTTATCCCCGTAAAAATTTTATCAAAATTGTTTCTATGAACCCAAATATCAAAAAGCTGCTTAGAATAGCCATAAGGGTTTAATGGTTTTAGATTTTCAATTTGCTTATCACTATAACCTTCCTGACCGTCACCGTAAGTAGCTGCACTGCTGGCATAAATAAATTTGATATCATTTTCCAAAGCAAATCTTGCCAAAGTTGTGCTGAATTGATAGTTATTTTGAAAAAGATAATCCATATCTTTTTCAGTCGTATCTGTGCAAGCTCCTAAATGTATAATAGCATCAAATGGAACTTTTGACTCAACCTCTTGCGAAACATCTAAAATTGGTAATATTTCATCTTTATGAAGAAATTCAACAAACTTTTTGCCAACTAAATTCTTCCACTTATCAGAATTACGAAAGCTATCAACAACGATAATGTCATCAATTCCTTCATCGTTCAGTTTCTTTAGGAAACAAGAACCAATGAAACCAGCACCACCAGTAAGTATTATCATCAGGATAAATTATGGTTCTTTTTAAATATTGAAATAAAACTGTCAGCAGCTTTTTTCAAACCCTCTGAAATTTCTGTTGTTAGCTCTTTGACAGTGATTATCTGATTTAGTAAATCAGAATGATTAATATCCAAGAACTCGAAGTATTCAACTTCAAAGTTGTGTAAAGTTTCAACTGGCAAATCATCAAGATAACCATTCGTAGCAGTCCAAATCAAAGCTATCTGTTTTTCAACAGGTATAGGTTGAAATTGTTTCTGTTTTAATATTTCAGTTAATCTTGCACCTCTTCTTAACTGCTGTTGAGTTGATTTATCAAGGTCTGAGCCAAATTTTGCAAATGCTTCAAGCTCTCTATACTGGGCTAATTCGAGTTTCAATGGTCCAGCTACCTTTTTCATCGCCTTTATTTGAGCATTTCCACCAACTCTTGATACCGAAATACCAACGTTCATAGCAGGACGAACACCAGCGTTGAACAAGTTTGGTTCAAGATAAATCTGTCCGTCTGTAATTGAAATAACATTGGTAGGAATGTAAGCAGCAACGTCACCAGCTTGTGTTTCAATAACTGGCAAAGCAGTCAAAGAACCGCCACCATATTCATCTGAGTATTTGGCTGCTCTTTCGAGCAATCTGCTATGGAGGTAGAAAATATCGCCCGGATACGCTTCTCTTCCCGGTGGTCTTCTTAATAATAATGAGACCTGACGATAAGCAGCTGCCTGCTTGGATAAATCGTCATAAATAACCAAAGAATGCATACCATTGTCCCTGAAATATTCTCCCATAGCACAGCCACAGTATGGACCGATAAACTGCAATGGTGCGGGATCAGAAGCATTTGCTGCAACAACAATTGTATAATCCATTGCTCCAAATTGTTCAAGATAGGAGACAACGTTAGCAACAGTTGAGCCTTTTTGACCAATTGCAACATAAATGCAATAAACAGGATTAATCCCTAATTTTTTTGCTTCTTCGGTATGAGTAAATTTTTGATTGATTATAGTATCAAGAGCTATGGCTGTCTTACCCGTTTGTCTATCGCCGATTATCAACTCTCTTTGCCCTCTTCCAATTGGAATTAAAGCATCAATCATTTTTAAACCAGTTTGTAATGGTTCCTTAACAGGTTGTCTGAAGATAACGCCCGGTGCCTTTCTCTCAATTGGAAGATATTGTTTTATATCTATCGGTCCTTTATTATCAAGCGGTTGTCCAAGTGGATTAACAACCCTTCCTAAAAGTTCTTTCCCAACAGGAACCGAAGCAACTCTACCTGTTCTTCTAACTGTATCGCCTTCCTTGACTAACCTGTCATCTCCAAAAAGAATTACACCAATATTATCTTCCTCGAGATTTAATACCATACCAAAAACATTATTTGGAAACTCTACAAGTTCCGATGCCATAGCTTTGGTTAATCCATAAACTCTTGCTACACCATCACCAACTTGCAAAACAGTTCCAACTTCATATATATCAGTCTCTTTTTCGAACCCTGATAACTGTTGTCTCAAAATTGCTGATATTTCTTCTGGTCTTACATCTACCATTTTATTTCCTCTATCTAATTTATTACTTATTTGTTTTTAATTTCGATTTAAAATTTATATTTGTTTTCCCTCAATCAACTGTTTATGAAGATGTTCAAGCTGATTTTTTATGGACCCGTCATAAACCCAATCATCAACTTTGATGAGAATTCCACCTTTCAAATGAGGATTTATTTTGAAATCAGGGATAATAGTTTTGTTTATCAAAGTATTTATCTTGGCAACAGCTTTTGTTTTTAAATCTTCATTTAACTCAACAGCCGATTGAATTTCAACAAATTTTCGGTTCTTAAGTTCGTTATATTGTAATATAAACTGCTCGGCAATGCTTTCTATCAGGTTACTTCTTCTCTTCCTAATAATAAATACCAGAAAATTTAAAGTCAGAGAAGAAATTTTATTTTCGAAAATTGCTTTATAAGCTTTCACTTTTCTCCATTCTTGAATGATAGGATTAATAGTGAAGAGTTTTAATTGAAATGATGACTTAAGAGTTCTTCTGACGAAGTCCAAATCCTGATATATAGTATCCGAAAGATTTTGTTCTTCAGCTAATTCAAGAACAGCCCGAGCATATCTAAATGAAACTTTATATTCTGTCATTTTTTTCTAACTATTAATTTTTTGGAATTTGTTCGATAAAATTTTCAGCTAATTTTTGATGCTTTTCACGGTCAAGAACTTCTCCCAATAGCTTTTCAGTCGCTGAAACAACCATATCTGCCACCTCAGTTTTAAGTTGCTGCAAAGCCAATTCTTTTGTTCTATTAATTTCTCTAACAGCTTCATCAACTTTGTTCTTTTTTGCAATTTCTGCTTCTTCTTCAGCTTTGCGAATAATGGCTTCTGCTTGTTCTTTGCCCTTACGAATTATATCTGTCATTTCTTGCTGAGCACTCATCATTTTTTCATTAGTCTCTTTGAGAAGTCTTTCTGCTTCTTTATTGGCTTTTTGGGCATCCTCAATTGATTTTCTTATATTTTCTTCTCGTCTTTTTAAACCCTCTGATATTGGTTTTGCACCGAATTTGATGAGTAAAAACAAAAATATCAAAAAGTTTAAAAGAGTCCATATCATCAATCCGGGTGATACGTTCAGAACGCTTTCCATTTTATATCCTTTAATTGATTATTAACTTATTCGAATATTATGAATTAAGAGACTGTCTTAAAAGAATCAAAATGATAAAAAAACATTAACAATCATCTTCTAAGCCAGCCTCTCAAAAAAATTTATTTGATTGCAAGAAGCATACAAATAACACAAGAGAATAACGCAACACCTTCGATTAGAGCTGCTGCAATAATCATTGTTGTTCTTGAGTCGCCTGCTGCTTCGGGTTGTCTTGCTCCGGCTTCTAATGCTGCTGAAGCTAATTTACCAATACCAAGACCAGCACCTATAACAGAAATTCCTGCTCCTAAACCGGCTCCTAAGTGTGCTAAACTTTCCATTATTTTTCCTCCATTATTTTTAATTAATTAAAATGTTAATAGTGTTTTTTATAAAAAGTTGTTAAATATCCTAATACTTTTTTGTTTTCATAATTAAATTAATGTGCGTGCTTTTCTTCACCTCCATGAGAGTGATCTCCTACTGCCAATCCGGTGAATACAGCTGTTAAAATTGTAAAAATGTATGCCTGAAGAAATGCAACCAATAATTCCAAAGCATACATAAATATTGAAAAAGCAACTGAAACAGGTGCTACAGCTAATGACTTAAAATAAAAAATTAGCCCAACTAACGAAAGCAAAACCACGTGACCAGCTGTCATATTTGCAAAAAGACGGACAGTGAGTGCAAATGGCTTTGTAAACATCGAAATAATCTCTATTGGAACCATTATAAATGACAACCACCACGGTGCTCCCCCAAGTAAATGCTTGAACCAATTTCCTAATCCGATTTCCTTAATAGCTGTCCAATTGATAACAAATAAAGCAGTCAGTGCTAATCCAGCGGTTGTCCCTAATGCCCCAGTTGCAGTGTGCCCTCCGGGGATTAATCCAAATAAGTTCATTAATAAAATAAAGAAAAATAGACCGATAAAATATGGGAGCAATCGGTCAGAAATATGCTTTCCACCAATATTTGGTTCTATTACTTTGTCTCTTAAAAAGGTTATAGTAGCTTCGAGCAAGTTTTGAATGCCTTTGGGTGCCTCGTTTTCGTTCTTCTTATATCTTCTTGCTCCAAATATAAAGGCTACTAAAACTATTATTATGGCTAACCATTGAAAAACAACCAGACTTGTAACCGAGAGATCCAATGCTGGTGTTTGATGGTGATCTTTGGTTTTGACGATTTGATGTGTATGATGGTCAAGAGTATAAATTCCAGCTTCATTCATTGAATTTACTGATGGATATATTTTTAATCCATATTCTCCATCGTAAAGTATGACAGGCAAGTCAATTAAATGATAATGGAAAAAAGTCAATTCTCTATGTTCACCAAGCCCTTTGAGCAAAACAGGAAATACTTCCGATGGTGGTATATCACCTCCATTATGACCTCCTCCGTGCCCCGCATCACTATGAGAGCCATTATGTTCTTGACTTTTTAAATTATTATCTATATGACTATCCTTATTAATTTCTTTACTTTCTGTATAAAATCCATCAATATTTTTTGCCATAAAAATACCTTATTTCTACATCAAATTTTGCAAATTTAATAAATTAGCCCGATAATTTATTAATAATATTTCTATGAAAATTAGAATAAATGTTGATATCATAAATGTTAAAGCAAATGGCAAAGGCAACAGATTTAAGACTTTAAGGCAAAACCACACTGCAATTACATTAATAAAATAACGCACAACCATAGACCCAATAATGATTTTATTAAATTTCTTTGTGTCTTTCTTTTGTGCTTTTCTTGCAATTATATATGCTGCTAAAGCATTAAGTAAAGTAATTCCAAAAGCTATTGAAATTGCCTCAATCAAATTTTTTCCCTTTGTCCTTTTTACTGTTATTTAATACTGTTTTAAAAAAATTGACCAGTCCTGCTGCTATACCAAAAAGCGAAAAAATTATTATTAAAATCGGTGAAGTTTGAAAATATTTATCCAACCACCATCCTAAAAGTGCCATAATACCAATCGTTATGGCTAATTGCCACCCTAAATTCAAATAAGGAGCTAACTCCCTAATTATGCTCTCGTATCTTTTATCTTTCTTGATGAAAGTTCAAACTTGATTTACTTTAAAATCCAAATTTAAGAATAAAATTGGAATCAAACATAGTCAAGTTGCTCATATCCTTGTTCATTAAGGAATTTAGAAAACTTTTTATCTTCAAAATCAATATGATTCAGAAATTCTTCCCTTAAATCCTTAAACAAATCAATATTATCCAAATAAATATTACTTTCAAAATACCCATTCAATTTTTTCATCATATTCCAAAATCTTTTGTGAGCACTCAGATGACTGTCAATTTTAGGATATTTGAACTCCTCCATCAAATTTTCTTCGAACAACCATAATTCAACCATATTATGAATGATTTGTTTGAATAATTCGTGGTTTTTAGTATCATCAACCCCTTGAGCAATATTATCAGATAGCAAATACATATCATTCACTATCTTTTTATTAATATTGTCAAATCTTGAAATACCTGTGTTATAAAGATCGTTCCATTTTTCACTCATAGCTTTCTCCAATATATGTGAATAAATAATTCAGTTCGTTATTAACCTCCACGATGACTTTTTGGGAGAGAAACTTTTCCCCGTTTATCAACGGCTTGAATTTTGAACTGGAATGGTTTTGAAGGATTTGCTGGTTCAAAGCGAAAATGTTGGATGACTGTCGCTTTGTCCTGTAAAATTGTCATTTTACCTCTCATATCCTGCCATTTAGCGTTTCCTTCAATTATGAAATCAACTACTTCATTCCGTTCTTTATCCTTAAAACCATAACTTTGAGTAATAACTTCAGCGGTTTGTCCAAGATAAATTATCTCGTAAATAATAGGATCTGGATAATTTACTACCCGTGTGAAATGCTTTTCACCTAATAATTCATTATCTATATATCTTTCAAAGGTAAAGACCTTGCCTGTGTCAGTAATTTCGGGAGTAAATGTAAATTTCTCGCCCTGATTGCTCTTAGCTCTTATGATATTTCCCTCTTTAAGATAAGCTTTCGGTTCAATTCCGAGTAATGGCATTTTTGGGTCAAATGTATATCTTTGTTCGGGATACATTATCTTTGGAAAATCGGGCTGCTCAAATGGTGTTGGTGTTACAGTGAACCTTATTGAAGCATCGGCATTGTCATACTTTCTATGAACTGATAGCTCTACAACCATTCTTCCGGTTGAAGGAGTCTTACCGTGAATTATTAACTTATTCTCACCTTTATCCAGAATTTCCGCTACTCCCCTATTATCAGGTGGATCCAATCTAACTTGTAGATCAATTTTCGATAAGTCTTTTATTGGATTTGCATTATTGATATAAACTGTGTTTGTCCATTGTTGATATGCAATAGCACTTATTTCTCTTCTATCCGGTAGTAATTGAATGGGTCCGATAGGAACAGAAGTTGTCTGTTGTTGAAATTGAGGCAAATTTCTGAATAGTGTATCTATTCCCAAAAGCTGTAATGGTAATTGTTGTGTTATTTGTTGGGCTGGTTGCGGTTCATTTACAAATATCATCAATAAACTGAACTGCTGAGTAACTTTATAAATTTGTTTGACTTTTCCGGGATCAACCACCCCCTTTGTATTTGCTAAGTCACTTCGAGAACTGCCATAAGCATTAACTCTTACCAGATAAGTTTTATTTTGACGCTCATTAATTGGAGGTTCCCAATAAAAAAGAATAGATTGACGATCCCCCTCTTTTTCGAGCCTGAAAAATCTGCTTCGTGGTTTTACATCTGAGGTCAGAACAAGATTTTGCTTTAAAAATTGGTCTTCAATTATAAATTCAAATTTTACATCTTCCACATCACCTGAATAATAAATTCGGTTGACAGAATCAATTGATAAAATTCTCGGACCAGTTGAATCCATTATCAATCTACAAGTTAAATTAGTCTTTTCGGGAAATAAGGCAAACTTGGGTGTAATGAATTGTATTCCCTCGTCGGAACCATCTTGTTTTTTGTCAGTCCTGCCATCAGGTATAAGAAAAACAAGTGCAGCAAGATAAAGTATAAAATATATTTCTATTGCCTTTTTTGTTCTAACTACTGACATATTTTATGAATTTGACAGTTTTTGAACAAGAATTCTTTCCACTTCTCTACGAACAGCCAACTCTATCTCGTCTTTTCTTAAAGCCTCTGCAGAAAGATTTAAATTATCAACAGATTGCTTAAATGATTCAAGGGCAATGCTTGTCCTCTCCATAGTTTCCAGTAATTTTGGATTTGGTGAGACAGCTTGACTTGTCAACTCTGCAACATTATTAACCGACCGAACAAGCTCTTGTTGTGTTTCAATTAATGTTGTTATATTATCACTTAGTTTTTCAAGATTTACAACAACTTTTGCAAAATCTGTTGCAATCTCTCCTACTTCTATTATCAAATCAGTTACCGAACTTTTGTCGTCTTCTTCGTATGTTCCATTTTTAGAATCCTCCTTAGGAGTGAATAGCATAACAATGAACATAAATATCAACATTAAGGATTCGAACGCAATACCAGCTATGACTATTGAATCATCAATTTTATCGCTGAATCGCCTTATTCCAATCAATATTAGAAGAATAGCTGCTCCGAAATAAACAAATGAATTAATTGTTGCAAAATAGTAGCGATTCACTATTTCTTCCATCCATAAAGCTGTTCCCGAAAAGAATCCAAGAGGGTGAGCTATAGTTACATCTTTTTTAACATATTTCGATAAATCTCTTTCTTGAGTGCAGATTTTCCATAAAATGCCTAATGTAGCAAAACTGGGTCTTTGCTTTTCATATCTTAATTCGTGAAAAATTTCTAAAAGAAGCTTTCTTCCCTCAATTGATGTTAATGTTTCTATACTTCTCATTCTAACAATTCTTAAAAATCAATTTAATATCATTTATTATTAAATATTTAAATTAATTATTTTTAAGCTAATTTAAATAAAAAAAATATGACTATGTTCTTGTTCTGAAAATAATAAAAATACCTGCAATCAAAAAAATTATATTTGGCATCCAACCTGCTAATTCTGGATTTAAATTTGTTGCATACCCAACGGTTTGACCTACTTGGGTAAATAGCATATAAAAAAATGAAACAATCATTGCTGCTGTTAGCTGGATGGCTAATCCCCCACGTTTTCTGATTGATGCAAAAGGAACTGCAAATAGTATTACAATGAAATCCGCAAAAGCAAATGCATAATCAGAATAATATTTAATTAACTGAAATCTGACATCTTTCCCGCCTTTTTGTAAAAGTAATATATATTCCTTTAATTCATCATAATTCATCTCGTCAACTGATTTCCTTAACTTGACGATTTCATTATGTGTCAAACTCAAATCAATAGCAAGAGTGTCGAACTTTTGAATTTCAGCTTTGGATGCTCTTGGATTTAACTTTATTTTTTGTTCTGAAGAATCTGTATTATTAAAAACCCTAACAAAACCATTTATTAACTGCCATTTGTTATTAGTGGAGTCCCAAATCAACTTTTTTGCTTCGGTTCTTTGCTTCATTCTTGGCTGACTTAGTGATGTGAAATCTTCAATATAAATATTACTCCCCTCTTTTGCACTTGCATCGTAATATTGAATATTGACATTCCTCAATGGATTATCCCGATAATAAAAATCATAAAGAGGTGTTTTGTTTGATGATTTATTTAAATATTTAGCTTCGATGGCAAGTTTTTGCTGATTTGCCGCTGGAACTATCCACCCATTAAAATATAATTGAAAAACACTAATACCAAAGCAAATGATTATAAAGGGGGCAAGAAATCTAAAAAGGCTCATTCCTCCGGTTTTCATTGCTGTAATTTCATTCAATGTTGATAACCTGCCAACTGAAAATAGTGAGGCTACAAGAATTGCTACGGGTGTTAAGAATTTCAGGATTTCTGGAAAATAATATAAGTAATATTTTGCTATTACTGTGAAAGATGCACTTTGGTCAAGAAAATCATCAAGACTTTCAATCAAATTGACAACAAGAAAAATCAGGCATAATGCTATCAACGAAAATAACAGTGTTAATAAAAATTGTCTGATAACATAAAAATCTAACAATCTAATCATTACTTCAATGAAGCATTAATGAAATAATTAATGATTTTGCTGAATAGTAAATTAATTCTAAATAAATTTATTTCAAAATTCTTTGACAAGCTTAATTGCGGATTATCAAATTCAGTCTGTTTCAAAATTTTTTGGTTCCCAGTTCAAACCTTCGCAGGGTATATATTCTTTAGTTATGTGTTCATCAAATATTTTACAAAGTTGCCCAGTCTTATCAAAATGCTTACAAGAGCCGCAAAGTGTTGATTCTTCAACTTTTTTAATTCTTTGCTGAAATTTTTGGAATTGACGCCATCCGGGATAAGCTGCCACAAACCATAGTAAAAAAAGTATAATCCACCAGTATTGACGATATTCGAAGCTTGCAAGAAGAAGAAAACTAATTACAAATACAATAGCTGTCCTAAGAATCACACCCCAAACTATTGAGCCTGTTGTTACTACGGGGTAATTTTCTCCATCAATTCCTTCTTCTGTTCCTTCGCGGAACATTAGAATATCTGTTATTTTATTAAATACACTCATATTAATATATATAAATACAATATGGTATAACGAAAATATGTGAAAAAAGTTGATTTTTCTTTTTGTAAATTTCAATAATAAATAGTTTTAATGATATTTAATTTATTTTTCGAAAAGATTTTTTTATATAGATGCAGAAAATAAAAATATTACCTGATGTTGTTGCTAATCAAATTGCAGCGGGGGAAGTAGTTCAACGACCGGAATCTGTCATTAAAGAATTAATCGAAAATTCTCTTGATGCCGGCTCCGACTCAATCTTTGTTGTCGTCAAAGGTGCTGGGAAGCAGCTAATTCACATTGTTGATAATGGATTCGGTATGAGCAAGGAAGACCTTCTTTTGTCAGTAAGGCGACACGCAACAAGTAAAATTTATTCTTCTGATGACCTTGAAAGAATTATAACTTATGGTTTTCGTGGGGAGGCTCTTGCATCTATCGCTGCTGTTTCCCAACTTGAAATCCGAACCAGACAAAAGGAAGATGAAATGGGCTGGAAGCTATTATCAGAGCCATCAAAGGAATTAATTATAGAACCTTGCATTACTGAAATTGGAACTCAGATTTTTGTTAAAAATTTATTTTATAATGTCCCTGCACGAAGAAAGTTCCTGAAATCTAACCTGACTGAGTTCCGATACATTTCGGACACTATGATAAAGTTTGCTTTATCAAAACCTGAGATAAGATTTACATTTTATGATGAAGATACTCTAATTTTCGATTTAAAGCCTTCAGATTTAATCAATAGGATAAAAGACTTATGGGGCGAAAACACTTCAAGTTCATTATTACCTGTTTATCTGGAAAATGAATATATCAAAATTAATGGTTTTATTGGAAAACCACATTTAGTCAAACAATCCAAATCAGGGCAGTATATTTTCCTGAACGGGAGAAGTATTATTAATAAATCAATAAGTCACGCAATTTTCTCAGCTTATGAGCATCTGCTGGAAAAAAGCGGAAATCCCTTCTATATAATCTTTATTGAGTTGAACCCTGAATCCTTCGACGTAAATGTTCATCCTCAGAAAAATGAAGTTAAATTTGAAGATGAACGAATGATTTATGGGTTTATGAATAAAGCTGTTAGCAAGACACTTCAGGAAAACAATCTTGCTCCTGAATATCATTTTATCAACCAGCAAGTCTCTCAACCTTTTGGAAAAATAGACAACAATCAAGTTTCCCCCGATAAAGATTATTTAATTGTTAATAAACTAACTGGGGAAATTATTGAGAAAACACAAACCAATAGCTTAAATTCAACATTTCCGCAATCTCATTACTATCCAAGACAACAATTCAACCATCGGGAACAGGCATTCACAAGTGCCTTCGATAAAATATTCGGAAATTCACCTAATGAGGATAAAAGCAATATTGACATTTTCAAAACTGAAACCGGAGAAAGCTCTGAATCCTCGAACATTTCTTATTGGCAGCTTCATAATAAATACATTTTAACCCAGACAGCAAACGGTTTGACAATTATAGACCAACACGCTGCCCACGAAAGAATTCTTTACGAAAAAGCTTTAAAGGCAATGAACCGAGAATTTTCCTATTCTCAACAGCTTCTTTTTCCGGTAACGGTAAAAGTTACCCCCACTGAAATGAAATTAATTGAGGAACTTAAAACAGAATTAAACAGTCTCGGTTTTGTCTTTGATTTTCTCTCAGTTGACAAGATTGAAATAACCTCAGTCCCTTTGGATACTATAAATGGGGAAGAAATAAATTCTTTCAGGGAAATTATCGAAACTTATGATGAATACCAGAAAGTCCGACATACAAACAAAAGAGACAATTTAGCCGCATCTTATAGTTGTAAATCAGCAATAAAAACAGGACAGAAATTAAGTGTTGAGGAAATGAAAAATTTGATAACTGAGCTACAAAAATGCGAAGTCCCTTATGCTTGCCCTCACGGCAGACCTATTATAATTGAATTCACTCTCGATTTCCTCGATAGGAAATTTGGAAGAATCCTATAATAAAAGCATTCCAAATAATTTTTATTGATTAAAAAATTCCATAATTTAACATTTTCAAAATGTGTTAAATAACACAAAGGCTTTGATTATGAAATTCAGTCTGCTAATCATAACTTTTATACTATTTAGTTTTATTTCATTTTCTCAAGATTGGAAAAGCGAAATAACAAAAACAAACGAGCTAATTATACAGGAGAAATTCGAAGAAGCCGAAAAATCTGCTTTAATTTCTTTAAAATTAGCTGAAGAAGAATTCGGAAGTCAGTCTGAATATTATGCTCAAAGTCTTAGCCTTCTTGGTGAAATTAATTACAACATTGGAAATTTTGATAAATCTATTGATTATTACACAAAAGCAAAAAACTTAAAGAAAAAAACGCTGGGAGAGAAAAACGAAAGCTACTTAACTACATTGAATAATCTTAGTGTTGTATATCAATCCATAGGCAGATATTTTGATGCAGAGCCTATATTACTGGATATTATCAGAATTAAAAAAGAAATTTATGGTGAAAATGATACCTCTTATGCTGTATCTATGAATAATCTTGGACAGCTCTATACCAATATTGGTAAATATCCTGAGGCTGAAGATTTACTAAAAAAATCATTAAAAATTAAAGGCGAAAAACTTGGAAATAATTCTTTAAGCTATGCAGTAACCTCAATAAATTTAGGTTATCTTTATAAACTACTTGGAAATTACGACGAAGCCATAAAATATTATGAAACTGCAGTAAATATCTATGAAAATTCAAAAAATGCTTCCATAATTTCCAAAGTCAGAGCCTTGAATTCCCTCGCCAATGTCTATATGGATATCGGTGAAAATCAAAAAGCTGAAACATTGCTTAAAAAGGCTGAAAAACTAAGCGATGACATTACAAGCACCAATCCATCAGATAATATAAGCACAATGTATAATATCGGTATAATACATTGGGCTAACGGAAATTTAGCTCAAGCTGAAAAGATGCTTAATCAAACACTCGAAAAAGCCCATACTCATCTTGGAAATTCTCATCCTCTTTTTTCTTCCTGCTTAAATTCATTGGGGATTGTAAGGTGGCAGATGGGAAAATTAGATGAAGCCCTTAAAAACTTAAAAGAAGCTGTCTTTTTAAGAAAAATTATTTATGGAGAGAAACATCCTGCTTATGCAAATTCACTCCACGTACTTGCCGGATTACAAAAGGAAATGGGAAATTTTGAAGAAGCTGAAAAAAATTATCGAATTGCCTGTAACTTATATATTCAAAAAATTAATACTTATTTCCCATTCTTGAGTGACAGGGAAAGAACAAAATTCTATGTGGAAATAAAAGAGCGTTTCGATTTATTTTATAATTATGTAATCTCAAGATATGATGAAAATCCGGTTCTTCTTGCCGATATGTTTAATTATCGCACAGCAACAAAAGCTATACTTCTCAATAGCCAAAAAACTCTTAGAAATAGAATCGCAGCTACTCAGGATAATTCAATAATGAATATCTACCAAAGTTGGAAGAATCATTGCATTGAACTTTCGAAAATTTATTCCCAAACCTTAAGAGAGACACAATTTTATGGCCAAAATATTGATTCATTGGAAACCGAAATAAATACAATCGAAAAAAATCTTTCAAGAAAAATCAGTTATATCGAACGGGAAAGAGATAAAAAGACTATAAAATGGGAAGACATCCGCAAATCTCTATCAAACGATGAAGCAGCAATCGAGATTATCAGATTCAACACTTTCAACCGAAATTGGACTGATACTATTTTTTATGTTGCCCTGATTATCACAAGAGAGACAGTTAATTTTCCTGATATAGTTTTACTTAAAAATGGGAAAGCTCTCGAAAACCGTTATTTCAGGAATTATAGTAAAAGTTTAATTTTCAGAATCCCTGATAAAATTTCTTATAATGTTTTCTGGGAACAGATTGAAAGTAAAATCAAAGGTAAGAAAAATATATTCATTTCAACTGACGGAATTTATAATAAAATAAATATTTCCTCCCTCTTAAGACCTGATAATTCCTATGTTATTGATGATTTCAATATAAAAATAGTTTCAAACACTAATGAATTGATTTTCAGAGACAAAAAATTCAAGTTGTCATCAAATCAAGCATTACTTTTTGGAAATCCAAATTTTAATAATACCCCATTTCCTCCCTTGCCCGGGACTAAAGAGGAGTTATCAAATATTTCCGAAAAATTTATCCAAAAAAAATGGAATGTTCAGCTTTTTGAAAATGACCAAGCTACAGAATTAAACCTAAAAAAAGCTCCAAAAAAAGGCTTAATTCATATTGCAACTCACGGTTTCTTTTTTGAGACCAGTGATATCATCAATCCACAGAACATTTTTGGTTTGGATTTCAAAAAATTGCCAGAAAATCCATTGCTGACTTCAGGTTTAATATTTTCAAAACCGACACTTGAGGATTCAAAATCATTTTCTGATGAGAATAGTGATGACGGAATCTTCACCGCTTTTGAAGTCTTATCAATGGATTTAGATAAAGTGGAATTGCTTGTCTTGAGTGCTTGTGAAACAGGGTTAGGGCAAATCAAAAACGGAGAGGGTGTTTATGGTTTGCAAAGAGCTTTTATGATTGCCGGTGTTAAAAATTTAATTATGAGCCTATGGAAAATCAATGACTTCGCTACTCAATATCTTATGAATGAATTTTATTCTAACTTAACCACTGGCTCTAACCTCGATGATTCATTCCGGAAAGCAATATTATCAGCAAAAGAAAAATACAATCATCCATATTATTGGGGTTCTTTCATATTTGTTTCTTCTAATTGATTATGTCTGACTTAAAAACATTAACCAATAACTTAAAGAAATTTGTTTCTTCGCTTAAATTACGCAAAAACCGTGAAGAAAGTCATCTTTTTATTGCAGAAGGACTAAAACTTTGCAATGAAGTATTCAACAGCAATTATAAAACTGAATTTATTGTAGTTCGTTCCGGATTTTCAAAAGAGACTGAAAAATTATTAAACCAATTCCTTATTAAAGGTGTTGATGTATATATTTCGAGGAAACAGCAATTTGACCAATTATGCGAAACAAAAACACCTCAGGACATACTCGCTGTGGTAAGAATGTCTGAGAAAGAGAATAAGGCTCAAGGTCCATTTATAGCACTTGACGGAATAAGCGATCCGGGAAATTTAGGAACAATAATCAGAACTGCAGACTGGTTCGGCTTTTCAAACATAATCTTAGGAAACTCTTCAGTTGATAAATTCAATTCGAAAACAATCAGAGCTTCAATGGGCTCATTTTTCAGAATGAACATCATAACGGCAAAAAACCTTTCGGAATTTATAAAGTCCAATTATCCTGATTACGATATTTATGGTGCTTGTTTGGATACTAAATTAAAAATGGAAAAAATAAAACCAAATAAAAATTTTGGTTTGGTTTTTGGTAATGAATCAAATGGAATTTCAAAAGAGACTGAAACTATTTTAACAAAAAAATTTATTATCAGCGGATTTGGAAGGGCGGAATCGTTAAATGTTGGTGTTTCAGTAGGGATAGCACTATATTATTTTTCAAATTTTAACAAAATTTACTAAAAATTAATTATTTTTAATATATTAGTAATTGTCAATATTCCAAAAAGCTGATATTTTACAATTACTAAAGAAAAAAAACGTTTATTAATCAATTATTTATTAGGTTTTTAATTTTATTTAAGATTTCATAATGGAAAGTATAATTAAGTTAATATTAGTAATAATACTTAGTTATCTCATCGGTTCAATACCTTCTGCGGTAATAATTAGTAAAAGATTTTTCGGCTTCGACATTCGTGAGAAAGGCAGTGGTAATATGGGTAGCACCAATGCTTTTCGTGTTCTCGGTTGGAAATGGGGCATAATAGTTCAAGTAATGGATATATTAAAAGGTGTCATAGCAGTTCTTGTCATCGCTGAATTCGTAGGTAAAGACATTAATTTAGGAAATTACACTTGGTTTCAGGATTCAACAATTGTAAAATGGATTGCAGGTTTATCTGCTGTATGTGGGCATATTTGGTCTGCTTTTGTAAACTTTAAGGGTGGTAAAGGTATTAACACAGCTGCCGGTATGTTGGTTGCAATTGCTCCAATAGATGTCAGTATCGCACTTGGTATTTTCGTATTGGCTGTTATTTTCTCAGGATATATCTCATTAGGATCTATCTCCGCAGCTTTTGCATTCCCCTCATCACTTTTTGTTAGATACAATCTATTTCACGTTGATATTCCCGGATATAGTATTCTGATATATTTTTCTATTATTCTTGCTGTTATTTTGATTTTTGCACATAGAAAAAATATTATTAGACTCTTGAAAGGCACAGAAAATCGTTTCACGAAACTACAGCTTATAAAGTGCAAGACAACTAACCCAATCTGATAATTTTTATAATTATTAATGCTTTCAAACCAAAAAAAGCAAATATCTGTAATAGGTGCCGGCGGATGGGGAACTGCACTTGCAAAATTACTTATTGAAAATGGTCATAACGTTATTCTTTGGTCTTTTGAATCTGAAGTTGCCGATGAAATCAATTCAAAACATTCAAATTCTAATTATCTTAAAAATATTACTCTACCCTCTGAACTCTATGCAACTACAAACTTAAATGAAGTATTAAACAATGATTTGCTATTACTTGCAATCCCAACCCAATTCATTGTTGACACTATTTCAAAAGCAGATACTGATTTAAATAAAAAAATCATTGTTAATGTTGCAAAAGGCATCGAAAAAAACAGCCTTAAGAGAATTTCTGAAATTTTGAAAGATAATTTCAATGTGCAGCCTGACTCTTATGTTATTATGACTGGTCCAAGCCACGCTGAAGAAGTCGCACGAAAAATCCCAACCACAGTTGTTGCTGCTTCAGAAAACTACTTGACAGCTAAGGAAATTCAAAGTATCTTTTCAAATAGTTACTTTCGTGTATATTCCAGCGACGATGTAATCGGCTGTGAATTAGGCGGAGCCGTCAAGAATGTGATTGCTATCGCTGCCGGTATTATTGACGGTCTTGGTTTAGGCGATAATACTAAAGCAGCTTTAATAACACGTGGTCTTGCCGAAATGTCTCGTCTTGGCATAGCTCTTGGTGCTAATGCCCAAACTTTTTCAGGACTATCCGGCTTGGGAGACTTGATTGTAACTTGCAATAGTCGTTTCAGTAGGAACAGATACGTAGGAGAACAGATTGGTAGAGGCAAAAGTTTCGAAGAAGTTGTATCAGAGATGAAAATGATTGCAGAAGGTGTCTTTACAACTCAATCAGCTTATGATTTGGGAATGAAGCACGGTGTTGAATTACCAATTGTCGAACAGGTCCATAAAATTCTTTTCGAAAATGTCAAACCAAGTGATGCTATAAATGACCTGATGACCAGAAAAACCAAACGAGAATGGTGGTGGTAATATCCTATTTACTTTTCTATCAATTTCAAAGTTAATAATTCCTTTAAATAAATAGTTAAAATCAGCTAATTTTGTATTTTAAAATTAGTTTAAAATATAATTATGATAAGATTAAATGTAAATGTTGACCACGTTGCTACACTTAGAAATGCTCGTGGAGGAACTGAGCCAGATCCTGTTACCGCTGCACTACTATCCGAAAACGCAGGTGCATCGGGTATTGTAACGCATTTGCGAGAAGACCGAAGACATATTAATGACCGAGATGTCAGGATTATCAAAGAAGTTCTTCAAACTAAACTTGATCTGGAAATGGCTGCCACCGATGAAATTATTGCAATTGCTTGTGATTTGAAACCTGCACTCGTTACCATCGTCCCCGAAAAACGTATGGAAAGAACTACAGAAGGTGGGCTCGACCTAACAATTAACATAGAGTTTTATAAAGATCTCGTTAAAAAAATGCACGATAATGGTATTGAGGTAAGCTTTTTCATTGAACCCTTGGAAAATCAAATTGAGGCTGCCTTGATTTCCGAAGCCGATATGGTTGAACTTCATACCGGAAACTATTCATTACTCAAAGACACAATAGAAATTAAAAATGAAATTGCAAGAATAAAATCTGCAGGAAGATTCGCCAAGCAATCTGGATTGAAAGTTGCTGCAGGGCACGGGCTGAATTATCTGAACACAACCGCTTTATGTGATGGCTCAATATTTGACGAATTCAGCATTGGTCATTCTATTATTTCAAAATCAGTCTTTGTTGGCATTCAAACCGCTGTAAAAGAAATGCTCGAAGTTATTTACAAGGGTGAAATGCTTCATCTAAACAAAGACTTGAAATTTTAGTAGAGCTTTCCTATGTGTGGTATAACGGGTGTTATAAAATATGGGAGACAATCCACTGAAATTTCTGAAGCCATTTTAAAAAAGATGTCTGATGTCATCTTCCACAGAGGACCAGATGACGAGGGATTATGGATTTCTGAAGATAAAAAATGCGGCTTTGGCTTCCGAAGGCTTTCAATCATTGACCTTTCATCCGCCGGACATCAACCAATGTCAACACCAGATGGAAGATATACTATTGTCTTTAATGGTGAAATCTACAACCACTTAACTTTAAGGCAGGAATTAGAATCCAAAGGCTACAAATACCGCTCCCGCACTGATACTGAATCAATATTATATGGTTATGCAGAATTCGGAAAAAATGTAATTCATAAGCTTTTTGGAATGTTCTCCTTTGCTATCTGGGATGATGAAACCAAGGAATTATTTTGTGCAAGGGACAGAGTAGGCAAAAAGCCATTCTATTTTACTTTTGCAGACGGAAATTTCATTTTCGGCTCTGAAATCAAATCCATTTTGGAACATCCTTCTTATTCTAAAGAAATTGATAAAAATGAACTCATAAATTATCTGAATTATGGAATGAGCAGTAACCGCTCTTCACTTTTTAAAGGAGTTCATAAAATTCCAGCTGGTCATTTTTTAATCCTTAAAGATGATGGCTCATATAAATTAGAAAGATATTGGTCTCCATTAATCAACTTCAATGGCTATAATAGACTTAGTTTATCTGAAATCAATACTGAGATTTTAAAAATTCTTAAAATAGCCATAAAAGACAGGATGATGAGCGATGTTCCTTTTGGTGTTTTTCTTAGTGGGGGCATCGACTCAAGTTTGAATGTAGCTTTAATGTCAGAATTGATGGATAGACCAGTTGATACATATACTGTCGGTTTCAAAGAGCTTGAAAAATATAATGAACTGGAATATGCCAGATTAGTTTCGAAGCTATTCAAGACAAATCATCACGAAATATTAATTGATGATAATGACTCATTACCAATTTTGCAGGAACTTACTTGGCACGAAGACGAGCCCAACGGTGACCCTGTTTGCATTCCTTTATGGTTTTTGAGTAAGTTAACAAGAGACTCTGGAACCATTGTAGTTCAAGTTGGTGAAGGAAGCGATGAGCAATTTGTTGGATATCCTTGGATGTTGCGGGAGTTCCTTTTCGAGAAAAGCTATTGGAAATTTTTTACTAAACTCCCCCCTGCTATCAGAAAGTCCATCTATTACACATTAAAACCATTACTAAAAAATAAAAATAATCAAATACTTGAATATTTCAGACGAGGTGCTTTCGGTCATCAATTATACTGGGGTGGTGCTTCGGTTTTTTCCCCAACTGAACTTGAATCCCTTTTAAATACTAACTATCACAATTTAATCGAAATTCCTATTGAATTTGCAGATTCAATGCACCGACAAGCCCTTGAAATATCACCTGACATTGACTACTTGCAAAGAATTCTCTTTGTAGAATTAACCGAGAGACTTCCTGAAATTTTGCTAATGCGTGTTGATAAAATTGGTATGGCTCATAGTATTGAAGCAAGAGTGCCATTCCTCGACCATAGATTGATTGAATTCACAATGTCAATAAAGCCCGAAATTAAAGCCCCCGATAGAAAAATTACAAAATATATACTCAAAAATGCAGTCAAAGGCATCATACCCGATGAAATAATTCACAGAAAAAAACAGGGATTTTGGGCTCCGGTAACAGAATGGCTCAGGAATCAATGGTATAATTATTCTTTTTCCGTAATAAATAACAGCGAATTGCTCAAAAATGATTTATTTAACAAGGATTATATTGATTTCCTTATTAAACAACATAAAAATGAGAAACAAAACAACGGAACCAAGATTTTTATGTTGATAGAACTTGCTCTCTGGTATGACAGATTCTTTAAAAATCAATCACCGGGTTGAAACTTCATTACTTCTTCGTAAACAGCATCAACAAGTTCATCTTCTCTAACTTTCCTAACCATCTCACCCTTAATGTAAAGAATTCCTCCATCTTTACCTCCAGCTATTCCGATGTCGGCTTCTTTAGCTTCTCCGGGTCCGTTTACTGCACAACCAAGGACTGACAATTTAACCGGTTTTTTAATACCGTGCAATCTTTTCTCAAGTTCTTCTGTTACTTTGAATAAGTCAAAATCAAGCCTTCCGCAAGTTGGGCAGGATATTATTTCAACAGTTCTTTGAGCTAAGCCTAGTGAGCGAAGAATTTCTTTACCAACTTCAACTTCTTGCTCAGGTTCATCAGTTAAACTGACTCTGATTGTATCTCCAATTCCTTCGGCAAGCAAAGTTCCAATACCGACAGAGGATTTTATCGTTCCAACCCTTGTTCTTCCGGCTTCTGTAACGCCAAGATGTAATGGGAAATCAGTTCTTTGAGCAATAAGCCTATAAGCTGAAATCATAAGTGGGACGCTTGTTGATTTTACAGAAATAATAATATCTTCAAAACCGTTTGAAGTAGCGTGTTCGACGTGCCTCATAGCACTTTCATAAAGGGCTTCATCAGTTGGATAGCCATATTTTTCGAGTAAGTCTTTTTCGAGTGAACCTGAATTCACACCTATTCTAATTGGTATTTTTTTATCCTTAGCTGCGTTTAGAACTTCTCTTATTCTTTCCCTTGTTCCGATATTACCGGGATTAATTCTGACCTTTGCTACGCCAGCTTCAATTGATTTAAGAGCAAATATATGATTGAAATGTATATCAGCAACAATTGGTATATCAACACTTTTCACAATATCGCCAATTGCTGCAGCTGCTTCTTTGTCATTGACCGTAACTCTTACAATATCAGCACCGGCTTCTTTGCATCTTAAGATTTGATTTACGGTAGCTTCGACATCACTAGTCTTGGTCTTGGTCATTGTTTGGACTGAAACCGGGGAACCTCCACCAACAGGAACATTCCCGACCATTATCTTTCGAGTTTGTCTTCGTTCAAAATTATTCTTAATCATAATATTTGTTTATATTATTTAATTGATTAAATGTTATGAAATGGTTTTATTTGATTTTCTTACTTAATTCAAAAAGAATTGCTTTTTCTCTGTCAGTTAGGTTTTGATAACCTGACTCTGAAATTTTATCTAATATTTCATCAATCTTTGCCTGAGTAATCTCTTCGCCGTTTACACTAAAAACCGAAGAAACAAAGTCGTTTTGACTTCTTCCAGTATGATAGGCTGCAGTTCTTTCGCCGGGGAAGGGTTGATAAACCCTGCTTCGGTCTTCTTCGTAATAATTTAGAGGTCTTCTTCTACCTGAAAAGATTCTATCAAAAAATCTATATAATCCGATTCTATCTCCAAATTTAAAAAGAAGAAATCCGGTTAAAGCTCCACCCAAGTGAGCGAAGTAAGCAACATTGCCTCCCGTTCCCGAAATTCCCATCAATAAATTAATTCCAGCATAAATCAATACAAATATTTTAGCAGGAACTGGAATAAAAATTGGGAACATAAATATTGGACGGTTGGGATAACTCAAACCGAAGGCAACAAGTATTCCGAAAACAGCCCCAGATGCTCCGATTGTTGGTGCGGCAGTTCCGAACATTGGCGCAATGAAAAGTTGAACTAAACCTGCTCCGATTCCACTTAGCAAGTAATAAACAAGAAATTTCCTTGAACCCCATTCATTCTCAAGCTCAGCCCCAAACATCCAAAGTGCGAATAAATTAAAGAATATATGCCACAAATCACCGTGAATGAACTGATATGTTAGTAGCTGCCAAATTTGAAAATTGTTTGTTTCGAAAACAGGCCACAAATAGAAATACACCTTGAAAATATATCCAATTGACATATCCCCAAAGGTCAAACGGTCAAGAAATAATTTTTCAAGTATGAAGACTATGAGATTGATAATTATCAATGTCTTCATTACAGGTGGAAAAATTGAAAACCGACCAAAAAAACCGCTTCTATGATATTGATTCATATTCAAATTAAGTTAATTAAACAGGTGAATTAGACGAGTGAGATATTGAAGAATTTTTAATTCAAAGAGAGAAATATAGTATGCTTTGATTCTTGAATTTTTGATATACCTGATTCGTATTCTCTCCACCAGAAGACAAACTCAGTCCATCTATCATTAAGAGTTTCAATCTCTGAGTTCTTATCCCTCCAACTGCTAATTAGTGAGTCAGAGCTTGTAACAAGTTCATTTCTAAGAAATTCGAATCTTGTTTGATTGTTGAGAACCTCTGGTAGTAATCTTACAATTTTTTGAAGCATTATGAAAATCATAGTAATAGAATTAAAAAGCGAACCGTCAACTTCGCTCTTTGTTCTGATTAACATCAGAATGTCGCTTGTTGATTTTATTATCAGATTAATCAAAGAAATCTGATATTCATATTCAATTACATTTTTCATAATTACTTCATTTATCCAATGTAAAAATGAAAAATGAATTTGAATTAAAAAAATCATAGGATTATATTTTTGTATAGATTTGCTATAGAACCTTAATTTAAGCCTATGTAAAGATGCTCTGTCGCATTCATTTTAAAATCTTATTTAATCAAGTTTTTGTGAAGATTATGATTTTTCTTTTTTGACAAGATAACAGATAACCATCTTTTTCAGGAACAATCAATCATAACTATGCCTTAGAGAAATAAAAAAACGTTTAATGTCACTTGAATAATTAAATTTAATAGAAATACCACAAAAGAAATATTGAGCAAAAATTAAATAAAATGATAAAAGAAAAAGCTTTGAAAACAGGTTTTAATGAATTCTTGTCTCCAAGAAAATATGAATATAGAAGTTTTAAAACATTATTGCTCAATATTGCTTGTAAAGCAATCGCACCAATTGAATTTAATGGAAGTGAAAATTTTCCTTGAAAAAGATTTAGTAAAAATGGATCAATATCTGTTACTCCAGTTATTAAAGAGAGAACATTTATACCTGCATTTCCGAAATATTGAATAACAAAATATGTAACAAGAGAAAAAACTATAAATAGCACTGCAAAGAGAATGGCAAATTTTATTTCAAGTGGATTTTTATCAAAATAAGTGTCTTCGCTTTTCTCACTTTCCAATTTATCTTTTGAATGAGTGAATAGAAAACCAAGAAGGAAGCTAATAGCTGATAAAAAAATAAAATGAGGAATTAGAATAATACCAAGCTCGTAATTGAAAATGAAAACAAGAACTAAAATTCTTATATACATTGAGCCTGTAGCGAAAACAATACCTCTGGCAAATTGTTTAGGCTGACTACCTGTTTCTTTGCTTTTTTTCGAAAGAATTACTGTAGCAGCTGTGCTACTATATAATCCTCCTAAAATTCCGGAGATTGGGATACCTCCCTTCTTGACAATATATCTATTGAGTATATAACTAAGGTAGGAAAGTGATGAAATAACTACAACAGTCAGCCAGATTTTGTAAGGCGATACTGTTATAAAAGGTATTATTGGTGTATTTGGTAATAAAGGAAGGATAATTCCAGCAATTATGAGAAATTTAGCTAATGTCTGATATTCCTGAATACTAATGCGTTCGGAAAATTCAGTAAACCATTCCTTGAGTTCAACAAATATCAGAACTGTAACGATTATTATAAGAACCAACCATTTAGGTTGAGTATAAACTAATGGGGCTATACAATAAGTGATAAGTGCTATTATTATCTTTGTAATTCCATATTGATTTGTATTTCTTACCTTTTGGTAATAAAAAACACTAAAAAGCATAGTGATAGCGAAACCACCACCTAAAAAAGGTATCAAATTATTTGGTGATATGATATACAAAACAAAACCAAGAATCCCAATAAAAGTGAATGTTCTGTCAGTCCCAAAAATTTCCTTTTCTGGTGTGGATTTATACAATCCTCTTTGTTCAAGTCCAATTAATAACGAGAAAATAATAACTAAAGCGGCATTGTAAAAATCTTCGGGGATTTCTTTGAATATTTGCTCCATAACAATCAAGAATGGTTAGCATAAAAGAACAAATTTAAAAATATAAATAATATTATTCAATTTAATTTTAGGACGCTTGAAATAATAAGAAAAATATTTTTTCCTTCTTATTTTCGTTATACCTAATTTTATTATTCTCTTTTTAAAATGAAAAACAAGCAATCAAATAATAACGTTACAATTTTGACTTTGGGCTGCAGCAAGAACTTGGTGGATAGCGAGGAACTAAACGGTATTTTAACCAAAAATAATATTAAAGTTACTCAGGATTTAAAAAAGTCCGACACTGTTATAATCAACACTTGTGGCTTCATCAAACCCGCTAAAGAAGAAAGCATCCAACTAATTATGGAAGCCCGTGAAATGAAAAATCAAGGTCTTCTGAATAAAATAATCGTTATGGGCTGCCTTTCCGAAAGATACAAAGATGCATTAGAAGAGCAAATCCCCGAAGTTGACCGTTTTTTCGGTTTGAATGATTATAACAGCATAGTAAAATTTCTAAAAAATGATGAGTTGAAATACGTTCTGCCGAGCGAAAGGCTGACATTCACTCCAAGACATTACGCATATTTAAAAATATCTGAGGGTTGCAACCACACCTGTTCATTCTGTGCCATTCCGCACATAAGAGGCAGGCATATTTCAAAATCAATTGAATCAATTTTGGAAGAGGCTCATTATTTAGTTGAAAAAGGCGTTAAAGAAATAAATCTGATTGCTCAGGACTCCACTTATTACGGTGTGGATTTATACGGAAGTAGAAAAATTACTGAGCTTCTCGATAAAATCAGCAATATCAAAGGGCTTGAATGGATTAGGCTACATTATGCTTATCCCACAGGTTATCCCGAAGAACTGCTTGATGTAATTAATTCAAAACCTAATATCTGCAAATATGTTGATATTCCTTTGCAACATATATCCGATAAGATGCTTAAGTCAATGCGAAGAGGCATTAGTTCAGGAAGAATCCGAAAATTAATTGATACAATCAGAAACAAAATCGATAATGTTGCTTTCAGGACAACATTCATTGTGGGTTATCCGAATGAAAGTGAAGAAGATTTCAATCTACTTTATGATTTCATTGAAGAACAAAAGTTCGAAAGAGTTGGTGTTTTCACTTATTCTCACGAAGAAGATACTCACGCTTACAAATTAGAAGACAATATCCCTGAAAACGTCAAAGTTCAAAGAAGAAATCTGTTAATGGAGCTTCAGCAGAAAATTTCCCTCAATTATAATAAGTCCAAAATTGGAAAAACTTTAAAGGTAATCATAGACGGAAAAAACAAAGGAACTTATATCGGCAGAACTGAACACGATTCGCCTGATGTTGATAATAATGTTATTGTTTTTTCCGAAAAACCTTTGAGAATAGGTCATTTCTACGATGTTCATATCGAGAAAGCCAAAGAATATGATTTGATAGGTAGAGTTTGATTTACTTTTGCTCTGTTGCTTTTTTCTTTTTGATAAAAAAACGGATTGTCAGAATAACAGCTATTACAATAATGACAATCATCACGATTTTACCATAGAGGTCTAAAAATTTGTCAACCTCTCTCCAATTTTCGCTGAATGTCATTCCTAAATATAAGATGATGAAGTTCCAGACGATTGAACTAATTGTGCAATAAATAATTGAATTTAAATATTTTAAATCGGACAAACCTGCTATAAAGGAAATTACAGCCCTTGTCCCTGATAAAAATCTGTTAACAACTATAACCCAATAGCCATATTTATCGAACCAAAGTCTTGGTTTCTCTATTGTTTCTGGAGTAATAAATTTTAATCTTCTATGCTCTATAACTTTATGCCCGAAATTCCTTCCCAGCCAGAACATAGTCATAAATCCAAGCGATGAGCCGACTGTAGAAAAAATCAACATTGGTATGAAACTAACAGTTCCAATTCCAATGAATGTTCCAAGAAATAAAAGGATAGCATCACTTGGTGAAGGTGGAAAGATATTTTCAATATAAGTAACTAAAAATGCAAATAACAAAAAGTAAATAGCAGGAAAATTCGCCCCTTGCAGAAAATTTATTATCGGTTCAAGCATAGTTTCTTGTTTTCTTAAAAATAATTTCCATTAAGGATTTTCACTTAACCCTTCACTCCGTTGAGGTAACAATTTGTGTTTCTTTCAATTTCGAAACGTTACCAAAGTAGTATTATAATTTAAACAAGTTCAAAAGAAACTTAACTTAATGTCAGTCTTCTTGGAATAGAGGAAATCTCGACGTAAATTCCCTAACCTCTTCTTTAATAGATTTTAATAAATCAAGATTATCAACATTCATCAATACTTTGTCTATGAATTCGGCAATCTGTTTCATTTCAGCTTCTTTCATACCTCTTGTAGTAACGGCAGGTGTTCCTAAACGAATACCTGAAGTAACCAATGGTGGTTGAGTGTCGTAAGGAACTGCATTTTTGTTTGTTGTAATTCCTGCTTCGTCCAAGGCTTTCTCAGCTTGTTTCCCTGTTAAATTCTTATTCCTTAAATCAACTAACATTAAGTGATTGTCTGTTCCGCCACTAACGAGGTTATAACCCTTGGACATAAGAGCTTCAGCCAAAGTCTTTGCATTTGCCATCACTTGCTTGATATATTTATCGAATTTATCGCTGAGGCATTCTCCAAAAGCAACAGCCTTTGCTGCTATAACGTGCATCAAAGGACCACCTTGAACTCCGGGCATAACCCAAGAATCAATAATTTCGCCCATTCTCTTTACTCTGCCTGATTTTGGTGCAACTATTCCAAATGGATTTTCATAATCTTCCCCAAGTAGAATAATACCACCTCTTGGTCCTCTGAGGGTTTTATGTGTCGTGCTTGAAATTACGTGTGCATATTTTATCGGGCTTTGAAGATATCCTTTAGCAATCAAGCCCGCTGGATGGGCTATATCAGCAAAAAGAAATGCACCGACCTTGTCAGCTATTTCCCTAAATGCCTTAAAATCAATTTCTCGAGGATAAGCAGAAGCCCCGACAGTTATCATTTTTGGTTTATGCTGAAGTGCAAGTTGCTCAACTTTATTAAAATCAATTCTACCGGTTTTCTCATCGAGTTCGTAAGGAATGAAATTGAAAAACTTTCCTGAAAAATTCACTGGGGAGCCGTGAGTTAAATGACCGCCGTGTGCTAAACTCATTCCCATAACTGTATCGCCATACTTCAAATATGAGAAGTAAACAGCCATATTTGCATTACTACCGCTATGGGGTTGAACATTTGCATAAGCTGCACCAAAAAGCTGTTTGGCTCTGTCCCGAGCAATATTTTCAGCGACATCAACCCATTCACATCCTCCATAATACCTTGCACCCGGATAACCTTCGGCATATTTGTTTGTTAGAACTGAGCCCTGGGCTTCCATAACCGATGTGGATGTAAAATTCTCACTTGCAATTAATTCAATCTTTTCAGATTGTCTTTTGAATTCATTACTAATAGCATTGAAAACATCACTATCTGTTTTCTTTAAATTATCATACATTTTTTATTCCTTTTATAATTTGATTTATAAAAAATTTAAATTAGCTAATGTTTTGGAATTACACAAATAAGAGACTGTTTGAGATTTTTATCATTGTTGTTATTTAATAATTCAAGCCATTACCAGATATAAAAATTTATTCAGTTTTCTAATCAGAATAAAATTTTATTCTTTATTGAATGATATTTTTAGTAAATTTGATAAAATTATAAATTATATGACTACATATAAATATGGGAAAAATAATTGCTTTATTAACAGATTACGGATTAAAAAACAACTTTGTTGGAGTTATGAAAGGTGTAATAAAAAGTATCTCCAACGATTCAGAAATTATTGATATTACTCATTCAATAATACCACAGAATATTAAACAAGGGGCTTTTGTATTGATGAATAGTTTTCAATTTTTCCCCGAAGGAACAATTTTTGTATGTGTCGTAGACCCTGAAGTAGGTTCAAATAGATTAGCAATTGGCACTTTTTTGAATGGTAAATACTTTCTCGCTCCAAATAATGGAATTTTAAGTTATGTTATTAAAGGTATAAAAGTAAAAAATTTCTACTCTTTGGAAAATACTGAGTATCATTTGAAATCAATAAGTTCAACCTTTCACGGTAGGGATATTTTTGCACCGGTCGCAGCACATATAGCAAATGGAAAAAAATTAGAAGAAGTTGGAAAAAAAATTCCAACAAGTGATGTTGTTATCATACCTAATCCTCAGTGTTTTCTTGACGTTCAAGGAGTTTGGCACGGTGAAGTAATTGAAATAGATATTTTCGGAAACATAATCACTTCTTTATCATTTGATACTATTATTAAAGAGGCAAAATCTAGTCCCCAAACCCCGATTTGGGTATTCGAAAGCGGAAACTTAAAAATCAAGGGACTATCAAACACATTTTCAGATGTTAAAATCGGTGAACCTTTGATTTATATTGGTAGCAGTGGATTTATTGAAGTTGGCATTAGAGAAGGTAATGCTGCAAAATCCTATAATATTGATATTGGTCAAAATGTCTATTTTTATAAAGAATAGCTTATATTCTATTTTTTTAAATAAACATAGGCAGCCATAGTCATTATTGCTATTCCCGACTTAATAGCATTTTCATCAGGGTTGAAACGAGAATTATGCAAAGGAACAATATTTGTGGTTCCTTTGGGTTTTACCCCTAAAAACCAAAAAGCAGAAGGTATTAATTGTGCATAATATGCAAAATCCTCAGCCCACATTTTTGGCTCAAACACTTGAACATTTTTAGAGCCTAAATATTCTGAAGCTATTCTTCTGATATGCTCTACCGCTTTATGGTTATTTTTGAGCGGTGGATAACCAAGAATTGGGTTAAATTTATATTCAATATTAAATATTTCTGAGATACTTTTTAAGTTCTTTTCTATCAATGTCAAAGCTTGATTTCTCCAGTTAGTATCAAATGAACGCAGTGTTCCTTTAATTTCAACCTTATCTGGTAAAATATTTGTAGCAGAACCACCATTAATTGCAGTTATAGATAATACACCGGGAAGCAGGGGGTTTCTGTTGCGTGAAATAATACTTTGTAAATTCATAATCAAGCTTGATGAGGCTAATATTAAGTCGTTACCGAGATGTGGTTGTGCGGCATGAGTCTGTTTGCCGAGTAATGTAATATAAAGCTCATCTGCTGATGCCAAAATTGTTCCTTCAGAAATTGAAACAATACCTGCTTCCTTTTCTGGATCAACATGCTGACCAAATACAAAATCTGGTTTTGGATTATCTAAAACTCCATCACTTATAAGCTTGATAGCTCCACCGGGCAATTTTTCTTCAGCAGGTTGAAAAATCAACTTAACAGTCCCAGTAATACTATCTTCAAACTTTTTCAGAATTGAAGCAGCACCCAATAAAATCGAAGTATGCATATCGTGACCACAGGCATGCATAATGCCCACAGATTTAGATGAAAAATCCAGTCCGGTTTCTTCCTTTATTGGGAGGGCATCAATATCAGCTCTTAAAGCAACGCAAGGACTTCCACTGCCAATATAACCTATTGTCCCTGTTTCTGCTAAAATATCATATTTAATTGATTTTTTTTTAAGAAATTGGCGAATTAGCTCCGCAGTTTTAACTTCTTCAAACGAAAGTTCAGGATTTTGATGTATTGTTCTTCTGATAGAAATGATTTCTTCTAAAATGTTTTCAATTTCTGAGTTAAGCAAATTTTTAAATTTATTCATCATTATAAATCCTCTATATTTACATCAATCAGATCATAGCCAATAATTTCGGCAGAACCTTGTAGAATCATATTTTCAATGTTATCTGGAAAAGATCCGACACAGTCTATTCTTAATGTCTTCCGACTATTAGGTATAATATCAATAGGAAATTTAAACAAACCACCTAATGCTATTGAAATAGCAGTCGAAGTAGCACCAGTTCCGCAAGCACCAGTTTCAGCTTCTACTCCTCTTTCATAAGTTCTTAAATGGATATTTTTTTCACTATCAATAAAATAAACATTAACATTAGTTCCATTTGGGAACACTTTTGCCAAGTATCTTAATGGCTTTGCAAAACTAACTAAATCAAATTCGAAGAAGTCTTCATTAATATTGAGATCATTATAATTAAAAACGATATGGTCAGAATTCACATTAATATAATCTGTCAAACCCGTGAAAAAATCTTCTTCTATTTTAATTTTTTGTGCAATTTTATTAGGAGGAGGCATATATAAACTCACTTTTTCATTTTCTAATTTAGCTTTATATACATCACCTGCCATAGAAAACTTTATCAAAGGTTTATCCAGATTTTCCAAAAAATTATACTGACCAGCAAAGAGAACTGAGCATCTACCACCATTTCCGCACATTACACCTGAAGATCCATCAGGATTATAAAAATCTGCATCAAAATCATAAGCATCACTCTTGTTTAAAGCTAACAAGCCTTCGGTTGAAAATTTCAATGAACATAAAATTGGAGATAACTTTTTTAATGTTTCTTTACTAAACTTGTAATCTCTGTTGTCAATAACTGTAAAGAGATTACCTGCACCAGACATATAAGTAATTTTAATATCCATTTGACAACTCTATATAACAGGATTGAAGTGTTTCAGAAATTTCTTTGTGAATTTTTCCGTTTGTTGCGAGCATTGATAAATCCTCAACCCAATAATGATCATTATTATACTGAGTAACTAAGCCACCCGCTTCCCTAACGAGTAAAACACCAGCTGCAACATCCCAAGGTTTTAGCTCAATTTCCCAGAAACCATCAAAACGACCATTAGCCACGTAAGCCAAATCCAAAGCTGCTGAACCAAGTCTTCGAATTGGTATTCCTCGCCTGATAATGCTTATAAACTGCTCTACGCAATACCCCGGATCTTTATCAACATTATAAGGGAAACCAGTTACCAAAAAAGATGTGTCAAGCGATGTTGTTTCTGATACTTTAATAGGCAATCCATTCATAAAAGCCCCACCACCTTTTTTTGCATAAAATAGCTCATCTAAAATTGGGTTGTAGATTACTCCAACCAGTAACTCTTTATTCAACTCAGCAGCAATACTAACGCTAAATATTGGCAATTGATGTGCAAAATTCACTGTCCCGTCAAGCGGATCAATCAACCATCTGATATTATCAGAATTCTGAAATCCCGATTTCCCGCTCTCCTCTGCTAAAAATTTATGATCAGGAAACTGGGTGGTAATTTTATTAATAATAGCTTCTTCCGAGAGTCTGTCGTATTCAGTTACTAAATTGTTTTTCCCTTCTTTATTTTCAATTTTGAAAGATGTCCCGAAACCTTCTTTGATAATACTCCCCGCTAACAAAGCAGCTTCTTTGGCACATTTTAGAAGTTCGTCAAGCATAAAGTTAATCATTCATTTTTTTAAAATCATAGTAACGTTTCTCAGTTAAATCAATTGATGAATTATGATAACTTCTAAAAGAATAAAAATAGTTAATTTGAAGTTTAATCTTTTAGTAATTTTGTAAATTATTTTGTTTTTAAAGTAGATTTTTAAATTAAATAATTATGTTTTCGTAATGAAAATTTTTAAATTAAGTTTAATAATAACATTTTTAACTTCATTTATTTCTTTTTCTCAGGATGATAACTATTATATTACTGGGACAAAAGAAAAGGAATTTGATACTTTAGCTTATAGAACTGCTGAAAGAATTGTAAAGGAAACAGCGGGTTTAATGGAAAAAGAAATCAATCCTGAAGAATACATCCTTGGACCAAATGATATTTTAACGCTATCTTATTTATCCACAAAGTCAAAACAAATTGATTTAACAATTACCCCAGAAGGCAAGTTATTCATTCCTGAAATAGGTGTTGTTGACCTGAAAAACCAGTCATTAGCAAAAGCAAAAGAATTAATTTTCGATAAGGTCAATAGTTCAATAAAAGCAACTGATATTTTTGTTGGACTTAAAGAACTCAGGAAATTCAAGGTTTCTGTCAGTGGTGCAATTCAGAAAAGTGCTATAGTATCTGCTTCCGCCGTAGATAGAGTATCAGAAATAATTGACAAAGCTGGAGGTCTCAAACCATCTGCGTCGGTTAGAAGAATAATTTTGCTACAAAACGACGGGAAGACAAAGAAAAAGGTGGACCTTTTGAGATATTTTCTTCTCGGTGACAAAAATTCTAATCCCTATGTCCTCGGTGGCGATCAAATTATTATTCCCAAAAGGAATGAGAACGAAATTATCAGCATCTATGGCGAAGTGCCTTCACCCGGCGATTTTGAATATACAGAAACTGACTCTTTGTCAACGCTCATAAAATTCGGAAAAGGCTTTTTTAATACTTCTTTCTTGGATTCAGTTGAACTCGTAAGGATAGACGAAAACAAAAGGCTCTATTCAACTTATCTTAATTTGAACCATTGGCATTCTATAATTAATACAAATAATCCATTACCCGGGGACATAGCATTAAAAGCTGGTGATAGAGTAATCATTAAAAGACGCCCTGATTGGATTGAGAATAGATACGCTACCATTACGGGCGAAGTTTATTATCCCGGAAAATATGCTATTGATGGTTTAACTACTCGCGTTAGCGATATATTAGAAAAGGCCGGTGGAGTTACTGAAAATGCTAATATCGAAAGTGCAAGCCTTATTCGTTATAGCGAGAAGGAATCAGAAGATAAAGAAATGGAAAGATTAAGAAGGATTCCTTACAACGAGTTGTCTCAAAATGAATTGAGATATTTTCAAGCTCGAGCAGCTGAAATCAAAGGTATTATGTCTATTGATTTCAAAAAAATTCTAATTGACAAAGAAAGCCCCGATAATATTATTTTATTTCATCAGGACTCAATTCATATTCCTTATACTAAGTATTTTGTTAATGTTCAGGGCAGAGTTAACAACCCCGGTTTGGTCAATTTCAAACCCCAAATGGATTATGAATATTACATTTCACTTGCTGGTGGTTATGGATTTCGTGCTGACCCTGACGAAACAATAATTGTTAAGGCTAAAGGACAACAATATTTAGCTAAAGACAGAAACTATAAAATTGAACCGGGTGATAATATTCTCGTTCCACCCCAGTCTGAAACTACTTTCTGGCAAATTTTTACAACTGCTCTGACTATTGTAACACAACTGGTAACTGTTGCTGGTGTCGTATTAGCTATTATGAGATTCTAATTTAATTTGTATATGAAAAATAAACAAGAATTTACAAATCAGGAATTTTCAATCGGAACTTTATTAAATTTATTAAAATTTCATAAAAAAATTTTTTTGATTATTGTTAGTGCAATCACTCTGATTGTAGCTATTTATTCATTTATTGCTCCCGAAGAATTTGAAGCAACAGCCTCAATTATTCCACCAGAAGATGCCGGTGCTGTTGGAGGTTTAACAAGCTTTCTTCAGAGTCTTTCGGGTGGTATTTCAATAGGCGGGGTAAATCAACCCAGTAAAATCCAATTGTTTCAGGAATATTTAAAAAGTCGAGAAGTTGCAAAAACAATTGTTGATACCCTTAAACTCCGAAATCATCCTTGGTTCGAGGTTCCTAACGAAGAATTACTTTACTGGAATGTTAGTCAGTTGCTCAAGGTTGAAATTAAAAGAAGCGGTCTAATTCTCATAACTACAAGAATTGCCACACCCTATTTTGCCTCAAAAAAAGATGTGGAACAAGCTAAAAAGCTTTCAGCAGACATTGCTAACTCTGCAATTGCTGCATTAGATTTACTAAATCAAAGAAAGACTATTTCAAAAGCTAAAAGAAAAAGGCAATTTATCGAAAGAATGTTAGTTGAAAAGAAAACCATTCTCGATTCTATTGATTCTGAGCTTGAAAAATTTAGACAAAAAAACAAAGTTATAGAAATAGATGAACAAAGTAAGGTTATTCTTGGGAGTGCTGTTACTGTGGGTGCAGAATTAGCAAAAGCAGAAATAGAGTTAAGCTTGAAGCAACAGGAATATGAACCAAATTCGCCTATGTTGAAACCATTCAGGGAAAAGGTAGAAAACCTAAGAAGACAATATCAGAAAATTCAAAGAGGTGGTATTTCTTCAAGCGATGATTTTTCAATTCCTTTGAATGAGGTGCCAACTCTTATAAGAGTCTATACTAACTTGATGCGTGACCAAAAAATACTGGAATCAGTTAATATGTATCTCGAAACACAAAAATATCAGGAAGCAATTCAGGAAGAAAGCGACGTTCCTACTGTTGAGCCGCTTGATAAAGCACATCCTCCTTTGCTTCGTGTTTCTCCAAACAGAAAGATTATGATTTTACTCGCTGCTCTTATTTCATCAATTCTAACTTTCACTGGAATTGTAATCTACGCTTTTCGTAAAGGTAAAATATATGTTAAAAAAGTAGATTCAGAATAGTTTACTGCAGAAGTCTATTCCCTTCTTTTTTAATTTCGTCTGCAAGGTATTGAATACTTGAATTATTTATTTTTTCAATTCTGGATAAATATATTTTTGAGACTTTTGTATAATATGGAATGGGTAAGATTTCAGTATTATATTCTATACATCTCATTTCATCAAGAATTTCAGCTAACCTTATAATTAAACCATCCTCCCCAGCCACCTCAAACAAGCTTTTCCCATCAAATTTTGAATTCTTGAAATCTATTGAATCATCAGTCAAAGTATCGACAAGAAAAGTTACATAATAACCAAAATTAAAACTAATAATACTGTGATTAATGTCTGTCTTGCTGACAAAAACATCGTGCAAAAGTGATGCAATAATTAAATCTGGTTCTTGCAATTTCAATTCATCTAACAAAATCTTGCAGACTCTTGTGATATGGTAGAAGATAGGCATCTTATCTGCTCTGTATTTGTTAATATACGCATTTTCGGCTAATTCATAAGCTGAAATTATTTTTGTTACAAGAGTCGGTTCAAAAGACTTTGCTATCCTCTCAAATAATTCATCTTTCCCCAAAAATGTATGATAATACATAAAATTCAATTAATTAATTGCAATTAATTCCTCAGCTGTCTTTAGTGATGCTTCGGTCAAGGTTTCACCACTTATTAGTCTTGCTATCTCATTTATTCTGTCTTGACCCTTCAGAATTGAAACGTTAACTTTAGCTCTGCCATTAGTTTCAAATTTGGTAACGTGGATATGATGATCTGCCAGTGACGCTATTTGAGATAGATGTGTTATGGCTATAACCTGATTTTTTGAGGATAAGTTCCTCATAACTAAACCCACTTTCCTCGCAATTCTACCGCTAATACCAATATCAATCTCATCAAAAATAAGAATCGGTAAATTATTTTTATTTGAGGAAATACTCTTAATCGAAAGCATTACCCTTGATATTTCCCCACCCGAAGCAATTTCAGAAAGTCTTTTTAGCTCTTCACCTTTGTTAGTTGATATTAAGAACTCAACTTTATCAATACCATTATTAAAAACTTCATAAGGCACATCATCAACAATAACTGTTAAAACTTTTTGAATTTCTTCATTTACAATTGGATTTTGATTTATTTGAACTTTAAATTTTGCATAAGGCATACCAAGCTCGAAGAGCGTCTTTTGAATTTCATCTTCGATAACTTTTGCAACTGATTTCCTTTCATCAGATATTTTTTTTGCAACTTTCCCACAATCAACTTTTAATTTTTGGATTTTTGTCATTGATTTTTCAATTTCAAAGTTGATATTATCAACTATCTCAATGTTCTTTTTCAGCTCTTCTCTTTTCTGAAAAATATTTTCATAACTTCCGTATTTTTTCCTTAAAGCTTTTAATTTTGATAGCCTGAGCCTTATTTCATCGGCTGAAATTTCATTATCAAAGTCAAGGCTGGCTGCATAATCCCGCAGTATATTCGAAATTTCTGAAATGGATATCAATGAAGTTTTGATTTCATTTAAATGCTCTGCAAAACTCGATTCGAACTTAATCAATTTTTCAAAATCCTTCACAACCTGATTTAGTGAATTATAGACTGATTCGTTGCCTTCAGAAAGATTTTGCAAAATTGAATTAACCAAATAGAAAATCTGTTCGTAGTTCTCAATTTTCTTTAATTGATTTTCTAATTCTTCTTCTTCGTTTTCTTTTGGGGAAACCTGCTCAATTTCCGTTAGTTCCTGAGTATATCTCTCGGTCAGTTCACTCAAATTCTGTCTATCTTCTTGAAGTTTTTGATAATTTTTAATTTCTTTCTTTAATTCATCAATTAATAAATAAAATTCAGAAAGCAGCTTATCAAGATTTGCTTTATCATCAAGTATCAAAATATGATTTTCAGGTTTTAGGAGTAATTGATGGTCGTGCTGTCCGTGGAAATCAACCAGAAAATCACCAAACAATTTCAGTTGAGAAACCGTTGCCGGAGTATCATTTATGAAGCACCTTGAATTACCTTTTGCTTGTATTTCACGGCGAATGATTAATTCATCAGTATTTGAGGAAATTTCAAAATCGTCAAAAATGCTTTTAAGTTCATCATTAGGTAAAGATAACAAATCAAAATTAGTTTTCTCGAATGTGGCTTCGATTACCGCTTTAGCCTCACCTGAGCGAACATCATCAGCGGAAGCTCTTTCTCCGAGTGCCATCATTAGAGCATCAACAATGATTGATTTTCCGGCTCCCGTCTCACCAGTAATGATGTTTAGCCCTTTTGAAAAATTAAGCTCTAAATTATCAATTATTGCAAAATTTTTTATTAGTAAACTTTTCAGCATTTAATTATTGTTGATTTGTTTAGGTTCAAAAAATAATAAAAATTAAGATAAAAGCAAATAAATTTAAATGATTATTTCACAATTTCGACTTCGGGTTCAAGTAAAATATCAAATTTTTCAAGAACACTGTCTTTTATTTTATTACTTAAGTTCAAAATGTCTTTTCCGCTTGCATTTCCATAATTTACTAAAATCAAAGAATGGTTTTCGTGAACACCTGCATCACCTTCACGATAGCCTTTCCAACCGCATTTTTCGATTAACCAAGCTGCAAAAACTTTCAATCTGCCATCAGGCATTTCGAAACCACGAAAATCTTCATATTGATTTTTGATTTCATTAAACTTTGCCTTTTCAATTATTGGATTTTTGAAAAAAGAGCCAGCGTTCCCAATCATAGTAGGATCTGGTAGTTTCCTTTGTCTGATTCTGCATACTGCTTCAAATATATACTCTGGGTCTGGATTTATCGTAGGAATTTTTCTAACTTCTTCTTCCAATTCTTTGTATTTCAAGTTAAGATTCGGTTTTCGTGAAAGTTTATATGCGACATTAATAATCAAATATCTATTCTTGAACTTATTTTTAAAAACAGAGGTTCTATAATCGAATAAACATTCTTCTTTCGAAAAGGTCTTTAATTTAAAATCAAGCAAATCGAAAGCTTTAAGATAAACGAAAAATTCTGATTGTTCTGCACCATAAGCACCTATGTTCTGAATTGGTGCTCCACCGACTTTTCCCGGAATTAAGGCTAAGTTTTCCAAACCATAATACTTGTTTTTTAAAGTTAAACTTACAAAATTATGCCAGTTCTCACCAGCCGCTACTTCCAGAGTAACATAATCATCATTTGAATCTATTATTTTTATTCCTTTCAAATTATTTGCAATTACTAAACCATCAAAATCATTCACAAATAGAACATTTGAACCACCACCAAGGCAAAAAATATTTGAATTTTTTATGTTATCAGTTAATCCATTTAAATCGCTCTCGTGTTTTAATTCAAGGAAAAATCTTGCTTTTGCATCAATTCCAAAAGTATTAAGACTTTTTAGTGATATATCCCGAAGAAATTCCATAAGTTTAATAATTACAAAAAAATAAAGAACAAAATTAGCAATTAGTTTTTGTAACATTAACTACTATTTTTCGTAATTTACTTTGTTGTCAATTTTTTTTTAAAGAAATGAAAAAATTAATAATGTTGAGGTCAATTTTATCGTTGTTTTTCATCCTGCTATTCACAAATCTAACAGCTACTTCGCAGACCGCTGAAGAAATAATAAAAAAAGCAGAAGATATGATTAAAGGTGAAACCAGCACAGGCACCTTCACTATGACAGTTGTTAATCCTGACTTTAAAAGGACTGTGGTTATGGAATCTTGGTGGGTTGGAAATGAAAAGGCTCTAATAGTTATTAACTCACCTGCAAAAGAAGCTGGAAATAAAACCTTAAAAATTAAAAATGAAATGTGGAATTACCTTAAAAACACAGAGACAACAATAAAAATTCCACCTTCGATGATGCTGCAATCTTGGAATGGCTCTGACTTAACAAATGACGACCTTGTCAGAGAATCAAATTTAGTGAATGATTATGATTTAAAAGTCCTTTTCGAAGAAAAAATTCAAGGTGAAGATTGCTGGAAAATCGAACTGAAACCCAAACCAACAGCACCGGTTGTTTGGGGAACAATCTATTATTGGGTTAGAAAATCAGATTACCTCCCAGCATTAATCCAATATTATGACGAGAAAGGAAATTTGCACCGGACTATGTCATTCACTGACTATAAAATAATGGACAAACGAAAAATCCCAACTAAATGGACAATAATCAACAATAAGAAACCCGGACACTATACTGAATTTATTTATAACGATGTGAAATTTAATGTTAATATTCCCGATAAAATTTTTTCCTTCAAGGAATTAGAGAAATAGATGAAGCTTTTACTAACAATGGCTTGGCGTGGTCTTTGGAGAAATAAACGCAGAACGATTATTACAATTTCTGCCGTTGCTTTTGCAACTTTCCTGACCCTGATGAGCAAAGCTATGAACGATGGAACCTATTTAACAAATATTAAGTATGCTGTTGATAGCTACACAGGATACCTACAAATCAATCACAAGGGTTATATTGACAATCCTACTCTAAAAAAATCTTTCATTCCAAGCAATGAAATTAATAGAATCATAAAATCTACTCCTTATTTAAAAAGCTTTACACAAAGAGTTGTTGGAGATGGTCTTATCGCTCATAAAAATAATACATTTGGAGTAATGATTCTCGGAGTTGACCCATTGGCTGAAAAGAAGGTTACTAAAATAAGCGATAGAGTAAAAGAAGGCAATTTTGTCAATTCTGAAAATAAAAATGATATTGTTGTTGGTGCAAAACTTTTAGAAAAACTGGAAGCTAAACTGGGTGATACTATCGTTGTTCTTGTATCCTGCTTTGATGGCTCTATGGGTAATATGAAGCTTCGAATAGGCGGAGTAACGAAATCAGGTCAAGCTGAAGCTGATGCCGGAATTGTTTATATGCATATTGAAACGGCTCAGGAATTATTCGCTCTTGACGGCAGGATATCAAGCATTGTGATTTCCTTGACTGACTTCGACAAAATCAAAAATTCAAAAGAATACCTCGAAAAGAATTTGAGTAAAGAATTGGAAGTCTCGGATTGGACAAGAATTATGCCCGAACTGAAACAGACTATGGATATGGATAGTGCCAATTCTTTAATCTTTCTTGGTATTCTGATTGTAATTGTCGGCTTTGGAATTCTCAATACAATTTTAATGTCAGTTACCGAAAGATTCAGAGAGTTTGGTGTAATTTTAGCATTAGGAGCAAGAAATATTAAATTAATATGGGTTGTTATTTTCGAAACAATCTTGATATCATTAATAGGTTTAATCGTTGGATTGGTTATTGGAATTGTATTGAACTATTATGTTTATTATAACCCCATTGCAATTACCGGTGTAACTGCAGATATGTATCAAGAGCTTGGTTTTATGCCCGCAATTTACACAACAGTTACATTTGATATATATGTTTATACTGTTACTTACATTTTAGCCGTTTGTTTCCTTGCTGTTATTTATCCAATTTATCGAATAAGCAAACTGGAAGCATTAAAAGGAATTAGATTTACTTGATATCAATATGTTTATAGCAAAATTAGCTTGGCGAAATATCTGGAGAAACAAGAGAAGATCTTTGATTGTTATCTTTTCTATTGTGGTTGGAGTGTCATCATCTTTGATAAATGACAGTTACGGGGTAGGGATTATGAATCAAATGGTTGATAACCTAATTAAATCTCACGATTCTAATGTCCAAATTCATAAAAGCGGTTTCAGAGAAAATAAAAAAGTAGGGGATGTTATTCCGAATTCTACTCAAATTACATCCATAGTTAAACAGTTAGAAAATATAAACGGCTACACAGAAAGAGTAATATGCTTCGGATTGATTAGCAGTGCCGCAAATTCCTCTGGTGTTTCTATTGTTGGATTAAAACCTGAATTGGAAAAAAATGTAACAGATATACACAAAAAAATTGTTGATGGAAGATATTTATCATTCGGTAGAAATGAAATCGTAATAAGCAAAAAAGTAGCAGAAAAGCTCGAAGTCGAGATTGGTGATAAAGTTGTTGCTGTGGCATCTGATATAAATGGCAATGTTAGTTCTCAAATGTTCAGAGTGGTTGGTATTTATCGTTCAGGCATCGCAGAATATGATAATATCAATGTTTATGTTCCTTTGCTTGATGCTCAGGAAATGTTAAATATCGGTGATAATATTCACGAAATCGCTATCAGTATTCCTGATTATAGAAAAAGTAGTGAACTGAAAAATCATATTTTAGCTGAATTTGATAAGAAAAATATTGATAACCAACTTTATGAAGTCAAAACATTTCAGGAAATAATGCCTATGATGATGGCTTTTCTTGATGTTTACCACCAATGGAGCTATATTATCTATTTAATCATTGGAATAGCTGTTCTTTTCGGAGTAGTCAATACAATGTTAATGACCGTGATGGAAAGAATTAACGAATTTGGGGTTATTATGTCAATCGGCATTAGAAGAGGAAAATTAGTCAGAATGATTATTTATGAATCCTTGTTTATGGGTTTGATTGGGACTATTACGGGGTTCATCGTTGGTTTATTAATTTATTACCCGATGTCTATTTACGGCATTGATATGAGCAAGTTTTCCGAAAGTATGGCTTCGTTCGGATTACCAAATTTAATTTACCCTGAACTTAATATTAACGTTGTCATTAATACATTGCTGATTATACCTCTCGTAACAATGATAGCGGGAATTTTTCCTGCAATAAAAGCAATAAGATTGCAGCCCTCTGAAGCTGTTAGGTTCGTTTAGGAGAAAGAGAAAATTATGGAAATTTTAAAAGTTGAAAATGTAACAAAAGAGTATTCAAGCAACGGGGTGACCGTCAGGGCTCTTTTTGATATCAATTTAAAATTCGAGCAGGGTGAATTTACAGTTATAGCTGGTCCTTCAGGCTCTGGAAAAACTACTTTACTGAACATCATTGGTTCATTGGATAAGCCCACGTTCGGAACGGTATATTTTCTTGGAGAAGATTTAAGCAAAAAATCAAAATCAGAGCTTTCAGATATGAGATTGAATAAAATCGGATTCATTTTTCAGGCATATAATCTTATTCCTGTTTTAACAAATTTGGAAAATGTTGAATTTCCGCTTATGCTTTTAGGTGTGTCTGCAAAAGACAGGAAGGAAAGGGCAATGAAAGTTATGGAAGAGCTTAATATTGCAGATCTTGCAAATAAAAGACCGAACTCAGTCAGTGGAGGGCAGCAACAAAGAGTAGCTGTCGCAAGAGCTATTGTTCACTCACCCATTCTTGTTCTTGCTGATGAGCCAACTGCTAATCTGGACTCCAAATCAGCGAGTAGTTTGCTTGATTTAATGGAAAAGATGAATGCCGAAAAGAATATAACCTTCATTTTTTCTTCTCACGATAAAAATGTTATAGACAGAGCCAAAAGATTAATTTTATTGAAAGATGGAATGGTTGTTCAGGATGAAATTAAATAGAATCTATTTCATTTTTCTCTTTCTTTTATTTTTCTTAACCCTTCCATCAAAGGCAGAAATTGATTTTAACTTCAATGGATATCTTTATAATATGAGTATTTATCAGAAGTTAAATGATTCATACAAAGAACTTGGATTTGAAATAGAAAAAGACAATTTGCTCCTGAATTTATCAAGATTAAGAATACGACCTGTCCTTCATTTTTGGGATGGAGGAAGATTAGAGCTTCATCACGAAACAAATCTGTTATTTTCGGATTTTAGCTCTCCATTACTCATTAACCCTGATAAAACAAATAGACAGGCTGTTAAACTAAATTGGAAATTAATTTCAAATAAAAGTCTCATACTCACACACTTCATTGATAGATTATATTTTAAACAATCCTTCGAAAATGCAACTCTAATCATCGGAAGGCAAAATATAGCTTGGGGTTCAGGAAGAATTTGGCAACCGACAGATTTATTCAATCCAATCAATCCTGCAAATTTCAGCAAATTCGAAAAAGATGGAGCCGATGCCGTTTCCTTTAAATATTCCTTTGGTTCTTTCACTGATTTGGAATTAGTCTGTAATTTAAGAGAGAAATTTTCAGATTATAATTTTGCTGGAAGGTTCAGGACTAATTTCAGCGAATATGATTTGGCGATTATGTCAGGAAGATTTGATAAAAGGATTGTTCTTGGAGGCGATTTTGCTGGTAATTTTTTTGGAGCCGGTATTCGTGGTGAAGCCCTTTTTTCTTCTGATGAGTCAGATATAAGCTCGAACTTTGTCCGTTTCATTTTTGGATTGGATTATCAATTTACCTCGAAACTTTATTGCTTGATTGAATATCAATTTAACGGGGCTGGAACAACCGATAAAGAAAAATATGATTTCGAGAGACTTTTCAAGTGTGAAATTCAGAATCTGAATAAAAATTATGTTATGGCAAGTGCAAATTATCTCATTCATCCCCTTGTCAGTCTTAATTTAAGTTTATTATCCAATCTGAACGATAATAGCGGTTATGCATCGCTTTTGTCAGCTTATAGCATATTTGAAAATATGAATTTAAGGTTTGGAGGAATCTATTTCTACGGCAAAGAAAAAACTGAATATTGGTATTTTTCTCCTTCTACTTATCTTCTCGTGGAATATTATTTTTAATTCGAAAAATTTTATTCTTTAACTCTGAAAAACGAAGTTTGGATGAATTGAATAAGTTTTAAAATTTCAATTTTCTCATAAAGCTTTTAATGATAATGACATATTAAAACTTCTTTTAAATATTCCTTGATTAATAAATATTAAAGATGAGATTCTATTTCTTTAGTGGTAATATTCTCGCTCTCAACTTAATCTTATCTATTATTATTAATGCTCCTTCAGATAATATTTGTTCAAATTTAGTCAATGCAGTTAGAACTGTTTCGCCAATAGCTGACGGCATAA